>NZ_JBKFRY010000034.1:0-2830 GCF_046569105.1 Salmonella sp. 741265073_HBA | reverse complement strand
CGGGATCGAACCGCCGACCCCCTCCTTGTAAGGGAGGTGCTCTCCCAGCTGAGCTAATCACCCCCGCTGTGTGGAGTCGCATTATAGGGAGAGTTGAAAATGAGTCAACGCATTTTCTAAAGTTTTTGTTTGTTCGTCGTAAAATTAAACAAAACGATCGTGAATTACTCCGCGCTGCATGATTTCTATACGGAAATAGCAAAGCGCAGCGTTCTGACCGGATCAACATTGAGGAATCAAGCCACAGTGATAGAATACAAGGCTATTCATCTTTCCAGGATTTGCCGGTTGTCGGCATCTTTATAAACGTAAGGCCATTTCATGAAAATCAAAACTCGCTTCGCGCCTAGCCCGACAGGTTATCTGCACGTCGGCGGCGCGCGTACTGCTCTTTATTCCTGGCTTTTCGCACGTCACCACGGCGGTGAGTTCGTGCTGCGTATTGAAGACACCGATCTTGAGCGTTCCACGCCGGAAGCCATTGAAGCCATCATGGATGGTATGAACTGGCTGAACCTGGAATGGGACGAAGGCCCATATTTCCAGACCAAACGTTTTGATCGCTATAACGCGGTGATTGACGAGATGCTGGAGGCGGGAACAGCCTATAAATGCTACTGCTCTAAAGAGCGTCTGGAGCAACTGCGTGAAGATCAGATGGCGAAAGGCGAGAAGCCGCGTTATGACGGGCGTTGCCGTCACAGTCACGAACATCATGCCGACGATGAGCCATGCGTGGTGCGCTTTGCCAACCCGCAGGACGGTTCCGTTATTTTTGATGATCAGATCCGTGGCCCGATCGAATTCAGCAATCAGGAGCTGGACGATCTGATCATTCGTCGTACCGACGGTTCCCCAACCTACAACTTCTGTGTGGTGGTGGACGACTGGGATATGGAAATTACCCATGTGATTCGTGGCGAAGACCATATCAACAATACTCCGCGCCAGATTAACATTCTGAAAGCGTTAAACGCGCCGGTGCCGATGTACGCGCATGTGTCGATGATTAACGGCGACGACGGTAAAAAGCTGTCTAAACGTCACGGTGCGGTGAGCGTGATGCAGTATCGCGATGACGGTTATCTGCCGGAAGCGTTGCTGAACTATCTGGTGCGTCTGGGCTGGTCCAGCGGCGATCAGGAAATCTTCACCCGCGAAGAGATGATCAAGCTGTTCTCCCTCGGTGCGGTGAGCAAGTCTGCGAGCGCGTTCAACACCGATAAACTGCTGTGGCTGAACCACCACTATATCAATACGCTGGCGCCGGAATATGTGGCGACGCATTTGCAGTGGCATATCGAGCAGGAAAATATCGACACCCGTAACGGCCCGCAGCTTGCTGAACTGGTGAAGTTGCTGGGCGAGCGCTGCAAAACTCTGAAAGAGATGGCGCAGAGCTGCCGCTACTTCTATGAAGACTTCAGCGAGTTTGACGCCGATGCGGCGAAAAAACACCTCCGTCCGGTGGCGCGTCAGCCGCTGGAAGTGGTGCGCGACAAGCTGTCGGCGATTACGGACTGGTCAGCAGAAAACGTCCACCACGCGATTCAGGCCACGGCGGATGAGCTGGAAGTGGGGATGGGTAAAGTGGGGATGCCGCTGCGTGTGGCTGTGACCGGTGCCGGGCAGTCGCCTGCGCTGGATGTCACCGTACATGCGATTGGTAAAACCCGCAGCATTGAGCGCATCAACAAAGCGCTGGGCTTTATCGCCGAGCGTGAAAGTCAGCAGTAACGCCAGCTGAAACAGAATAAACGGCAGGGCAGACGCCTGCCGTTTATTATTTGTTAGTCCGCCTCATTGATACCTAAACGCGTCAGAAATCCGCGAATACCTTCCCGCGATAAAAACAGCGCCAGTTTTTCCTGTTCCTGAGCAGACATATTTTCAACGGCATCAATAATTTGTCGATAAGCGTGACTGTGCGCCGCGTTCGCATATTCTGCGAAAGCCTCTTCCGCCTGATAAAACGCAGGCAGTTTGCGAAAAGCCGGAATATTGAGAATAAACTCCCGCACGCTGGCATCAATATGGATGAGTCTTGCGCGTCCGCCTTTGACGCCGGGAAATTTTTCGGTTTTCCAGTGTTGTTCTCTGATCCAGCGATTGACGGTTTGTCTGGCCACGCCGAGGCATTCAGCCAGCTCTTCAGTGGTCATTTTACTGCGTAATCTTTTCATATTATTTGCTATCGCGTATCCCTAAGCGTTGTAACAAACCGGTAATCCCTTCACGCACGAGGAGAGAGGTAAACTGTTTCTGCTCGGATGAGGTCATCTCTTTGGCGAGCGTCATAAGCAGCGCTTCAAGCGATGCGTTGCTGGCAGGCGTGAATGTGTCTGCGTGATGGTCAACTGAACGTTCAGCGCTGCGGATATATTCACGAACCTGTTCGTTTACATGAACCAGACGGGCTTTACCGCCCTGGACGCCAGGTTTGGGCGATGTTGCCCAGCCTTCTTTCCGTACCCATTTATTGATGGTTTGTCGGCTGTAACCGGTGAGATTAGCGAGTTCTTCTGGCGTCATCCGTTCCTTGAACATAACGATTCCCTGAATAGTCGTGGGGTTAATTAGTGGTTCATTTTATAGCACCATTTTAGTCGAAACCGTGACGTGTTTAACTACTGAATGCGAGTTGTGCCGCAATGTCCTTTATTTGAATGCTTTTTCAGCGATTGAATTCGGCAAGTTCATTTTGCCGTTGACACATGCCGAGGGAATTCATATGATGCCGCCCGTCAACTCGACAAGCTTTACGTAGTGGGGCTATAGCTCAGCTGGGAGAGCGCTTGCATGGCATGCAAGAGGTCAGCGGTTCGATCCC
>NZ_JBKFRY010000033.1:0-3104 GCF_046569105.1 Salmonella sp. 741265073_HBA | reverse complement strand
GCGGCTATCTGTAACGACTCACAATCGAAAAAAGTCAGACTCGCAATCAGCGCAAATTTTGGCTCACAATAACTGCAACTGAAATCGGACGTGGACTCACGCTAAGTGAGAGCGAAATCCGACGCTCAGAGCCAAATGAGAAGTTTTTTCCATTGGCAGTAATTGTGAGCCAGCAAAAATAGATTGTGAGTCCATTGAATGGGGATCGTTGTGCATTTTCATAAGCCTCACCTCCGATAGCTCGGATGGCGCAGTGTGAAGTAGGAAGGCCGCCCGGTGGATTAACGACAAAACTCAGAGGGATTATTCCGGACGGCACAAACAGAAAAGCCCCGCACGATGGCGAGGCTTGAATTTGTTTGGTCGACGATTGAAGCTATGGCGACGATATCAGATTTACATAAAATATAGCCGTTTTAATCCAGTTTTGCAATCACCACGTCGCCAGCTTCTCAGCAAGCAAATCCCTTTTAATGACTATCCAGCCGCTATCGCGTAATCCGCTCAATATCTGCTCTACTTTTCCAACGAACATGTCTGGACCAACCTGCCGAATGTCTTTGACGTTACCATCGCGGATCTTAATCAGAAGGTCGATGTTAAGCATGTCGACGGCAGGCTGAACCTGGCGTGTTGGCGATGGTAGTGTCTGACTGAAATAGCAATCCTCCAGTTTTTCGAACACCTCCCAAGCCTGATCTGTTTCGAGCATCTTGGCGTGGCGGGCAGCGCCGCGTTCTGTCCAGAGGGTTAGGGAACGGGCATTTTTACCAACTAACCCGATTGTTTCGGGTCTGTTCTTGAACTCGCGTAATTCGTTTTTTTCAATTTTAAAAAAATGCTTTCCTACAACGAATCGCGTGGTGTTGTTCAGAAAGTTATCAGAAATGTTTTTGATTTTTGTGCCGTATAAGTGCGCCAAAAGTTCGGTAGTAATAACGGGAATTTGGTTATGGGTAATCGGGGAAAGAGTTTCGACAGAGATTTGAGTGGTCATAATGACGCCCTCCGGTGATTGTTTTGTTTATCACCACCGCCGACGCCAATCGGATTGGGTGGTGAGACGTACAGGGTTGGCGTAACCGGATCACCGACCGGCGAGCCTTTCGGCTCCCCCATACGCCCCACCATAATTCAGATGCGCGTATACAAACGACAATAAAAAACACGCTCGCGGCGTGTCTCTGTCGCGGTGAAATTCCGGGACGCCAATCCCGACGCCAGATTTTGCTGGCGTACTGGGAATATAGCCCCGGATAACTGTTTGTGTCAATTAAGTGCGTATAGGTTGAAAGCCACCTGTTCCGAACGCGACTCCGATACACTCAAAAGAGACGCCTGATCAAGACGCAGAAATATCGCGCGCATGGTCAGCCAGTGTCTGGTGAAGGTTTCTGACCAGTTCTTTTCGCTAACGCCTACCAGTCCCGCTAACTCTTTATATTGATAAACCTCACGCCCGGCTAATTCAGATTTGACATCCTGTGCCGCCAGCCAGATTAATGCCCGGAGTCGTTCCTGTGTTTTACCGGCCATCTTCTTTCCGTCGAGTTGCGCCGCAAACGCACTCCAGCCCCACTGTGTTATTTCGACCTGGTGTTCCCAGCAGGTATTCTCACTGTAATTCCACAACAACCACGCCTTGTAGTGTTCATCGAGTGAAAGAACCGCCCGGCGCCATGAGGCAGTGGAATATTCCACAGGCTTCACCAGCGGGATAGCGCTTCCTTTCGCCAGCGACTGCTTGCCGGGGATTGGCGGGTTATTTAACGTTATCCAGCTTTCTGTTTCCTCGTCCCAGATACGCTGTTTTTTTCGGGGATAGTTTTTCGTGTCGAATTGCGCGTTCTCCAGCCAGGCCAAAAGCTGCCCTTTAGTCTCCCCGCTTAAATCGGCTGTCGCTACCATTAGCTGTTCACGTACATACTGGAGGTATAGAGCGTTCATTGAGTAAATCCTGTGAACTGATAAATACGAACAAAATTGCGTAGGATGCGGTAATCAACCAACACCGACCCCGGACGGCGGTAAATACGGAGGCGCTGCCAGCGCACGCGGAGTATCTCGATCAGTTCTGGTTTCATGCGGCCTCCAGCTTTTTTAGCGCACGTAGATCCGCCAGAGCCACGAGCCTGATTTCCTTCAGCTCCTCGACCGTCCAGCGGTGCGGGGTGTTATTGTTCTCGAGTGCCAGCACCGCCGCCTCACCGTAACGCTCAACCAGCGCGGCACGATATGCTTCGATGTTCCCTGATTTGTAGACGTTGCAGACATCACACTGAAGATGGATGTTGAAGCGAGTGAAGCGCAGATGCCCCGCGGCGGCCGTAGTCCTGTAATGGCCTGCATGCCATGCGAACGCCGTCTTCGTTCCACAGGAGATGCAACCGAGTCCTTCTGCCAGTTCGGTTTCGCGGCAAATGTCATTTACGGCGCGCTGCGTCAAGTCAATCCAGTGCTTCAGCGGCTTAACCGCGGCTTTCCGCTGGCGCCAGGCGGCGCGTTCTTTTTTCTCAGCGGCGCGCTGAAGGGATTGCGCCTTACGTTGCGCGGCTTCGCGAGCTTTTCTGGTCTGTTCTTTGCCGACGGCGCTGGCGCACTGGTACGAGCAAACGATCTGCCCCTCGCGTATCGGGTGAAACCACTGGCGGCATTCTTTGTTTGCGCACTTACGGTGCGGTAATTTAGCCATGCTCACCCCCAGACCTTTTGGCGTAAGGATTTTGGCGTCCGCATCCGGTGCGCATATTCAGGTAATTTCGCGCTGACAGTCCAGGTAATGAAGTCAGGGTTCAGGCTCTTTTCTGTCCTTACGCCCCGCTTCTGATAATCCGATATCAGCGTGTCGGCCTGCTCGGTTGTGCAGTCGTGATGATGGAACCAGGAGTATTTCATCGCCATCACCCCGCAAAGCTCATTAGCTGGGCGGCGGCGTTCTCCGCCTCGCGCTGAGTACGAAATGTACGTGATAAAATCCACCGCCAGAGCACATCAAGCGCGGATTTATACAACTGCTGAAATTCGACCTCATCCATGCTGGAAAAAGCGATGCTGCGGGGATGTTTGCGAAGGGTGCCGTCCGGTAACTGGATGGCGTCATAGTG
>NZ_JBKFRY010000032.1:0-4048 GCF_046569105.1 Salmonella sp. 741265073_HBA | reverse complement strand
TGGTTTCCCGGTCGGGGAACAACTTCACAAACTGACCGGATTTCCGGTCCCTTTCGTTTAACAGGAACAAATATGACTGCTCCCCGGAGGCATTCTGATAAATGGGAAGCCTGCCTGCGGGCTTTTTTATGGAGGTGATATGCCAGTTATATCAGGCACTCTTATTGATGGTGCTGGTCAGCCTGTACCGGGCTGTACCATTCGTTTGCGGGCGCTGAACACAACCAGTGCGGTGATTGCGACTGTCACTGCAGATATTGGTACGGAAGCCGGAAAATATCGTATTGATGCACAGCCCGGAGACTATGCCGTGACGCTGGCGGTGGAAGGCTTTCCACCAGCTCTGGTCGGGAACATTGAGGTCCGGCCTGACTCACCGGACGGGGCACTGAATGATTACTTGCGTGCGGTGAAGGATGAAGACCTGACCAGCGAGGCTATGAAGCTGTTTCAGGAGCTGGCATCGCAGGCCAGAGAAAGTGCTGATAAAGCCAGAGAGGCAGAAGACAGTGCTTCAGGCAGTGCCACTGCCGCGCGGAAAAGTGAGCAGGCTGCCGCTATGTCAGAAAAGGTATCAGCGGAAAGTGCTGCAGCTGCTGCAGCTACAGCTACGCAGACTGAAGCGGCAAAAGAGAGCGCAGTTGAGGCCAGTCGCAGGTCTGAGAATAATGCGGTTGCCGCGCGGAAAAGTGAGCAGGCTGCCGCCATGTCAGAAAAAGCATCGGCAGAAAGTGCAGCAGACGCTGTTGACTCAGCCACGAAGGCTGATGCAGCCAAAGTTGCTGCGCAGGAGGCCGCTGCCTCAATAACGGTAACGGAAGCGCCTGAAGACAGTATATGTTATGTGCGGCGCAATAAAGTGTGGGTGCGCCAGGGGGCTTTTGATGTAGCCGTGTCCTCCTCAGCCGGCATGGTCGATGCACTGTCACACCAGTTATTCATCCTGGACGGCACACAGGATAACACGGTGACGTTTACCCGTTTACCTGAAGGGCGGGCGATGGTGCTGGCGCTGGTTTTCCGGGGGCAGGGGGGGACCATCACCTGGCCGGAGAATCTTAACTGGTCGCAGAATGATACCCCGCAGTTGTCCGCATCCCGAACTGTCATCACAGTGCTCTGGGATGGAGAAACACTGACAGGCACTATGGCAATGGCAGTTTAACATCCTCCACGTCCTAAAGGACGTGGAGGATGTCAAGGCGAATCACGTAAGGAGGTCAGTATGTTTATGTTACTGCTCAGCGGTAACCGGTATACCCCTGATACCTTCATTTCCGTCAGGCAGGTGTATAGCTCGGTGATGCAGAACACAGGATTATCAGTGGTGGTCAGGTCTCTGCGGGGAGAGGCTGTCAGCAGAGGGCTTATGCTAAACGTGCCCGTCAGGACTGTCGGTGGAGCGGTCCTGAGTGGTGGGGACACACTGGTTAAACCGGTGAAAAGTCTCCACGGTTTTCTTTTAGTGACAAAAGAGGTGTGAGTTGACGAATACAGTTAATCCCCTGACAGTACTGGACATCAGAACGCTGGTCGGATTTAAACAGATAACGCCAGGTGAGATTACCGGGGAGCCGGTGGAGGCCCTGAAAAGGTGCGGCATTACCGCTTTCAGGGACATTGTGCCAGGAAAGTCGGTTATCCGGACAGGCAGTATGATGGTGCAGGGCAATACATTTTATGGCCTGCAGGCGCAGACAGAGAAAAACATGTCTGCAGCAACATTCACGCTGGAACTGCTCCCCCGAATGCTGGATCTGAAGGCGCGGGCCATACAGGTAGGTTTCCGCATGAGTCAGAAGCCGGTAGTACTCTCGCAGGTGAACACTACTATGTTATCGATACCAAGAAATGGGACTGCGCCCACAAGGGTGAATAGTGTCAGAACAGCAACGGAGGAAACCAGCGCGTACTATGAGCTGGTAATAAGCACGGACAGTCAGGGGGTAAATGCAACTGTACAGGTGTATGTCAGCCGCCAGCCTGTGGAAAACCTTACTCTGACGATGGCTGGCAGTCACGGTGAATACCCTCTTGCACTGACGGTCGGGTCAGTATTCAGCCCGGTGAAAGAGGATGGTTTCAGCTTTATGGTCGGAGATATTTATATTGCTCAACTGGATTATAACAGCGACCACACGGTAACGCCGCATCTGCTGGGTAATCTTACGCTGGAGCCATTTAAAGTAGCCTCTTACGAGGGGGACCGGCACAGCAATACTCACGGTGAGGATATTGTCACTGCACTGAACACGCTGGACCCAAATAATGATATGGGGGTGCTGGCGGTGAAGCCGGTGGCGCAACCGGCCAGCGTGACGTTTGAGCTGCCGGATAGTACAGGGAAGGCGATACTGGGCGTGGCGCTGAATGTAGTTTATCGGGACTCTATAGCGCCGGAAAACCGGCTGCGTTATCAGATAACCGAAGGCACAACACAGCTGCCGGTGGAGACTATCACCGAGCGAAGGGCGGATGTGACCGGGTTTACCACATTTAGTAAGTTCATGGCATCCCCTGTGGATGGTGGAGAATGGAATGCCGAAAATCTGGCGTTCAGTATGAACCTGTTTAACAGTCCTGGCGAGGGGCGTTAAACAGAAAGTTTCCTGCAGGCATCACGAAGTGAAACCCGTAAGCGCTGTTGACTGCTCCCCGGCCTGGAGGCCGGGGTTTCCCGGAGGCATTCTGATGCCTGCCGGAGAAAGTAGAAAACAATGTGTATATATTTGTGTGCTAAAAAACAAACTCACCACAAAAATAAAATAATAACCTTTTGATTTAATGTTATTTTTTTATTATTTGTGTAGCTACTATCGTAAGGCATATTTACTCGTTTTATTTTTGTTTACCATGCTTTATGTCTTTTGAAATTTTCAAACATTATCAATTCGTTATCGAGCGTTGGTGTTTTAATTTTGTGTACTTTGAGGTTATCAATTTATGCAAAATGTGTACACTGACGTGTATATCCTTTCATGGAGTGTACACATTGCTTGCCGATACAAAATTAAGATAGGCTCCTGGCAAAAAAAGAGACCAAATCAAGGTCATCTCAGACGCTCATGGTCTAAATGTCAGACTCTCTACATCCGGCAGTATAACATTCTTTTACCGATACAGATGGAACGGGAAAGCTGCTCAACTGACGATTGGCGATTATCCAACCATATCACTATCTCATGCCAGGGAACGCCGTCAGTACTTTAGATCATGGTTAACTGAGGGACTCGATCCTTGTCGCCAGATGGTACTGGAGAAGAAGAAAAAAACAGAAGCGTTAACCGTAAAAGAACATACGACTACTGGGAGAAGTTTTAGCACTGTACGGAATTTGGGCCAGGGTCATTAAGACTGACAGTGGCGGCTGGTGCCAGTTTGGAGTATGGCGCGATCAGGATGTTGCGGTATTTATAGAAGCGGTGCGCGGCGGCATCCGGGAATGGTCCAGCTTAAAGTATCTGGCGAGTGTGTGTTCAGTTGCGGCATTAGTCTCTGGGAGGTTCACAATAAGACAGATCGGAATACTCCGGGTAATATAGACCTTTTTAAACGCACTTAATGTGATCTCATTTAGTATGAAGTTTTTTTGCTGCCGTGCAACAATACCTAAAGCTGTTCCGCAATTTACGTCATTAGTGTATTGTTGCAGATCAATGTGACCCGAAAGAGTTTTATAATGAGTACTGATTGTTTTTTCAAATTCGGACGCTGCGTCTTTATTTATAAAAGCACCAGGATATAAGTGCTTCCCAGAAAAAACTCTGGATATTTGTTGTCCCAGCATATGCATGCAATCCGATTTGTTGAAGCCTTTCTCTCCCGTTACTAACAAGAAACCACTTTTTTGCTCAACCTTTGAAATATTATAAGCAATATTAACTACCCTAACAATATCTTTGGCTAGGTTAGTTGCGCCATTTCCGATGGTGGCAGTGCCGGGGGCTGCCCCTCTAATATTGAGGATCGCGGCAGAAATAGGTTTCATCATATTCACCTCTCATGTAGTGATAATGGTTATTATGTGATATTTACTTTTTAATATTTA
>NZ_JBKFRY010000031.1:0-4646 GCF_046569105.1 Salmonella sp. 741265073_HBA | reverse complement strand
CGTAGCGCCGATGGTAGTGTGGGGTCTCCCCATGCGAGAGTAGGGAACTGCCAGGCATCAAATAGAATGAAAGGCTCAGTCGAAAGACTGGGCCTTTTGTTTTATCTGTGGTCTGTCGGTGAGCACTCGTTGCGCAGCAACGGCCCGTAGGGTGGCGGGCAGGACGCCCGCCATAAACTGCCAGGCATCAGACAAGTGAAGAAGCCCGTCCGTCTGGACGGGCTTCTTTGCGTGTGTGGTAACTGTAAAAATGTAGGCCTGATAAGCGCAGCGCCATCAGGCAACCGGCACCGCCGGATGGCAGCTTCGCCTTATCCGGCCTACGGCATCGACATAATGCCTGTGTATACCGCCTTATTCCGTCGACATAACCACAAGCCTTCCCAACACAGATACGGTAAACTATTGCCGATTGAGTATCAGGAAAGCAGCCATGACCCACTCCCTAAAACCCTGGAATACCTTCGGCATTGATCATTGTGCAAAGCACATCGTATGCGCTGAAAACGAACAACAACTACTGAGCGCCTGGCAGCAAGCAACTCGTGAGGGACTGCCGGTTATGATCCTGGGTGAAGGAAGCAATGTCCTGTTTTTGGAAAATTACGCCGGCACCGTGATCCTTAACCGCCTGAAAGGCATTGAGGTGAATGAAACCGCGGACGCCTGGCACCTACACGTCGGCGCAGGCGAAAACTGGCATCAGCTGGTTCGCTACGCGCTGGACAACAACATGCCCGGCCTGGAGAATCTGGCGCTCATCCCTGGCTGCGTTGGTTCCTCGCCTATACAGAATATTGGCGCGTATGGCGTAGAACTACAGCGCGTCTGCGACTACGTTGACTGCGTTGAACTGGAAACGGGAAAACGTCTGCGTTTGTCCGCGGCGGAATGCCGTTTCGGCTATCGTGACAGTATCTTCAAAAATGAATATCAGGATCGCGTTGCGATCGTCGCGGTGGGTCTGCGTTTGTCAAAGCAATGGCAGCCGGTGTTGACCTATGGCGATCTTACTTGTCTGGACCCGAAAACGGTCACCGCGCAACAGGTGTTTGATGCTGTATGCCATATGCGCACCACAAAATTGCCGGATCCTAAAGTGAATGGCAATGCGGGCAGCTTTTTTAAAAATCCCGTTGTCGCAGCCGATATCGCTATGGAACTGTTAGAACGATTTCCCAACGCGCCGCATTACCCTCAGGCAGACGGCTCAGTGAAGCTGGCGGCAGGCTGGCTGATAGACCAATGTCAGTTGAAAGGCATCACTATTGGCGGCGCTGCGGTGCATCGCCAACAGGCGCTGGTATTGATTAATGCGAATGATGCGACAAGTAAAGATGTGGTGGCGCTGGCGCATCATGTCCGGCAAAAAGTGGGTGAAAAATTTAATGTCTGGCTGGAGCCTGAGGTTCGCTTTATTGGTCGGTCCGGAGAGGTGAACGCTGTGGAGAGCATTGCATGAAAGATACTACCGTTCCCCTGACGTTGATCTCACTACTTGCCGACGGAGAGTTTCACTCAGGCGAGCAGTTGGGTGAACGGCTGGGAATGAGCCGCGCGGCGATTAATAAACATATCCAGACATTACGCGACTGGGGAGTAGATGTATTTACCGTTCCCGGGAAAGGATATAGCTTACCGGAACCCATCCAGTTACTGGATGCTGACCGTATTCATAGCCAACTGGATAGCGGAAACGTGGCGGTATTGCCCGTTATCGATTCAACCAATCAGTATTTACTTGATCGAATTGGCGAGCTGCGTTCAGGCGATGCCTGTGTAGCAGAATACCAACAGGCGGGGCGTGGTCGTCGCGGGCGTAAATGGTTCTCACCGTTTGGTGCGAATCTATATCTTTCAATGTACTGGCGTCTGGAGCAGGGGCCTGCGGCGGCAATAGGCTTGAGTCTGGTTATTGGAATTGTGATGGCGGAAGTGCTGCGTGAACTGGGCGCAGATAAAGTTCGTGTGAAGTGGCCTAACGACCTTTACCTACTGGACCGCAAACTGGCGGGTATTCTGGTCGAGTTAACCGGTAAAACGGGCGATGCCGCACAAATAGTGATTGGCGCTGGTATTAACATGGCAATGCGTCGTGTAGAAGAGGACGTGATAAATCAGGGATGGATCACGTTGCAGGAGGCCGGAATTACGCTCGACCGCAATATGCTGGCCGCAAAGCTGATTTATAAGCTACGTGCTGCGCTTGAGCTTTTTGAGCAAGAAGGTCTTTCTCCTTATCTTTCGCGCTGGAAAAAACTGGATAATTTTATTGGTCGTCCGGTAAAACTGATTATTGGCGACAAAGAAATATTTGGTATTTCTCGCGGCATTGATACTCAGGGCGCATTATTGCTTGAACAGGATGGCGTGATTAAACCCTGGATGGGTGGAGAAATATCGCTGCGAAGCGCCGAATAGTAAAAAAGGGGAGTCGGTACTCCCCTTTTTTCTGTTATTTCCGCAATCTTACCTGTTCCACCGCATGGTTAGCGCTCTTGGTCATAATAAGGCTGGCACGTTCTCGCGTGGGTAAAATATTTTGTTTTAAATTCAACCAGTTAATTTCTTTCCAAAGCGAAGCTGCTGTATTAACAGCTTCTTCTTTAGATAATTTCGCATAATTGTGGAAATAAGAGTCAGGATCGGTAAACGCCCCTTCGCGGAATTTCAGGAAGCGGTTGATATACCATGTCTGAAGAAGTTCTTCTGGCGCATCAACGTAAATAGAGAAATCAACGAAATCAGAGACAAATACATGGTGCGGATCGTGAGGATAATCCATACCGCTTTGTAAAACATTCAAACCTTCAAGAATCAATATATCAGGCTGAGCGACGGTTTTATCCCCTTCAGGAATAACATCGTAAATCAAATGAGAATAGACTGGCGCCGTCACGTTCGGTACGCCCGACTTGAGGTCAGAAACGAATTTCACCAGTCGGTGCATATCATACGATTCGGGGAAGCCCTTTTTCTTCATTAACCCGCGTTCTTTCAACACCTGGTTTGGGTGGAGGAAGCCGTCTGTGGTAATCAATTCAACACGGCGGTGTTCCGGCCAGCGACTCAGCAACGCTTGCAGAACGCGTGCTGTCGTGCTTTTACCCACTGCGACGCTGCCCGCGATACTGATGATGTAAGGGATTCGCTGGCCGTTAGTGCCCAGAAACTGTTCCAGGACAGCCTGACGACGCAGGTTTGAACTGATATAGAAATTTAGCAAACGGGAGAGAGGTAAATATATTTCTGCAACTTCTTCCAGCGATAAATCTTCATTAATGCCTTTTAACTGCGCGATCTCATCCTCGGTCAGGGTCATCGGCACAGAATCGCGAAGCGCAGCCCACTGGCTGCGATCAAACTGTAGGTAAGGCGTCATTAACGATTGCTCTTTTATACTCATAAGCATGTTTCTGGCTGCTATTGCTACATCAGTTCAGCGATGAACGAGGGCCATCCCTGACATGCAACGGCACGTCACATTTAAGTTAATTTGGACAATGGGCAGGAGGGTAACACCAGATGGGGAGGAATAATAAGAAAAAATCTCGCTGTGAAAGCTATCCCTGAGAAGCAATGTGACGAATATACCAGATACAGAAGATTGCTTTCTATCGACGGAACGTTGAAATGCCGCGTCGTATCCTGGTCTGACGGTCAGTAAAATGCCGAAAATTTATGCTCTCTTGTTTGAAATTAGAGCATTTTTGTCTCTTATAGCGCAAAATGTGAGCGATAGAACATTTTATGCAATTTTTTAGTTGCATGAGCACGCAGGTCTCCATAGAATGCGCGCTACTTGATGCCGACTTAGCTCAGTAGGTAGAGCAACTGACTTGTAATCAGTAGGTCACCAGTTCGATTCCGGTAGTCGGCACCATCAAGTCCGGTGGGGTTCCCGAGCGGCCAAAGGGAGCAGACTGTAAATCTGCCGTCACAGACTTCGAAGGTTCGAATCCTTCCCCCACCACCATTTTCGGCCGCGCGATGGCGCAGCCCGAGACGATAAGTTCGCTTACCGGCTCGAATAAAGAGAGTTTCTCTCGATATTCAGTGCAGAATGAAAATCAGGTAGCCGAGTTCCAGGATGCGGGCATCGTATAATGGCTATTACCTCAGCCTTCCAAGCTGATGATGCGGGTTCGATTCCCGCTGCCCGCTCCAAGATGTGCTGATATAGCTCAGTTGGTAGAGCGCACCCTTGGTAAGGGTGAGGTCGGCAGTTCGAATCTGCCTATCAGCACCACTTCTTTTCTCCTTCCTGTTTTTCTCTTCTGTTTATTAGCATTCAACAAGTCGGGCGTGTTGCCTGGTTGATGTGGTGATATCACCGATTTATCCGTGTCTTAGAGGGACAATCGATGTCTAAAGAAAAGTTTGAACGTACAAAACCGCACGTTAACGTCGGTACTATCGGCCACGTTGACCATGGTAAAACAACGCTGACCGCTGCCATTACTACCGTACTGGCTAAAACCTACGGCGGTGCCGCTCGCGCATTCGACCAGATCGATAACGCGCCGGAAGAAAAAGCGCGTGGTATCACCATCAACACTTCTCACGTTGAATACGATACCCCGACCCGCCACTACGCACACGTAGACTGCCCGGGGCACGCCGACTATGTTAAAAACATGATCACC
>NZ_JBKFRY010000030.1:0-6570 GCF_046569105.1 Salmonella sp. 741265073_HBA | reverse complement strand
TGAGTTGCTCGTTTCTCATCCCAGCTCAACGTATTTTGTCAAAGCAACGGGTGATTCAATGATTGATGCAGGCATCAACGACGGTGATCTGCTGGTGGTGGATAGCTCACGAACTGCTGAACACGGCGATATTGTTATTGCAGCCGTGGATGGGGAGTTTACTGTTAAACGCCTGCAGCTGCGACCTACAGTTCAGCTCAATCCGATGAACAGCGCTTATTCGCCGATCATCGTCGGCAGCGAAGACACGCTGGACGTATTCGGCGTCGTTACTTTCATCGTTAAAGCAGCGAGCTGAGTATGTTCGCACTTTGCGATGTTAATTCGTTTTACGCCAGTTGTGAAACTGTATTCAGACCAGATTTGAGAGGGCGTCCGGTTGTCGTACTGTCGAACAATGATGGTTGTGTGATTGCGCGCAGCACCGAGGCGAAGCAACTCGGTATCGCGATGGGGGAGCCATACTTCAAACAGAAAGAACGCTTCCAGCAATTTGGTGTTGTTTGCTTCAGCAGTAATTATGAGCTTTACGCTGATATGTCGAACCGGGTAATGACCACACTCGAGGAGATGTCGCCGCGGGTAGAAATTTACAGCATTGATGAGGCTTTTTGTGATCTGACGGGGATACGAAGCTGCCGGGATCTGACAGATTTCGGGCGCGAGATAAGAGCGACGGTTCTGAAGCGCACGCACCTGACTGTCGGTGTAGGCATTGCCCAGACGAAAACCCTTGCCAAGCTGGCTAACCATGCTGCGAAAAAGTGGCAGCGCCAGACCGACGGGGTGGTTGACCTGTCGAACATTGACCGCCAGCGTCGGCTGCTGGCCCTGATACCCGTAGAGGATGTCTGGGGTGTCGGCAGGCGCATCAGTAAGAAGCTCAATGCCCTGGGCATCAAAACTGCTCTCGAACTCTCTGAACAAAGTACCTGGTTCATCAGGAAACACTTCAATATCGTGCTGGAGCGTACCGTGAGAGAGCTTCGCGGAGAGCCATGTCTGGAGCTTGAAGAATTTGCGCCGGCAAAGCAGGAAATCGTTTGTAGCCGCTCCTTCGGCGAGCGGGTCACAGATTATGAGGATATGCGCCAGGCCATTTGCAGCTACGCTGCGCGCGCGGCAGAAAAACTCCGCGGTGAACACCAGTACTGCCGTTTCATTTCAACATTCGTCAAAACTTCCCCCTTTGCCCTGAACGAGCCCTACTATGGGAACAGCGCTGCTATGAAGGTTCTCACCCCCACGCAGGATTCACGCGACATTATCAATACGGCTGTGAAGTGCCTGGATAAAATCTGGCGCGACGGCCATCGCTATCAGAAGGCGGGGGTGATGCTGGGGGACTTCTTCAGTCAGGGCGTAGCGCAACTCAACCTTTTCGACGATAACGCGCCACGCGCCGATAGTGCGAAGTTGATGGAAGTACTGGACCATCTTAATGCAAAAGACGGGAAGGGGACGCTGTACTTCGCCGGGCAGGGGATACCGCAACAGTGGGCTATGAAGCGAGAAATGCTTTCGCCTCGGTACACCACAAGATACTCTGATCTTCTGATGGTGAGATAAAATGAATGAATACCACTACTACAGCGAGACTTTCATGAGAACGCCAATAACTAAAGATGAAGTAGATATACTGATTACTGACCTCGATATGTTGGGCGATCAGCAATTAGTTGGAATCGAAGCTTATGAGGCGATGCGCCTTTTAGAGATGCGCAGACAAACCTCTCTACTGGAAGCAATAAAGCAGTTGTTAGAAAGGAAAGAAAAAGTTAAAGCGGAATAATCAAATCAGCCCCTTGATTTTTCACATTGCCAACGGCGCGCTTCACGGCGTGCCAGGTAAATTTATCTGTCGGCACGGCACCATCAGTAATTATCTCCTCTACCTCCTTCCCGCTTATGCCCTGGCGCATCCATTCTCGCGCGGCGCCAGGTGACAGAACGAGAGGACGACGGTCGTGAATGTCTACCAGACCTTTATCGGCTGCAGCGGTGACAATCAGGAATCCTTCGGCATCATCACCGCGTTCGAACGGTATGCTGCCGATCGCTGCCATGAATATTGGCTGGCCGTCAGCCCGGTGGATGAAGTATGGCTGTTTCTTGTCGCCTTCCTTCTTCCACTCAAACCAACCATCAGCAAACACGATAGCTCGGCCATGTTTCCATAGCGGTTTAAACATTCTGCTGGTGGCCGCAGTCTCAACCCGTGCATTAATCAGCGGTGGTTTATCCCACCATCCGGGCGCAAATCCCCAGAATACCGGATCCAGATGCAGTTGCTCGTCGCGTTCACTGAGCAGCAGAACTTTGGTACCGGGCGCCACGTTGTACCGGCCTATAGGTTCAGGGTCATAAGCGATATCGCGCTCGGATTCATCGGCCAGATATGCCAGGTATTCTTCGCGGGTCTGTGCTTGTGCAAAGCGTCCACACATATGAAACCTCCAGTCGGTCAGACTGAAAGTATAGAAGAGGATATGCGAGTAGCTGTTCCGGTGTTTCTCCGAGCGACCTCAACCAATGTAGAAGCTTCACTATTGGGGGTTGCCATTAGTAGCATCATGTTGAATGTACTGGCGTGAAAAAATTGGAATCTTGAAGAAAACTCTTCCCCAAAACTAAAATCAACGTTTTGATAATCAATGAGTTGTAAAAGACAGTTACTGGATTTTTTTGATAGTAGGAAGAATGATAATTTCAACTTTATCAAATGGTTGGTATGTTTTTGGCAATGTAATGCTGCGTCACATGCAGTGGTTCGAAGCGGCGGATCTGATTGTTAAAGGTATGGAAGGCGCGATTGCCGCGAAGACCGTGACCTATGACTTTGAACGCCTGATGGAAGGCGCTAAGCTGCTGAAATGTTCAGAGTTTGGCGACGCGATTATCGCGAATATGTAATATCGATAATTGTTAAAAACAAAAACGGGGGCTTAACGTCCCCGTTTTTATTATTAGCATTCGAGCGGTTATCAAAATTTTATCAAAAAAATTTATCAAAACTCCCTCAATTCAGACCGCAATAGTAATCCATCCTTTACCCCGATCGTCATGATAACGGGCTGTCTGATTTGGCGATTTATGTCCGAGCAGCTTTTGAGTATTAATCCCCTGAGCATCGTAAAGTCGCTCAGCAAGTGAGCGCTGTTCATGGAAGGTAGCTGGAGTGCCGGATCCCCAGTCAATATCTGCCTTATCCCGAGCTTTGCTGAAATTCATGGTAATGGTGCGGGACTAATGGCATTCAAGCGACGTGAAAGTGGAATAGCTATTTTGCTTCCAGTTTTTCCTGAACAATATGCAGTTGTAGCTTCTTCCTCATTTGTTCCGAGGCTATGAGATTTCCCGGTAACGAGGTGTTTGTATCGCCAGTAAATTTTATTCACTTTGCGACTGTAGAATGGGTATTTTGTATTGCTGGTTAGCTTTTGCCTGAAGCCCGGGTGTATACCTCAAATCCTGACTGGCCTGGTGTGCTTTTAACCGCCCCCCGCCTTAAACGGCGGGCTTGTCGCGTACCTCGTCAACAAATGTTTAGATAAAAAGTCAACGGCATGTCTCATCATCCCCGACCTAAAAGGACGGGGGCTTACGGCACTTTCGGATAAAAAAAAGGGGCCGCGATAAACTGCCCCTAATGAATGATACTCAACTTTTTTATCATTATTTAAGGAAATCACGGGTAATAATTTCCGCAAATAATAATAAAAAGAGGGCTGAGCCTCAACCCTGAATACCAGCAGTAAAAATTCACCATACATCAGGATTAATCCTGAAAAACACTTTATGCCACGGCACCCTGTATCGGGTGTGCAGATATTTATTTCATTGGCAGGATATAATTGTCTGTGACTTTAGTCACGCTTTGAATATTTTAAAACCTTAAGAAAATATAACCAGGAAAATGGTATTGACTGCTCCTCGCCCTAAAAGGCGAGGATTCCAACCTCCTTTAAGGAGTGCTAAATACGTCGTTTGCGTTGCTGGTTAACTTTTGCATGAAGCTGGAAATTTTATTCAGTGTTTCTGTATCAGTTATTCCATAATCCTGAGACAGTCGGTCCAGGTTTTCGTATCCAGTCCACACCCGGCCACGAGCATCCTGCCAGACGGAAATACGTAAAGGAAGTTCAAGTGCAACGCCCTGTTTATCAAGCATGAGTTTTGTACCAACCGCAGGATTACCAAACACCAGTACTTTTGTTGGCCTTAACTTCATCCCGGCGGACCTGGCGTTTTCATCGTGATCAAACTGGGCAAATATTGGGATTTTTTTCGCGGTAAGCTGTTCTTTAAGTCTGTTTACCGTTTCATCCACATTAAATTTACTTTCTTGAGTGATGACTTTGTCTGGATCTAATCCTGAGCCAAGGCCTGTTTTGTATGCTTCAGCAATATCTCGAGCCAGAGTAGTGAGGTCAATATTTTCTTTATTTGTTATTAAAGTGACACAAACCAGCTCATCACTGGCTGTGAAACGGCTTAAATAAGCACTAAAACCTCCGTTGCTTCCTTTGATTTCCATAAAACCGGGATGATGAGTAAACTCCCATCCGGCCATTGCTGGAACGACAGTGCCATTTTTCAATTTAGCTGGTTTATAAATAATGTCACGATGAGCAGGATCTTTAACCAGGACACTACCCGCAAGGGCTATATCCCATCGACTAATATCTTCTGCTGATGACCAGAGTCCAGCATAAGCATACATATTTTGGGACTCATCCATTTTTACTGGAACCTGTTTCCCGTTCACTACCTTATACCCAGTAGCTGGCTCTGTCGGATCAATATAAACTGATTGTGATTTAAATATTGAATGCTGATTTTTTTCCTTAGTTGGTGCGGGGCGATCTAAGTGAACTTTTTTCTGCATATCATCAAAGAACATTGTACTTTTTAAGTTCAATGGTTCGATCTGATATTTTTTGATGAAGTCTTCATAGGGCATTCCACTCGATTGTTCAATGACTTTACCCAGTATGATAAAATCTGTTGCACTATCCTTGACTGCAGTACCGGGCTTGAAGTTAACGGGGAGTGATTTAACCAGGTCAAGCAACATATCAGGAGAGTACTTTTGAGAAGCTTTAAATCCATGACTCCGGAAGTCTGGAATACCTGAAGAGTGCTGCAGTAACTGAAGAATTGTAATATCCTGCCAGCTTGAGGGAAGGTCTTTAATGTATTTTGAAACCGCGTCATTTACATCCAGTTTTCCCATCTCAACGAGCTGAAAAATAGCCACAGCCGTAAAGCCTTGTGTGATTGGACCGACGTTCCATATAGTTTTGATTGAAGCCAGTTCATCGTTGGTTAATGTTGCCAACCCGTATCCAGCCGCTCTGGGGATATAGGGAGCTTGTACTATAGCCATTGAAAGCCCGGGAAGGTCATTTTTATTCATAAAGTCCGATATCATTTGATCAATATACTTACCATGGGATTTCAAACTTGGGTCCCCTCGTTGTAATAAATAGAGTGTTGTATGGTTATTATCGGAGGCATAGGTAGGTAATGTTAACATGCTGCTTGATGTCATAATGCAAGCTGAAATGAGGGTCATTTTTAATGAGAGAGTCATATATGGTTCCTTTATAAAAGATTGAGCGTTAAAGTTATATCTCTTCTGAATAATAGAGTATGTTCTATAGTCTCGTTCGAATGTCATTTGGTATATCGCCAGTAACATTTTTTGTGATTATGTAATGATATGTTTCTGTGTTGTCTGATTGTACTTTCCTTGCTGCGTAAGCGTATGGCGATTTTGCGAGCATTAATCGAATGCAATTATAAAAAGTATTTTTCGATATTTATTGTTTTATCCCAGGAATTGAGTTTTTTTCTACCATCAGTTTTATATTTTCTATCCTGGCCTGTTGTCTGAAAATGTCACATCAGTTTCACCAGGCGGTGAATACCAGAAATGGGATGGTAAGGCGTGGGTGAAGGATGAAGCTGCGGAAACAGCGGCCAGACTTCGTGAAGCTGAAGGGACCAAAAGCCGTCTTTTGCAAATGGCATCTGAAATAATCGCGCCGCTTCAGGATGCGGTTGATCTTGGACTCGCAACAGATGATGAGAAAGTGCAGCTCGACGAATGGAAAAAATACAGGGTGCTGGTAAACCGGGTGGATACATCGACCGCGCCAAAAATCGACTGGCCTAAGAAACCTGAACAACCGCGTACCTTATAGGTTGATTTGAGGCGCAGTGGTGATGGTGTACACTGCGCTTTACGTTACATTGGTTTTAGGGATGAGAAATGAAAAAGATTTATCAAGTGCTATTAATCTCTGCTCTTTTATCAGGTTGCGGTTATCAGTATGAAAGAACTCGGGATCGAGAATCAGCTAGCACCTTACAACAAAAACGAGATGTTCTTTTAAAATGGACTCCATTTACGATTAGTAATCGTCATCCTGGCGACCCATCCAATGTTTATGAGGCGAGACGTAATTACATTGGGCATGGTGAGGAGAGCAATGAGTTTCTCTTAGGTTTAATCTCACATTGCTACAATTCTACATCAGATTTGTGTGCATATAATTATTATGT
>NZ_JBKFRY010000029.1:0-11344 GCF_046569105.1 Salmonella sp. 741265073_HBA | reverse complement strand
GCTGGGAGAGCGCTTGCATGGCATGCAAGAGGTCAGCGGTTCGATCCCGCTTAGCTCCACCAAATTTACTCCCGATAAATTTGGCGTATACGTAAAAGCACTATGGGGCTATAGCTCAGCTGGGAGAGCGCTTGCATGGCATGCAAGAGGTCAGCGGTTCGATCCCGCTTAGCTCCACCAATATTCAAACCCTCGCTGAAAAGCGGGGGTTTTTGCTTTTTGTCACAAAATTCATGGCGTCTGATCTGTTCTTCAGGTGCGTTTGTTTGCCGCTGCTTTGCGGTCAATATGAGCTTTTGTTAGATTGCTTCATAATACGAATATACTTATTATTCATGCGCCTTATATAATGATGTGAGCATTAAAGCAATGCTGGATAAGTGTAACGTATTAAAAAATATAAAAATATTTTTACTGGCTTTCTGCCTGACTGTTCCGGCTGTTCTGCTATCCCGTCTCATTTCTCCCCGCGCCACAATTGATTCCAGCTATATCTTTCTGGCCTGGCTACCGCTCTGCGTCATGTTTTCCGTGCTGTTCTTATTTGGCCGCCGTGGCGTCGCGCCGATGGTAGGCGGAATGATGTTGACTAATGAATGGAATTTTCATTTACCTCTGCCACAGGCGATGGTGCTGCTATTTTGCCAGACGTTTCCCGTGTTGCTGGTTTGCGCTATCGTTCGCTGGCAGCTGGGCGCGCGCTGGCGCTACGGAATACCCAACCAAGGCATCTGGCTACGCGTTTTCTGGTTAGGGTTAATGACGCCGTTTGGCATAAAAATCAGTATGCATCTGGCGGGGCACTACCTGGCTTTCCCGGTGACCATCTCTACCTTCTTTGGCACCGGCACCGCTATTTTCTCGATTGTCGATTTATTGAGTCTGATTTCTGCCGCGCTTATTTTTACCCTCTTTTTCTATTATCCGCTGCGGATGATAGTCAGCCCGCACTATATTCGTATTTTCTGGCGGAGGGATGTCGCTCCTTATCTCGCCAAAGAAAAACGCCTGTTTACGCTTCTCTGGTTTGCCACTCTGGCGACGCTATTAGCGGTGCTGTGTACGCCTTTCGAGACAAAGTATATTGCTGGCTATCTGGTGCCAGTTCTGTTCATTGGATTTACCATCGGCGTGGGGAAAATCAGTTATCCGCTATTGAATTTTAGTTGGGCTCTCACTGCGCTATTCCTGCTTAGCTATAACCGCAATTTTCTGCAGGGCGTGGGCTCAGAATATTCGCTGGCATTTATCCTTTCAGTTCTCATTTCTTTTAGTATTTGTTTGTTGTACATGGCGCGGATTAATCAGCGTAGCGAATGGTTGAATCGACAATGGCACTCGCAGGCGTTGACCGATCCGTTGACGCAGCTGCCTAACCTGCGTGCGCTGGAGCAGTTTCTTTTACAGGATGCCGGGCAAAGCGTGTGTTATCTACGCATGGAAAACCTGGAATTTCTGAGCCGTCATTACGGTATGCAGATGCGCGTGCATTGCGAACGCGAGGTGTTTCGCGTGTTGCAGCCGCTGCTGCTGGAAAAGGAGAAAATTTTCCATCTGCCGGGCAGTGAATTATTGCTGGTATTGACGGGACCGGAGACGGAAGCCCGCCTGCAATATATGCTCAATGTGCTTAATAACCGCAAAATTTACTGGAACAATACCGGTCTGGACATGGAATATGGCGCATCGTGGGGAACATTCGATGGTCGCCAGGAAACCTTGCAACCGCTGTTGGGGCAATTAAGCTGGCTGGCGGAGCAATCCTGTTCGCACCGTCGGGTGCTTGCACTGACCCAGAGTATTGAAGCCGCTTCCGGGCAGACGACGGAACGGGTGCTGCGGTTGCAGAAAATCCGTCAGGCGCTGGAGCGTGGTGCGCTGGTTTTGTATGCGCAACCCATTCGCGACGCGCAGGGAAAAGGGTATGACGAGATTCTGACGCGGCTTCGGTGCGACGACGGTATCATGATGCCCAATCAGTTCATTCCGCTTATCGCCCAGTTTAACCTGAGCGTACGGTTTGATATGCAGGTGATGGAAGCGCTCCTGCAATGGTTGTCCGCGCATCCTTCGGCGGAGCAGGGGGCGCGTTTTTCGGTTAATTTGATGCCGCTGACGCTGCTGCAAAAAGAGACGGCGTCGCGCATTATGCAGCTTTTTAAACGCTATGGCGTCCCGCCTGCTTCGGTCATCATCGAAATTACTGAAGAACAGGCCTTCTCTCATTCCGAAATCAGTATGCACAATATCAACCAGCTGCGTAAGTTTGGCCTAAAAATCGCCATTGATGATTTCGGTACTGGTTATGCAAACTATGAACGGCTAAAACGCCTCAAGGCGGACATCATTAAAATCGACGGTTGTTTCGTAAAAGATATTCTGACGGACTCCCTGGATGCGATGATCGTGAAATCCATCACTGATTTAGCGAAAGCGAAATCGTTGAGCGTCGTGGCTGAGTTTGTTGAAACGCCTGCGCAGCGCGATCTGCTATTGCAGCTTGGCGTACACAGTTTGCAGGGATATCTGATTGGCCGCCCGCGCCCGTTAGGTAAATAAGCGGCATAAAAAAACCGGGGATAGCTCCCCGGTTTCTACATTAAACGCAGACTTACAGTACCAGCGCCGCGATAGAGGCGGACAGTACGCTCACCAGCGTAGAACCGTACACCAGTTTCAGACCAAAACGGGAAACCACGTTGCCTTGCTCTTCGTTCAGGCCTTTAATCGCGCCCGCAATAATACCGATGGAAGAGAAGTTCGCGAAGGATACCAGGAAGACGGACAGGATACCTTCTGCACGCGGAGAGAGCGTGGCGGCAATTTTCTGCAGATCCATCATCGCCACGAATTCGTTGGAAACCAGTTTGGTCGCCATGATACTGCCCACCTGCAGCGCTTCACTGGACGGTACGCCCATTACCCATGCGACCGGGTAGAAGATGTAACCCAGAATGCCCTGGAAGGAGATGCTGTAGCCGAACCAACCGGTAACCGTTGCGAACAGCGCGTTCAGCGCCGCGATCAGCGCGATGAAGCCGATCAGCATCGCCGCGACGATAATCGCCACTTTAAAACCTGCCAGAATGTACTCGCCCAGCATTTCGAAGAAACTTTGGCCTTCATGCAGGTTCGACATCTGAATATTTTCTTCGCTGGCATCAACGGTATAGGGGTTGATCAGCGACAGTACGATAAAGGTGCTGAACATGTTCAGAACCAGCGCTGCGACCACATATTTAGGGTCCAGCATGGTCATATACGCGCCCACGATAGACATGGAAACGGTCGACATCGCCGTTGCAGCCATGGTGTACATGCGGTTACGGGACATTTTGCCGAGGATATCTTTATAAGCGATAAAGTTCTCAGACTGACCGAGGATCAGCGAGCTGACGGCGTTAAAAGATTCCAGTTTGCCCATACCGTTTACTTTGGACAGCAGGAAACCAATAGCGCGGATGACCACTGGCAGAACACGGATATGCTGGAGAATACCGATCAACGCGGAAATAAAGACGATCGGGCACAATACTTTCAGGAAGAAGAACGCCAAACCTTGATCGTTCATACTGCCGAAGACGAAGTTTGTCCCTTCGTTGGCAAATCCGAGCAGTTTTTCAAACATCTCGGAGAAACCTTTTACGAAGCCAAGGCCAACATCAGAGTTCAGGAAGAACCAGGCCAGTAGCACTTCGATAACAAGTAACTGAATGACATAACGAATGCGAATTTTTTTACGGTCACTGCTAACCAGCAGTGCGAGTACCGCAACAACGGCAAGCGCCAGGACAAAATGAAGGACGCGGTCCATATTTGCTCCAAATATGAGGCAGGTTTAATTTTCGTGCACATTCTATGCAACAGCCGTAAAGAAAACGAGATCCAACACACACTATAATAAGGACCTGTGACGAGATTCAAAATTAGTGATCTGTAATACACTTTTACTGTACTGAATATGAAAATGAAAAGTTATATCAGTGTGCTAATCTTGTAATGTTAAGCAAAACTGTTCTGATACAGGTCGTCATCGTATCGGTCTATCGTTTCACACTATCAAAGTAATCACCCGTACCCATTGAAATGCACTTGATAATCATTATCAATAAACATAGCATGAAACATAGCAAAGGCTATGTTTTTGAGGCAAAAGATGACTGACAATCGCGTAGAGAATAGCAGCGGACGGGCGGCGCGCAAGCTAAGGCTCGCATTAATGGGACCTGCGTTCATTGCCGCGATTGGTTATATCGATCCTGGTAACTTCGCGACCAATATTCAGGCCGGTGCCAGCTTTGGCTACCAGCTACTCTGGGTGGTGGTCTGGGCGAACCTGATGGCGATGCTGATTCAAATCCTCTCGGCAAAACTCGGAATCGCCACGGGCAAGAACCTGGCGGAGCAAATTCGCGACCATTATCCGCGCCCGGTAGTCTGGTTTTACTGGGTACAGGCGGAAATCATCGCGATGGCCACCGATTTAGCTGAATTTATCGGCGCGGCAATAGGTTTTAAGCTGATCCTGGGCGTCTCTTTATTACAGGGCGCGGTATTGACCGGTATCGCGACGTTTCTGATTTTAATGTTACAGCGCCGCGGTCAAAAACCGCTTGAAAAAGTCATCGGCGGTTTACTGCTTTTTGTCGCCGTTGCTTACATTGTGGAGCTGTTTTTCTCTCAGCCTGATATGGCGCAGCTCGGCAAAGGAATGGTTATCCCGGCGCTACCGAACCCGGAAGCCGTATTCTTAGCCGCCGGCGTGCTTGGCGCGACGATTATGCCGCACGTGATTTATCTGCACTCGTCATTAACACAGCATCTGCACGGCGGAACGCGGCAACAACGGTACTCAGCAACGAAATGGGATGTCGCTATTGCTATGACGATTGCCGGTTTTGTCAATCTGGCAATGATGGCGACCGCCGCGGCGGCGTTTCATTTTAGCGGCCACACCGGCATCGCCGACCTCGATCAGGCATACCTGACGCTGGAACCGTTACTAAGTCATGCGGCGGCAACGGTGTTTGGTCTTAGTCTGGTAGCGGCAGGGCTTTCCTCCACTGTGGTAGGGACTCTGGCGGGGCAGGTGGTGATGCAAGGGTTTGTCCGTTTTCACATTCCGCTGTGGGTACGGCGCACCATTACCATGCTGCCCTCATTTATTGTGATTTTGATGGGGCTGGACCCTACCCGAATTCTGGTGATGAGTCAGGTGCTGCTGAGTTTTGGTATTGCGCTGGCGCTGGTGCCGCTCCTGATTTTCACCAGTAACGCTACGCTAATGGGCGAGCTGGTGAACACGCGGCGGGTAAAACAGATTGGCTGGATAATTGTCGTGCTGGTCGTCGCCCTGAATATCTGGTTACTGGTTGGAACGGTGATGGGGTTGTCATAAAGACAGAAAGATAGCAGGCCCGATGCGTGAACGTCATCGGGCTATTATTCAGCAGGAGGCTTAGTGATGATGTTTGTGACCCCGGCCTCGCCCGCGATGATCGTCGCGATCGCGCCAGCCTTCCCGATAACCGCGTTCATACGCTTTACGCTTATCCCAGCCGCGATGATAGCCGTTGTCATGGCGCCACCAGCGATTTTTACGCCATTCATAATGGTTGTGCCAGTAATCACGGTCGCGCCAGCGACCACCGTCCCAGTAGTTACCGTAATCATCGCGATCGCCAATCTGTAATTTTATTGAGGGCAACAGGGTGATTTCGCCCGCATTCGCGGCAAGCGGTGTAAAAGCCAGCAAGGCTGCCGCCAGAATCAGTGACCTGAACATACTTTCTCTCCTTCACGATCGAGCCGTCGCCGGCCTGTTAATGCAATATTACAAAGCAGTAAAGATTTGTTTCATCGCCTTAACTCTTAAATCATGAAGGAGAGCATTTTTTGCTAAAACCGGCCCTCCAGAATAGCGTCAATTTCTGCACATTCCGCCGCCGAAAAACTGCGATTGGCCAGCATTCCTACGGCGTCTTCGATTTGCGACGGTTTGCTGGCGCCAATCAGTACCGAGGTAACGTTATCGTTACGCAGCACCCAGGCGAGCGCCATCTGAGACAATTTTTGGCCCCGTCGTGCAGCCAGTTCATTCAACCGGCGAACTTTTTCCAGTTTGTCGGCGGTAATCTGTTCTGGTTTAAGGAAACGGCTTCCGCTCGCCGCGCGGGAATCTTCCGGAATGCCATTCAGATAACGGTCAGTGAGCTGCCCGCCCGCCAGCGGCGAGAAGGCAATACTGCCGACGCCTTTTTCCTGCAACAGCGCCAGCAGCCCGTCCTCTACCCAACGCTCAAAAAGCGAATATTTAGGCTGATGAATCAGGCAAGGCGTGCCGAGATCCTCCAGAATATCGATAGCTTGTCTGGCCAGATCGGCAGGATAGTTAGAGATCCCCACGTACAACGCTTTGCCGTGGCGCACAAGGTGATCTAACGCTTTCATCGTCTCTTTAAGCGGCGTTTCGGGATCGGGACGATGGTGATAAAAGATATCGACATACTCCAGCCCCATACGTTTCAGGCTTTGATCGAGGCTGGCGATAAGGTATTTCCGTGACCCCCAGTCGCCATAAGGGCCATCCCACATGGTGTAGCCCGCTTTGGTGGAGATGATCAATTCATCACGCCACGGTAAAAAATCTTCCTGCAGAATGCGGCCAAAATTGCATTCTGCGGAGCCCGGCGGCGGCCCATAATTATTGGCGAGATCAAAGTGGGTAATGCCCAGATCGAACGCGCGTTGCAGCAGCGCCCGGCTATTTTCTACCCGTGTCGCATCGCCGAAGTTGTGCCATAACCCCAGCGAAATAGCGGGAAGTTTGACGCCGCTGCGTCCGCAGCGACGATACTCCATTGTATGATAACGATTCTCATCGGGCTGATAAATCATGACCTTTCCCCCTGTGGCGTGAATAAATAGTGTATACGGTTACACTCGCCAGGCGGTATCCGGCTTTTACTGTTTGCCGCTGTAAACATTGTTTTCCAGGCTTTCATCCCCGTCGTGCTGGACAGCCATTGGCATTCCTTAATACTCAACATAATGTCAACGTCAGAAGGAAAGCTGTCATGCAAAACCCCTATACCGTGGCCGACTATTTGCTGGACAGACTGGCAGGATGCGGCATTGGCCATCTTTTTGGCGTACCGGGCGATTATAACTTGCAGTTTCTTGACCATGTGATTGACCACCCGACCTTGCGTTGGGTGGGATGCGCCAATGAGCTGAACGCCGCTTATGCCGCGGACGGTTATGCACGCATGTCGGGCGCTGGAGCGCTACTCACCACCTTTGGCGTGGGAGAACTTAGCGCTATTAACGGTATCGCGGGCAGTTACGCGGAATATGTCCCGGTCTTGCATATCGTCGGCGCGCCCTGTAGCGCTGCGCAGCAGCGTGGCGAATTGATGCACCATACCCTCGGTGACGGCGATTTTCGTCATTTTTATCGCATGAGTCAGGCGATATCTGTTGCCAGCGCAATATTGGATGAACAGAACGCCTGTTTCGAGATTGACCGTGTAGTGGGTGAAATGCTTGCCGCACGCAGGCCAGGATACATCATGTTGCCCGCCGACGTGGCGAAAAAAACGGCCATCCCGCCTACGCAGGCGCTGGCGTTGCCCGTGCATGAAGCGCAAAGCGGCGTGGAGACGGCTTTTCGTTACCACGCCCGTCAGTGCCTGATGAACAGTCGGCGCATTGCGCTATTGGCCGACTTTCTTGCCGGGCGTTTTGGTTTACGACCACTGTTGCAGCGCTGGATGGCGGAAACGCCCATCGCTCATGCGACACTACTGATGGGGAAGGGGCTTTTTGATGAGCAGCACCCGAACTTCGTTGGCACCTATAGCGCAGGCGCCAGCAGCAAAGAAGTGCGTCAGGCCATAGAGGACGCCGATAGGGTTATCTGCGTCGGCACCCGTTTTGTCGATACCCTTACGGCCGGATTTACTCAACAATTGCCGGCGGAACGCACGCTGGAGATTCAGCCTTACGCGTCGCGCATCGGCGAAACCTGGTTCAACCTCCCGATGGCGCAGGCGGTGTCTACGCTGCGCGAACTGTGCCTTGAATGCGCTTTTGCGCCGCCGCCGACGCGTTCCACCGGACAGCCAGTGCGGATTGATAAGGGAGAACTGACCCAGGAAAGCTTCTGGCAAACCTTACAGCAGTATCTCAAACCCGGCGATATTATCCTTGTCGACCAGGGGACTGCAGCTTTTGGCGCTGCCGCGCTGTCGCTTCCTGACGGCGCGGAAGTTGTGGTACAGCCGCTGTGGGGATCTATCGGCTATTCCTTGCCCGCCGCGTTTGGCGCGCAAACCGCCTGTCCCGATCGGCGGGTGATTCTGATTATCGGCGATGGCGCGGCGCAGCTCACGATTCAGGAGATGGGCTCGATGTTACGCGACGGGCAGGCGCCGGTCATCCTGCTGCTCAACAATGACGGCTATACCGTAGAGCGCGCCATTCACGGCGCGGCCCAGCGGTATAACGACATCGCGAGCTGGAACTGGACGCAGATACCACCGGCGCTAAACGCGGCGCAACAGGCGGAGTGCTGGCGGGTGACGCAGGCTATCCAACTGGCAGAGGTCCTCGAACGTCTGGCGCGCCCACAACGTCTGTCATTTATTGAAGTGATGTTGCCAAAAGCCGATCTGCCGGAATTACTGCGTACCGTGACCCGGGCGCTGGAAGCCCGCAACGGGGGATAATGGCCCCCGCTGCGCCGGATTAGGGTTCGTGACGGTTGGCGGCCAGCAACGGTTTTCCCGCCAGCAATAGCCAGGCGGGGAGCATCACAATGCAGAGCAGCGGCAGCAGATTGGTATCCGGTACGACGACTGCCGCCATAAACAGACTGAGCCAGCCGTCGCGCGTCACTACCAGCACTAAGCCAAGAATCGCGCAGGAGACGGTAATCGCCGCGGGTACGGCCTCAACATGGGCATGGAGCATGAGCCCCAGCGCCGCGCCGATAAACACAGCCGGAAAAATGCGCCCGCCGCGAAAGCCGCTCGCCGCCGCGATGACCAGCGCGGCGAGTTTGACGACGGCTAAGGTAAAATAATCTCCCGCGCCCAACGTCTGGCTAAACGCCATTTGTTGCATTTCGTCCAGGCCTTTAAACAGGGTAAGCGGCCCGCCAATGACGCCCAGAATACCCAGTATAAAACCGCCAATGCCGAGAATCAGGACTGGATTTTTTAGTCGGTGCAGCAACTCATGCAGACGCGGAAGGCACCAGACGGCGACCATCCCGGCGGCAATGGCGATCGCCGCGACGATCGCTCCGCTGGCAATGTCCACCAGCCGCATCTGCGTGTAATGGGCGATGGGTAACGAAAAATGCGGATGAAAGAACAGGCTGGTGGTGAGTGACCCCGCCGCTGCCGCCATTAACGGCGCAAACAGGCGATCCCACATGGGAATATCGTTAGAGCCGCTAAGCGTTTGCGAAAAAATCAGCGCTGCGGCGACGGGCGTGCCGAACAGCGCGCCGATGGTGCCCGCTGAGGCCAGAATCGTCCAGTCTAACGCCGTGATACGCGGAAACAGGCGGGAACCGAAAGCCGCCGCCAGCGCGATATTTATTGTCATTATCGGATGCTCTGGCCCCAAACTTACCCCACCAGCAAGGCCGATGATTAAGGCGAGAAGTAGCCCGGGCAGCGCAGATGGCGAGACCGGCATACTGATTAACGGTTCGATGGCCGGATCGGGGCCAGCGTGTCCGGGACTGTAACGGATAATCAAACCCACCACGATCCCGGTTAGCGTGAGCATACCCACTATCCAGAACGGCGAATCATAAGCGATGCCGATGCTGGCGGGCAGTCGTTGCCAAAGAAATTGCTGAAAAACCGACGCGACTTTCATCGAGGCGATTAAAACCAGGCTTGACGCTACGCCAATAATCAGTGCAGGGAGCGACAGCAGCAGCATCGTTCGGGCACGCGGGTGGAACATAATCTCTTCCTTACACGGGGTCGTATACCTATTTTGCACAGCCTGCCCGACGGCATTGCTGCAATTGGTGCTGAAACAAGAAAGTAATTCTGTGATGAAGATCTATATTTATAGGCAGTCAGCCTGATGGCCGTTGTTGTTATGCCCCCATGAATTTACAGTGTGACAAAGACTTATTTTGACTTTAGCGGAGCAGTAGAAGAATGACAAAGTATGCTTTAGTAGGAGATGTAGGCGGCACGAATGCGCGTCTTGCCCTGTGTGATATCGCCAGTGGAGAAATCTCGCAGGCCAAAACGTATTCCGGCCTGGATTATCCCAGTCTTGAGGCCGTGGTGCGCGTTTATCTCGATGAGCATAGCGTCAGCGTGGAAGATGGTTGTATCGCCATAGCCTGCCCGATTACCGGTGACTGGGTAGCGATGACTAACCATACCTGGGCTTTTTCTATTGCGGAAATGAAAAAAAATCTCGGCTTTAGCCATCTGGAAATCATCAACGATTTCACCGCCGTGTCGATGGCGATCCCGATGCTGAAAAAAGAGCATTTAATTCAGTTCGGCGGCGGCGAACCGGTAGACGGCAAACCTATTGCGGTGTATGGCGCGGGAACTGGCTTGGGCGTGGCGCATCTGGTGCATGTGGATAAGCGTTGGATTAGCCTTGCGGGCGAAGGCGGGCATGTCGATTTTGCGCCTAATAGCGAAGAAGAAGCTATGATTCTGGAAATATTGCGCGCCGAAATTGGCCATGTTTCCGCCGAGCGCGTGCTGTCTGGCCCGGGGCTGGTGAATCTTTACCGGGCGATTGTTAAGTCCGACAACCGTCTGCCGGAAAATCTGCGCCCGAAAGATATTACCGAACGCGCCCTGGCGGATAGCTGTATCGATTGTCGCCGCGCGTTGTCGCTCTTTTGCGTCATCATGGGGCGATTTGGCGGCGATCTGGCGTTAACCATGGGAACATTTGGCGGCGTTTATATCGCTGGCGGTATTGTCCCGCGCTTCCTGGAATTTTTTAAAGCGTCCGGCTTCCGTGGTGGCTTTGAAGATAAAGGCCGCTTTAAAGATTATGTACACGGTATTCCGGTCTATCTGATTGTCCATGATAACCCTGGCTTGTTAGGTTCCGGCGCGCATCTGCGCCAGACATTAGGTCATATTCTATAAGCCAGATGGTGGCATAAACGCCTTATCCGGCCTACAAAAGTGTGTCATCTGTAGGCCGGATAAGCGCAGCGTCATCAGGCAATTAATCATTCTCTTGCCAGTCTCAAACCGCGTGCCTCACGCGGTTTTTTTTGTCTATGGAAAACCCCCAGCTAGGCTGGGGGTTCCGGAAAGCTTTCAGCTTTAAGCCA
>NZ_JBKFRY010000028.1:0-17359 GCF_046569105.1 Salmonella sp. 741265073_HBA | reverse complement strand
GATACCGTTCTCCCGCCTGTGTTCTCACCACGAAGCCGCACGACTCCGCAGGCGCACACCGTCGGGCGTGCGCCAGAATGTCATAACTATTCATATCTGGCTCCGAGAAATAAAAAAACCGCCAAAGCGGTTTTTACGTTATATATTTTAATTTACATATTTTGATTTAGTTTTTCTTTATACCCTTCGATATCAAAATAGAATTGTCTGTTTCCACCCTGATAAAATCCACTTTCAATAATTAATTTTTTATGTGCTCCAACATTCTTAATAAATGATGCGCCATTTCTAATAAAAATAACATCACTGCTACCATCTGATGATGTTCTTGCTTTATAGCGTAATATTTTACCATCATCAAACTTTACAGAAATACTGCATTCCTCATAGAGAATACAGTTAAACTGACCGGGTTTGATTGTTAACAGGACATCAGCTGGTTTAAGAGTGTTAATATCCTGACCCTTTTGTAGTTTTGTCCATTTAGACCTTAGTATAAGCTCCATTTTTGAGCCACCATCATATGGAGCATCGAAATACACATTATTAGTTGACTCAGTCACCAGCTCTTTTATTACTGTACCTCTCATTCCGTCACTGAAGTATTTAGCCTTCCATTGACCCGCGTAAGAGTTAAATGACAGAAAAACAAAAACTAAACAAATAATAATCTTCATGACTATGCCCTTTTTATTAAAACAAGGGCAGATTATCATATTGATTCATTATGCAGCTATTGATTTCTTTAGGCATATTTTAATTTAACTCAGACGGTTGATAGACAGGAAACCTCCAAAGTTTTCTGTATTATTCCGCAATGAACAACCACGTTCACAGCGACTGCAGGCATCCTTTGCGGGATCTGCTGTCGGCTGGTCAAACTCGTCAGCTACTGCTGGGCCAGCATAACCGCACTCATCAGAACGGTAAATCCATGTACATGTGTTGGCCAGCATGATACGCCCAGGAAAAACGCTGCCATCAGTTTCAGTCGGCGTTGCCAGGACAAATGTCGCACTAACCGACGTTAGTTCACTACACTGCTCAATCACCCAGCGACTGACAGATTCCTGCTCCGGGTCTGCCTCCTGATTGCCACTGTGGAAATTCACGGCATCGAGAAACCTCGCGTATACCTTCCGGCGTATTACCGTCGCCCCGGCCAGACTTTGCAAATCCTCCACCATACCGGTCACCATACCGTAAAGATTAGAGACCTTGAGTGACGGGCGCGCAGCTGCACCTTTGCCGTTCATTTCAAATCCGCTACCCTCTATAGGATAAACATCATACTTCCGTCCCTGCCAGGTAACTGCCTCTCCCTTTTCATTCGCCTCGTTACAGAAAAAATAACGATCGCCACCAATTCCTGTCAGATCTATTTCCCATAAAACTACCTGTGCAGATTGTTCTGTCCGGGTAATTTCAGTCAGCGTTGACAATGGAATATCCTGCATACTGTGCTCCTAAATAACAACCTGCTCAAACGTACAATTAAAATCTGTATAACAGGCATAATCCGTAACAGACCATTCCCTGCAGACGATTCTGATTGTCCGATTATGTTTTGGTGGGCGCCATAAAAATGCCTTAACCCCGGAGTGATCAAAAAGAAAATCTTCCAGCGCCTGACGCTCTTCCTCCGACGTAACTCTGAATACAGGCTTAAAACTTTTTAATCTAAAATTGAGTCCTGCAGGCCTTCGTTGTTCATAGCCATCCCCGAATTTAACAGTCTGTACCGCTGGCGTAACCGATGACTGCATCCCCTCTCGTGGTATCCAGTAAAATGTTTTCATTGATCACCCGCTCAGCATTCCGCCATCACGACGCATAGACTGCATCGTTATTTGTACCCGTGAATCGATCATCTGGATAAGGTTTCTGGCCGCCTGTGGACCGATTTCTCCGTTTTTCCCATCATTCTGGATAGCAATATGATAAACGGGGGAATACACCATTTGACTGGCGCGACCATCACGGCTGCTGGCATCAGCATCTCGCAACGCTCTGACACCAAGTACACCATCCGCCGTTCTGGATAACGGCATAATTGCCTCCGGGCCAGCCTCCCCAAATACCCCGGCACCTTTCGCAAAAGCAAACAACGTAGGGGTATTATAAATACCGTTACTAAACGAACTCAGCGACGGGGAATCGTAAACACCACCATTGGCGTTAAATTCAAAGCTGCTGGCAAAACTACTTATAGCCGTTCCGGTACTTTCACCTAAACCGCCTGATATTCCTGATCCAATTCCCATGATGGATTTCAGGATTGTATTAGTCAGCAGGGCCTGCGCGGCCATATCTGTCAGGTTTTTAATAACTGACTGCGCCAGTGATGCAAACATACTAACCATGCCATCCCGGAACGACTGCGTATTCATCAGTAACCCGGTTAGCATATTACTGGTTCGTTCCTGCGCAGTCTCAAACAGACCAATACTCAGATTATTGAGATCACCTTGCGAGCGATACAGTTCTACAGCCGTCTGATATTGTGAATCAGCAGAATCCTTAGCGGCTTTTTGCTTCAGCATTTCGTATTGCTCTTTGCTGATCGCATCGTTCTGATAATATGCCTGCAGTAGTGCCTGGCGCTGGGTTAGCTGATTGCGAAGATCTGCCAATGGGTCTACTGTCCCGGCTATATTAAGCAATGGTGCAGATGCCGCATCAGCCTGGGCCTGTAACAGTTCACGGGCCGTACTTTGTGCCAACGTAATTCGGGCCGCCTGATACTCTTTTTCCGTAAGAAGGCGAGCATCTAAAAGGGATTTTAACTCCCAGCTCGCTTCGCGCTCTTTATTCAGCGACGCTCTGACTGGCGCATACTGCTCCGCCAGTTCGAGACGCTTTTTCTGGTAGTTTTCAGCATTCAGCAGCAGCGTCTTCTGAATATCTGCCTCACTGGCTCCGTCAGCGCGAGCGGCTTCAAGGAGTTTTCTGGCGCTTTCTTGCTCTTGTAGGTTGATACGGCCAAGACTTGAGGCATGTACCGCTTCGATTTCACGCCGCAGTTGCTCATACTGGTTAGCCTTTGCCTTTTGCCCCTTACCGCCGTCACCGTCTTGACCTGTCCAGGGCGTGGAAGGAGTATCCTGTCCAATTTCTGATTTTGTACTTGCTGTTATCGTCTTGATATCACTGGCTAACTGATTAGCATAATCAGCGATGCCGTTTTTAACCAGAAATTTTGCCTTGCCGACGTTGACCAGATTATCACGGGTTTTCTGAATCCCTTTATTAACCGATTCAAGATTTTCTTCTGCTCGTTTACGGGCGTCGTCCATCTCGCTTTTATTACCAAACACATCACCAATCCAGCCCTGTTTATTAGACTGGTCGATCTGTTTGTTCATATATTTCAGGACATCCTGCAGTTTGCGCTGTTCTTCCAGCTGGCTGTCCAATTTGTCGCGATAATCAATCTCTTTAACCGCCAGTTGTTTATCTGAAAGCTGCATCAAAGCAGCGGTAGTTTCAACAACAGCATCCTTCAGGTTTATTGCCGACTGGCGTGCATCGTTAGCCTGTTGATGAAAATATAACAACGCTGACCCAGCCAACATAGCTGCACCAAACGGGCCGCCAACCAATGCCAGCGCCCCTTTAGCTAATCCAATGGCTGCTGATGCAGATCGCGCTGAAAACGATAACTGCCTGTTAGCTGTAGTAAGCTGGTTTTTAGCCTGTGTGGCCAGCAGTGTCTGCTCAGTTTCCTGCCTGATCAGGCGGTTGAAATCACTCTGGTAACTGACATTCAAACCATATAATTTGGCCTTTTTTTCCATCTCACGATAATGGCCAAATTCAGCATTATTCTGCGCCAGAATTGCAGATGTGCTCTCCAGCGTTTTCCGAGCTATATCTGCCTGTGCCTGTGCGGCGGCCTTCACTGCCGTCTGATTTTCACGCCAGGCGACAACGCTCTCCCTTACCCCGCTCGTCAATTTTGTTGATAGCACAGGAATCAACGTATACAGCGCTACGTTGGCAACCGTATTAAAATTATCCGCCAGCCCGTTCAGCGCTTCTGTAATGGTCTGAACACCACTGCGCAGCGGGCCATCTCCGCTCTGCCCAACCTTCAGAATTAATCCCTCAAACGCGGAGGTTAGCCCCATGAGATCACCGTTCAGGTTATTAACCCTGATGGCAGCCTGCTCATGTGCCGTCTGCGTTCCTGTCAGCGCAGTGGTCAATTCATCCAGTTTGCTCCGGTTATCAACCAGTATCGATGCCGCAGTGATGTTTTCCACACCAAAAAGTTTAACCGCCTGTGCCGTCGACAGGTTTTTCCCTGCAAGATTAGCCAGCGCCTGGCTTAACCCAACGACAGATGGTTTCAGACTTTTGTCCGCCCCTTTTTCAAGGTTGAGGATGACGTTACGTAAAGCTGTCCCTGCTTCACCACCTTTAATTTCTCGCGCAGCAAGTACCTGAATTGCAGCATTAAGCTGCTCGAACCCTACGCCTGCCTGTGCTGCCGCCACGCCACCATTTTTAATGGCAGCGGCGGTATCCACTATTTCAGACGAGCCGTACTTAGCCCCTGCGGCCAGTACGTTAATATAGCGATCGGCCTGTTCCGCACCGGCGCCAAACTGGTTTAATGACAGTGCCAGTGTTCTGGTTGCATCCGGGAGCGTCGTACCTGCTGCCTGCGCCAGCGTCAGGGCGCTTTTAGTAGCAGCAGAAAGCCCTTCAGAGGTACTCAGAAGCTCTGGTTTAGCCGAGGCCATCAGTTTGATAGCCTCAGCCGCCTGCGATGCGCTGTATTCAGTCGTGCGGCCCATTTCCTGTGCCGCCTGATCGTATAACTTCATCTGCGCAGTACTGGCGCCAGTAATAGCCTGTAAATCAGATAATGACTGTGCGTACTGACGAGTCGTATTGATGATTGCACCGAGTGATAAACCAGCTCCGGCAAATCCTGCCAGCCTGCCAGCAAGCCCGGTTACGGACTCAGAAACACGCCGGTATGCATCCTCTGTTTTTTTAGCATCAGCCTGGGCATTGCGGTTAAAACGGCGTGACTGGTTGTCGGCATCACCGTAGGCGCTCATCAGCTGTGATTTAAAATTAGCTGCATTGAGATGCAGCCCGACGGCAAGAGAGGCAACGTCACCCATTACATTAATGCCCTCATAACAGCCGCACACTGATCATCAATACTCTGATTAACCGTTGCGGGAGATGATTCAACAGATGGCGTGGATGCGCTTATATCTTCTGCTTCGGGCCATTGAAAAATGCCCTGTTTCAGGAAGAAAGCACGCCAGTGGAAAAGTATGTCTGCCGGCAGTGCGGCAATCTTTGACGGGTCAGGCTCGCCCCAGCGATCGGCCAGCCAGAAAATCAGCTCCAGCCAGGGCGAGTCACTCAGTTTTTTTCGGCGGTTTCCAGCTTACCGATGGAATGTTTTTTGACCTTATCGATAGCATCCAGAAGCTCGACGTTGTCGTGTGCCGCCAGCAGTTCCTGTGCTGTAGGTTTATCGCTATCTTTAATTGGCTCACCATCTGGTGTTACCAGACTGTCGACAACGATCTGCACACTAAGCTCAGACGCCTTACGGGAATTACCTTCTGTCTGGGCCTCAATCAGCGCATCCTCATGATCAATCAATTCAGCTGCAGTCAGTCGGCGCAAATAAACTTTTGTGCCAAAAATTTCCGTCTCAACTGGCTCAGATTTAGTTTTAAGCAGCGCTGTTTTCAGTTTTGAAAGGTTAAATTCAGACATATTTCATCCTGTATAACGAAAATAAAAAAAAGCCGCCATAAACAGGCGGCGATATAGTCAGAGATAAGTAATTAACTCCCTGGTGCCGACGGGGCTGCGGATTTTGTTCCCCACTTAATATTATTTTGCTTACCCTGAACGGTAATCTGAATAACCTCGCTGGCCGGGGCGGTGATTTCGTTAACCTGCCAGCCTGCCAAAGCCAGAATCATTGATGCTGTCCGGCCATTAGGCAGTTCGATATAAAACTGGACAGTTTTACGCTGCTCTGCTGCATTAAGGAACGCTGCAAAATCACTGTTCGTCGGATCGTCAATAAATCCCAGCGATTTTTCCGGCCCTTCCGGCAAATCGGAAATGGATTGCTTACTTGTATCAAGAAGCGTGGTGCAATCGACAAAGCCTCCTGTCTGTCCGGTCGCTCCAAGTGCTTTACAGTTAACCAGAGGTTTCAGTGCTGCTTCAGCGTCACCAACCTCGCCGTACTTGACGATCGTTCCGGCAGGCAGCATCGCATATTCTGGCGATGTTTTTTGATCAGCCATAATTTTCTCTCTTTGTATATTGGCAGCGGTCGCTACCTGTTTTGAATGCCGTTTCTGATTTCCACAGCTAACACACGCAGCACAGTCTGGACGTTATAGTCCAGCGCTGGTCTGATAAACGGTTCTGCCACCTGTTTAACCGTTCCGAACTCCTGCGCTAATGCCTTCATATAATGTTGTTTGCTGGGACCGACCCGCAGTGTTACTACTGTGCTACCACGGCTCTTTCGGTTGGAGTTGCGTATTTTGATAGAGTCACGCATATGCTGTGCTGTAGATGTTTCGTCGTAGCCAGCATGTTGTTTCATATCCTCTTCAACAACTTTTAGCGCTTCCCGACCAGCATCTCTAAGGACTTTTGTACCGACTTTTTCTCCGAGGGCCATCAGCTGGCGTTCCAGCTCATCCAGGCCTGTAACTTCCATTTTGATCATTCTGCTGATTCCGGATAAACAAAGGTAAAGTCACGAACCAGTCGGTACTGGTTACGCCCGTTTGTCAGGGTTGTTTTATCCTGATGAATCCCTCCTCGATCAACATATTGAACCGGAAAACCGTCAAGCTGGCCGTGTACGATCTGCTTCCATTCGGACCAGATTTTCCTGTCCAGTCGCAACAGGTCTGTATAGGAATCCAGGAGGTAAAGTGAGATCTGAAAGCGGCCTGCAATCAAACCTGTTCGCAATAGTCCGGCGTAGATTCCCGGATCGGAAATTCGTTGAAACGTCACGCCTGCCTGTACAGTATCCGGAAGTAAAAGCGGATAAGCCGCCATCCCTGTAATCCGTTCCAGCGCCGTCTTAATTGCTGACTCGATCATGACGTGTATCTGCCTCCCCGGTTATAACGATGCGATCTGCCAGTCGCTCAACGTTCCTGACCGTATAAATTCGGTTCGTCGTGGCGACTTTCCAGTCAATATCAACTGCACGCGGGTACAACGTAAAAAGACAGGTTTCAACCACCTGTTGCTGATCCAGCGTTCGAACCTTACGGCCTGAAACCAGCTCCTTTTTAGCCCATGCTTCACCATCCAGAACCTCTCTGGCAGGAAGCTCCTCACCAAGCGGCCCACGCCCGATTTCAATATGGCTCAGTTTTATCCGGCAGTTCAGTTCACCGGGGCGAAGTGGTTTATCACTCATACCGTATGCTCCATGAGCGGAAACAGCAGATATTCAACGCCCAGATCGGCAGGAGACTCGTCACCAGTTCCTGTTGGATTGAGATACCACTGCGAGACCATCATTTTCGCTGCCAGCTTAATATCTTCATCAATAACGTAGCCATTTTCACCATCACCCAGCGCATCGAGCTGTTCCTGACTCTCAACCAGCCTGCAGTAATAGGTTCTTTCTATGCTTCGTTGTGCGGCATTAATCAGCGATGACAACAACTCATCGTGAGCGGTAAAATCCAGCTCCAGACGGAGCTGCGTCTTAGCTTCATCCAATGTCAGTATCATGATCACTGGCTCCCGACTGGGGACTTAATACTTTTTTCGCATCTTCTGGCCAGACGGCAATTCGTCGATCAACCAATGCTTCCGCATACTGAACATCGAAACAGGCTACATCACCGCGGGAATAGCGATGATATGGTCCCAGAAATGTTACAGCCTTACGTTCTACGTTAACTTCCGTTGGGACCGTGGTCCCATCTTCATGGGTACTGGTTTGGTCAGTATCCGCAGTACCTTCATTTTTAATTGCGGTTTTTGGTGTCTTACCTGCCATTACTTTTCTCCTGAAAAAGAAAAAGCCCGCATTTGCGGGCCATATTCGTCAATGGTTAGAACAGAACCTTAGTGCCAAGCACCATACCTTCCGGATGACGGAAGCCGATATCATGCTCTGTAACGACACGGATCAGAGACTGGTTACGGGAGAACGCTGATACCAGATTCCCGTCTGCATCCTGATATGACGCCTCCTGCGAGAACGCCACTTTCATGTTGCCATCTTCACCAATAACGACATCGTTAAAGTCGGCGAAATAAATCTCTGACTCTTTACCACCAGTACCCAGATTTGCAGGAATCGCGCTGGTTCGCTGGATTGGATACCCCTTCAGCAATCCCTGGGCCATTTCCGGGTAAACCTTATTACCGTTACCATCACGCAGGCCAAATAGTTTCATGTAGGTACGGTTGGACATACCCCAGCCACAGCTAATCATGTTGCTGTTACCATCCATTGCCATCAGGATGATGCTGTCGAGATACGTATCAATCGTATTCAGGTTAATGTCGGCAGCGGAATCCCATTCCTTCAGACGGTTCCATTCCGTAGCGCGGGCCTTCATCCCGATTGGGGTATCGCCGGTGCCATCATCACGCATAAAGGCCTTGTCTTCACGGACAGAAATCGCGGTAAGAATATCCTGCAATACCAGTTGCTCTACGTTGAACCCGGCGCGACCAATCAGCTGGTTAGAGATAGGCACCATCGCAATCATGGTTTTCGCGGTAAGTTTCACATCGTCGAAGCGTGCTTCTGACGTTTTGGCATCCTTACCTTCGCCGGTATAGCTCGCCGTCGCCCCACCTGCCAGACGCGGCAACGCCATATTGCCGTTCGGCAGCGGAATAGAGCGGGCGCCCAGCTTACGAACGATGGTGCGATCACGCAGTAGTTCGATCACCTCGCTGTGGAGGTTTTGCGGGATAAGAACTCCACCAGAATTCGCCGCCGTATTAATAGCCATCGATACAGATGGGTCATTCAGTTCTTCTGCCGCAAATTTTGCAGCATCCTGAACGTTACCCTGTGCAGCTGCAATCGACATAACAAGACGGGTCATCCCGGCGCCGGTATATTGCTTAGGCTCTGTTTTAACGCTGACAGCAGGTGCCTGCTGCGTCGCTTTAACTGGTTTTGCCACAACAGCTGCCGCACGTTCAGCCGCTTCCAGACGGTCGATTTTGGCGCTGATATCACCAAACTGCTGCTGCAGGCTGGCGAACTTCGTCAGTTGCTCTGCCGTCAACGTACCGCCGCCGGCTTCAACTGCTGCCAGTTCCTGAACCTGCTGATTAATACCCGCGCGTTCACGACGTAATTCTTCAATATGATCCATGTTTTTTCTCTCTTTTTGGCATAAAAAAAAGCAGCCCGGAGGCTGCTTTCTGATAATGACGCGTTCGCGTCGGGTTACATTTTTGCTTGCTGGTCCATTACTGCGGCCTGAAGCTTAATTGACGTTGCCTGCTGCGGTTTTTTGTATTTATCTGCAATAGCGTTAATAGCAGACTGCGGATCTGACACCTCATCAGCCAGACCGGCAGTAATAGCATCGGCACCAAAGTAAAGTCCTGCCTGGGTATCAATAACAGCCTGCTGATTCATGCCGCGATATTCAGCTACAGATGCCGTAAATACCTCGTACATATCATCGATCATTCCCTGGAACATCAAATGTGCCTGCTCACTCAGCGGCTCATGTGGCGTACCATTATTTTTGTTATCACCACGATAAATAGTGGTGAATTTCAGCCCAACGCTATCTTCCCATTTCGATGCTTCCATATGCTCAAAAATAACGCCGATTGAACCCACTCCGCTTGTTTTACTAACGATAATTTTGCTGCAGGCTGACGCAATAAAATATGCAGCTGAATACGCGCTGTAATTCACGATCGCTGTAATTGGTTTTATATCACGTGACTGAAATATATAATCAGCCAGCTCTTTACACCCTACAGCAGCTCCGCCTCCTGAATTTATATCCAGAACAATTTCGCTAATTGCAGGGTCATTCAGCGCCATATAAAGCTGGCTGCGGATTCGTTCATAGCTCGTCAGTTCCGTACACATCGCCGTTATCTGCCCACGACGCGGAACCAGAATCCCATGAACGGAGATGACAGCGATACCACCTGCTGGCTGTTCCATTGCTGGCTCAGGCTGGTTATCCGGAGTCAGCGCCATAGTAATTCCTGCATCGGTAACAGCACCCTGAATCCGGGGGATAAGCACCGCTTTAACCGAGTCCATTGTCTGGCGCGTAGCATAATGTGGCACGCCAAATACCTGATCTGCCAGATGAGGCAGGTTAATCAATTTCGTCATGGTTTCCACCATTAAAAAAGCCCGTATTACGGACTGGCTTACTCTTCTCCCAGGATGGCTTTAATCTCAAGCATCTGTTGTGCCGTCGGTTTATTTTTCCCGGGAAGTAAATTAGTACTATCAACCATATTCAACGGCGTCAGATACTTATCACCTCCCTGAATCGGAGGCAGGTTTTCCATCCGGCGAATATCGTTAACTGATAACCAGCCCCACTGGCGCCCAAGTGCGTATGATTCATAACGTGATTTCTGATCTCCACGCAGCAATCCTGATACATTAAATTCGATATACAGCTCACCACGTTCACTGGGGAGCAGCAGATCACGCATCAGCGCGCCTTCATGCCGTTTCAGCCAGGCAAGCAGCGTGTACATGACAAACTGCAATCCCTGATGCTCAATATTGTTATTGGTCGCCTTCTCCAGCATTTGCACCATATGTGGCGGGATCTTATATAACCGACAGACCTCCTCAACACCCCACTGCCTGGACTGCAACAGCTGCGCTTTCTCATTATCTTGAGATAGCTGTTTGTAGCTCATCCCTTCCTGAAGTAATGCAACAGAGAATGCGTTTCTTACGCCGGAATATCTGTCCGTCCACTTTGCCAGCAGGCGGTCGATAGCATCCTGATTTTTGATTGTTGGGGCATCTTTTGGACGCTCAATAACGCCGCTCATCGTTGTGCCCCGGCGAAAGACCTGAGAAGCATGCTCTTCCACGGCCAGGTTTAGCCCAAGAACATCCGCGTTCGTCTGTATTGGGGAACTGCCGATATAGCCATCCAGCGAGAAGACCTTCACATGATGCATCATGCGCATTGGCAATGTTTCGCCAATTTCGGGTAGTTCATAATATGGCATCCCGTCCGGTCCTTTCAGAACTATGATTTTTTTGGGATTAACCGGGATTAATTCGCGGGGATACCCTTTTCCATCCCTGTCGATGATCGAGTAGCAATTTCCCTCCAGCCCGAGCAGGCCCTGTTGCTGTTCAAAGTATTCAAATGAAGTGTCTTTTTTATTGGGCTGGGAATGAATCAGATCATAAACAGGATGGTCAGTGGCCCGTTCCCGGCCTCCGTTATCGCGTCGCCGGTACAGTTCACACGGTAGTTGTGCGACTGATTCAGCAAGAAGCGTAACACACGCCCGGACAGCCGATAATGCTATCGCTGTTTCGGGAGTTATAATTATTCCCGCCTTACTCTGGTTTGAACTGACCCCTCCCAGCATCGCTTCCCAAAAACCGCCACCAGATCGTGATTTACCCCGGAACATCTGGGGAATGAACATTATTCACCCCCTGATTTTTGTATGCCGTCTGACGCTATAAGAGCAATGCAGAATGACCATACCAGACAAATTATTCCCCCCACGATCAAACCGGCTGCTGGTGAGACCAGCCATGCACCGGCAGACATCAGACAGGCTCCGGCGAGGCCGATAAAAAAGCTTAAAATCGTTATTAACATGCCACATCTTCCTCGTCATAAACGGATGAGTTAATCTCCCGGCCATTGAGCATCGCGCGGCCGATCCCCATCATCAGGCCAACCGCACCATCGATTTTGTTGCCGGCCCCCTCTTTTACCGGACGTACAACATCATCACTACCCGGTAAATACTTACCGACAACGTTAGAGATGCACCAGGTCATCAGCGGATTACCGTCATGATGGAAGCGGCCAGCAGCGATCGCAGCCTCAATCTCTCGCATCGGGTCGCTCATGTTGGTGTAGTTCTGGGTGATGGTGACGGGCTCCAGCCCTTCATCCTGCAACATATGGGAAAGGCCGGTGGCGCCATAGGGATCAATCGGGCTGGCCGCTATTTTCACCGTCTCCCGTAAATTCAGGATCGCTTCGTAAATAAGGCGATAATCCACCTCTGCACCGTCAGACGGAACCAGCACGCCCTGATTAACAAAGGACTGATAGCGATCGGCGGTAGTTTTTAGCGCCGGATCTGTCGAATACACGGTATCTTCTGGCACCCAGAACAGAGGCGAAACGCAGTAGTAATGGCTTACTCCGTCAATTTCCCGGCGGAAAACGGGTACAACCGCGTTAAGGTCAAGCTTTGAAGCCAGGTCGATACCGAGATAACACTCTTCCCCCGCAAAATCGGACAGTCTGAGTGTCTTGTCTGCCGTGGTCATCCACTTCTGCAGGTTGTAGTAAGCCGCTTTTGAACTCACCCATTTATTGAAATGCTTGGTGAGTATTTTGTTGGTCTGGCTGGGCGTGGATATCGCCAGCTGCTGCTTGGCCTTAAGGAATCCCTCTTTCACCGAAATGTTGTAATTCGGGTTGGCTTTGATCAGCGCTTCCGGCTGCGTCCAGTCATCGTCATCATCCAGCGTGTAGATGATCCCGAAAATTGCCTCGTTTTCACCACCTTCCCGGATACGCTCCAGTATCTCGACCACCTGAGCACGTTTTTCATAACAAGGCGAGGCAATATCAAAGCCTGCCGTCGTGATGATGAGCGTGATGGGTTGTTCCCTCGCCCCCATACCGGTGGTCATAGTGGTATAGAGCGCGTCAGTATCGTGCTCATGATATTCGTCGATGATGGCGCAGGAGGGTGAATCACCATCGCCGGGATCGCCGATAACGGGTGCGAACAGGGAACCATCCGGGCGCGTCATTTTCTTCGCCCAGGGTTTAATGCTGAACTTCTGGCGCAGAGCCGGAAGTTTTTTCACCATTGCCAGAGCAGGGGCAAAGACTTTCCATGCCTGTTTTTCCGTCGTGGCGCCACAGTAAACTTCCGCAGCGTACTCACCATCGGCGCAGAACATATAATTACCAACGGCCGCCGCGATCGCCGATTTGCCGTTTTTACGTGGCACCTCGATGTAAATCTCAGTGAAGCGACGAAAACCATTATCCTTCCGCACCCAGCCAAACGGCACGCCCAGCGCAAATTTCTGCCAGGGTTCAAAATCAATACGCAGTTTCCGGCGAGCCCACTCACCGGATGTATGCGGCATTTTCTGGGAAAAACGAAGGAAACGTTCTGCTTTATTTTTATCGAAGCGGTAAGGCCAGTGTGGATCTCTGGCGCGTTCCAGGTCGTCCAGATGTCGCTGACAGGCAAGAATGGTTAACCGGCAGGCCAGTATCTTCCCGTTCACGACGTCCCGCGCATACTGGTTCGCCGCATTGACGTTCGGATATGTAGCCATCAGTCAAACTCATCAAATTCATTCCCTTCATCGTCCGGATCATTTTTACCGCTGGTCATTCTTATGCGGCTGAGCGGGTCTAACCCGAGAAGTGAACCCAGACGGGCCAGCTGCGAAACGGAGTCATTACGGACATTGACTGCAGGATGTTTTTTCTCACCCCCCATTTCACTTGATACGGTCAGCCCATCTTTCGCGATGACTTTTTCGGCCTCAACCATCAGATGAAACGCATTGCAGTACGCCAGGAGTAACGGCGCGTCTTCAAGATCAAAAACACCGCGTTCGATTAAAATTTTGCTTTGAGTTTTCCAGATACGGATCGCTATATCGCTCATTAACTCATCTGGCGGTGCAATCCTGGTCAGCTTGCTTTTCTGACCCTGAGGCAAATTGCGCTTACGGCCACCACCGGAAGATCGCACAGCAATACCCATCAAAACCTCCAATTCAATAGGCTGAGCCTTCCGGAAAAAAGTTTCTTAATTTGGGCGCGTAAAAATTTGACGGGAGCGGCAGTCCTGAAGCGCGAAAGGGGGCAGGGATTTTACCCCCCTACCCCCTGGCCTGTGTAGGCATCAATCAAGGTGGAAGCCATCATTCAGGCTGCGCCGACGACCGCTGCTCACATTGTGTAGACAGGCATTAGAGTTATGCCCTGACTGCTCACAATAGCCGCAGCGCAGGTTGGCGCGGCGCGATGAACCACCTTATGTTTTTGGGCAGTTAGCGACTGAATGCAGTTTTGAACCACAATATGTGCAGTGGATATACACCATCAGTTCAGTCTCTCTCTGGCTGTCTTGGCCCGATGGCATTCCCAGCATAACGATTCCAGATTCGAATCATCATCATTGCCGCCATGAGCTTTTGGAATGATGTGATCAACGCTGGTCGCTTTCTTAGCTATCTTCTGCCGTCGATGGTTCTGACACAGGTATTGATCACGCTTCAGGATACGCGCACGGATAATGTCCCACTTCGAACCGTAGCCGCGCTGATGTCGGGACTGGCCTGGCTTGTATTGCTTCCAGCTTTCACTTTTATGGCTTTCACAATATCCGGATGGATCTGTTGTTGTACTGTGACAGCCGCGCTTACGACAGGCTCGAGGAATTAGTGCTGGCATGGTTCATCCTTACAAAAATCCATGGTGGTGCTCGTGTTCTGCACATAAAAAAGCCTCGCATATGCGAGGCTATGTAAATAAGTGGTAGTGATAATCTAGCAGTTATGTACGGAAAGGTTCTTTAAGAACTACAGGTTTCTCTCCTGCATCCTGGCACCAGTTGTTAAACTCTGTAACAGCTGACATAAGATCACTATCAGCAATGGCAACTCTCTCCGATAATGTATTAATCAGATTTATATCAAAGATAACTATCACTGGTGGAGTAGCATTCGAGTTACCTTTACTTAATCTAGATACTTCAGCGCGTAACTCTTGGATGTACTTGTTGCGGTCTATATCAAGTCGTCTGATACTTTCGCCAAGTACTTTGCAACGCCCAATTGCCTCATAATTTAATTCAGCCATTTACACCTCGTGTTGCCATAATTCAGAAATTAAGTGTTAAATTATGACGGATAGTTAATGTAAATATCACCATGAAATTTAACTAAATTTAAACACTCAGACCAAATTTCTTTTTTGCATACCCTTTCAATAATTCAACACCAACATCTTTTATTACTGAAATAGGTTCATTACTAAGATTCTTCAAGCGCTCAAAAACATCGTCCTTATCTAGAGACAATGCAAATTCCATACCATCAGTCGTTAATCTAAGCTTTGAATTTGTATAATCAAAGTCTCCACTCCTGGTGACAAACAAACCGATGGACTCAGGGGTTCCAGTTTCATTTTTCAAATTACTTATATAGCCCTGTTCTGCAAGCAGCAGTGCATGAAATGCCCCCTCTCCGGTAGTAATGTCATAACCCGATTCAATTAATTCAGATATGGTTAAAAAGTGCTGATTGGATTCTAAAAAAAGTCCAGTTAGGCCCTTAAGGTAATCAATATTTATTCTCATAATGAAATTCTCGTAGTAATGAATTCTTCATTATATCAATTAACACCCTACCAAAATAGTAATGTTAACAAAAATCAATATGACTTTCCCCGACTCAACATATTTTTTTCTTCTCTTAAAGAGCCATGTATCCATTCGCACGTTATCCTGGCGGTGTAACGTTCGTCAGCGATTGCAGCATATCGTTTAGCTTCTGCTGCAATATCTCCGAGCATGTCGGCAAGCATTCCGGCGGTGGCGTCGGCTGTTTTGCTTCTGACGGCAGCGGCAAGATTTGCGGTGTGCTTTGCGGCGTCTAGGCGGGTGGCAAGTTTTTCTGCTTCGGCACGCAGCTGGCTAACAGTGACAGACAGGCCAGCAGTACTGTCGTAATGCACAAACTGGATTAACCGGCTGTAATCACACCATGCCGGGTAAATACATTTGCACTTCATTCACTACTCGCTCACGAGCAACGTGAAGCAATCTTTTCCGCCCACCAACGCCCCACTTAGCCATTTGACTTGCGCACTGGCTTATCGCTTTGGTTTCCGTGTTGATGATGTGGTCAATTTTGTTCAGGCGAGACATAGCACCAACGCCGAGACGGACAACCGTTTTGAAAACTTCATAAACTTCGATTTCAAATTCCGGCTTAATCCATGCTGCATATCTGATTGCCAGTAGTTCAACACCCCACACACCAGAATCAACCCCACCCTTTATTACTTTAAGTGGTTGAATCTCTTTCAAAGCTCTTTTTTGAGCTTTGGCTTTTAGTGCTGAAATGAACCGTTTAATCTGTGCACTCCTCAGAAAATTACTGGGACGTTGAGATTCAGTTGCCTCGCCATTTGCAACTGCTGCTGCATGGAGATCGTTTAAGTTGTAGCGTCCCCCCTCATCAACACGAACGGACACACCATTGACAATAACTGTTTGATAATTCATCAGTGATTACCTTTTAGTGATGAACCTTGTCACACAGGATTCCGGCCCACAGAAAGGCACCGATTACCAAACCGGCATCCTCAAGGGTCATCCTGAAAGGTTCTGTGTTCAGAAGTCGCGCGTGTGAAGCGCGTTTACTGCAGACGTAAAAATGCCCCGCTAGTGCGAGGCATTTTCCTGAAAGTCACTTGTCAAAATCTCTATTCATCAGAATGCCTCCGGGAAACCTCGGCCAGCAGTCACCAGGTTTCACTTCTGCCCGGTCACTTTGTCCCAGGTACGTTCGCATGTGCTTCCGGCGACATAACGCTCATCAGCCTCTTTTGCGAACTTTCCCGCCAGATCGTCAGCTTCGCCAAGCAACTGGGCGAGCAGTATTCCGGTCTCGGCTTTTGCCTGGCTTGCTGCGGCAAGAGCGGAAAGCCTGCCGGTTTCACTTCCTGCAAGTTGCCGTTGTACTGCTGCGAGCTGCTGTTGCAGCCCACCGCGAGCACGCTCAGCAGCATCAGCATCGGCCTGTATTTTTGCCAGTTCTTCATCGGCTCTTTTCCGTTCTTCATCTGCGGCGTGCTGGCGACGCTGTTCTTTCGCTCGTTCGGTTACTTCACGCTGCAATGCAGCGGTCGCATCGGTAAGGTCTCGTTGCGCCCACTGGTATTTCCAGGATGTATCCGCTTTCTGATAACCTCGTGAATAACACCAGTACGCTGCCGCACATAACAAAAAAGCCACCAGCAGTATTTCTGCTAATGGCTTCCAGATTTTTTTAAGCAATACAGGTAACAGATTCATACCAGCACCGATTTTGCTTTTTCAAAGCGCTCTCGCCTGT
>NZ_JBKFRY010000027.1:0-17870 GCF_046569105.1 Salmonella sp. 741265073_HBA | reverse complement strand
TTCCTGGGAAATCACGCGTGACCCCACCTGCATCTCGCCGTACAGCACCGGCAACGTGTTACCGTTGGCAACCATATTATCCAGCGACGAGAAATACGTGTTCTGCCTGCCGTTATCGGTCTGCCTCATTTCGGACATTTTGGGTTTTGGTGCCAGCATCTGCGCCACACCGCCCAGAATCATCGACGCCCCGGTCATATACATGCCGGATACCGCCGCCGCTCCCAGCCAGCCTGCCGGGTTCCACCAGGCAACGGCAATCAGCGCCGCACCAAGCACCGCCTGAAACACCCCGCCAGATTTGGCCCCGGCCAGACGCGGCACAATATGAATCACCGCGCCAGGCGGCAGCGGGTCATGCAGGCTGGTTGTCAGGGTATCAGCCGTAACATCGGCTCCGGCTATGCGTACCTGATACCAGCCGTCGTTCAGTTTCTGCCGGAGACCGGGCAACTGTACCGCCAGTGCCCGGACAGCTTCAGCACCACTGGCTACCTGCAGGCTGACGCGGCGGCAAAATCGTTGCAGATCCCCGTAAAGGCAAATTCGCGCCATGCCCGGTGTCGCCAGATGGAGTGCGTGCGTCGTTGCCATTTGTCGGTATACCTCTCACGTTTACTCAGTTGTTCAGGAATATGGTGCAGCAGCTCTCCGTCGCCGCAGTAAATCGCTGCGTGGTTCGGAACGGAGGAGCCAAAGCAGCAAATCAGCACGTCGCCGGGCTGCGCACTGGCTGCGCTGACACGGTAAAATCCCGTCGTCTCCAGATTATCCAGATAGAGATTGTCACCATGCCGCCACCAGTCGTCGTCCCGGTGAAAATCCGGCATATCAATCCCCGCCAGATGATAGGCATCACGGAACAGCGTGTAACAGTCAAAAACCCCATGTTTAAACTGTCGTCCGGTCAGGTGTGGCACACAGCGGAATTTATGTACCTGGCCGGCGCATACCAGCCACCACGGCAGGTCGCTTTGAACCTGCAGCCTGCGGTCCACATCGCTCAGATACGGCTGGCCGCCAGGATGGCTGTGAACCAGCGCCACAATATCCCCCTGCGTTTCAGCCCTCAGCCAGTCCTCCGGCGCCATACGGAAATAATCCTCCGGCGCGGCAGAAATATTCACACAGGGGAGATACCGTTCTCCCGCCTGTGTTCTCACCACGAAGCCGCACGACTCCGCAGGCGCACACCGTCTGGCGTGCGCCAGAATATCCTGTTCTTTCATGATGATTTACTGTGAAAGTTTATTAATGGAGAGGAAACCGCCAAAGTTTCCGGTATTGTTACGCAGGGCGCATCCCCGGGCGCAGCGGCTGCAGGCATCTTTTGCCGGATCGGCGGTAGGGTTATCAAATTCATCTGCGACAGCTGGTCCCGTATAACCACATTCGTCAGAGCGGTATATCCATGTACAGGTATTGGCCAGCATAATTCGCCCGGGGAAGACACATCCGTCCGTTTCAGTCGGTGTTGCCAGGACAAATGTCGCACTTACCGCCGTCAGATCACTGCACTGCTCGATCACCCATCGGCTTACGGATTCCTGCTCCGGGTCAGCCTCCTGGTTGCCGTTTTGAAAATTCACGGCATCGAGAAACCGGGCATACACTATCCTGCGGATGACCGTCGCCCCAACCAGGCTATGCAAATCCTCCACCATTCCGGTCACCATACCGTAAAGATTGGATACCTTCAGTGACGGGCGCGCAGCTGCGCCTTTGCCGTTCATTTCAAATCCGCAACCGTCTACAGGATAAACGTCATATTTCCGTCCCTGCCAGGTAACCGCCTCCCCCTTTTCATTTGCCTCGTTACAAAAAAAATAACGATCACCGCCAGACTGTGTCAGATCGATTTCCCACAAAGTGATCCTGGCGGACTGCGCCAGTTTAGCGGATTCGTTCAGCGTATCCTGCGAAATGTCCTGCATCACTCCTCCTCAGATAACAACCTGTTCAAAAGTCGTGGTCACAGTCACCCAAAGAGAGCCAACGTTAATCGACCATTTGCGGCAAATCACCCGAATTTGTGTCCAGGTATAAGGCGGCGTCCAGAGAAAGGATTTCACTCCACCGTGGCGGGATAAAAATGCCTCAAGGTTCTGATGTTCTCCCTTACGAATCCGGACCGTTACGTTATACTTCGCCAGATGGTTGTTCAGCCCGGCTGGACGCCGTTGTTCATACCCGTCACCCAGTTTTATGGAGGTGACTTTTGGTTCTGATTCCACTGTCATATCAGGGCGGATCTTCCAGTTAAATGTTTCCATTGTTATCGCCCTCCTCCAGCAATACCCCCGTCACGCGACTGCTGTTGCCAGAAATCAATGGCGGCTTTTTTTCCAATGTTATATACGGCCTGTAATGCCTGCGGACCAATCTGTCCGTTGCCGGCGTCGTTGTGGATTTCAATGTTGTACTCAGGCGCAAACATAGCCATCCCTCCTGAACCGGCTGCCACGACACCCAGCTTACCGTCAGCACCACGACGAAGTGGTAATATTGCCTCCGGTCCTGCCTCGCCCATCACCCCGGCACCTTTGGCAAAAGCAAAAAATGTCGGGCGATTAACAATGCTGCCGCTGTATCGGCTCAGTTCAGAAGACTGATAAACTCCACCAGTCGCATTGGCTGTCACACCAAATCCCAGAGCAGATCCGATTCCCTTTACAGCCTGCATCATTGCCATACGTGCTGAAATTTTTGCCAGATCTGACACGATGGATGCGGTGAAAGATTTAAAGTTTAGTTTTCCAGTGGTAACGAACGTCGCCAGCCCGTCGCCCATACTGTTGAATGCCGATGTGAACATTTGCTCCGTTGCGCCCGCCACGTTGCTGCCCTGCGCCATAAAGTTATCCAGCGCACGCGACGCCCCCAGAGTCCAGTCTCCCTGCGCAGCATCCACTTTCGCATTGTACTCAGCCCACTCAGCCAGCCGGCGATTGAGACTGCCCTTCAGCGCCTGCTCAGCCTGACGATATTCGTCAGAACCGTATGTTCCCTTTGCCTTACTGTCGCGCTTAAGCTGCTCCAGTTGTTCCTGGTAGCGCTGCTGAATTTTCAGACGCTCTTCGTACCGGCCTCGTTGCTGATCGCCCATACCCATTGTGGCCAGCACCATTGCGTGCTGCTGCCTGACGCGGGATTCTTCGTCAGCGAGCTGGCTGGTTAATGTGAGCGTCTTTTTCTTCAGTTCATTAAGGGCATTCTGGTGTTGCAAATCCTGTTGTGAGATATCCAGCTTCTGTAGCGCAAGCGCAATTTCATCCTTATGTGCCAGTACGCTTTGTTCATCCGCCGTCAGTTTTTTACCGGACAAATCAGCGATGCGCTGCTGAAATGACAAAAGCTGCTTATGCGCTTCCGTCATTTTTTCGGTCGTGGAAAGCTTCGCGGCGGCAATCTGCCCTTCAGTCTGCGCCTGTTGCTGGCTGTACTGCAAAAGCAGTCGCCTGGCCTCGTCGTTGTGGTAAGTCTTTGGCTTTTTCGCCTGTTGTGACAACGCCTTTTTATGACGTTCATTTTCGCGCTCCAGTGCGGCATTGCGTACAGCAGCATCGGCATACTGCATGGCGGTAATGCGCGCCACCTCCCGTTGGTGCCGCAGGGATTCAGTTTCATTATCCCGGTTCAGCGCGGCGTTCTGCTCGTTCCGACGTTTCTGCGTTTCCTGATAATTACGCTCTGCCTGCGCCTTCGCATCCAGCAGGTCCTTCTGGCGTTTCTGTTCCTGAAGTTCGTTCAGCTGCTGCTGATCGTATTCAGTCTGGGAGGAAGACACCGTCCAGGGCGTTTTTCTGTCGCGCGCGATTTTTTCCTGCAGTGTCGCGATCTTTTCATCGAGCGTGTCTTCCCGCCCGATATCCAGCATCCGATCCCATGCCCACTTCGCCGCATCACCGACAGCATTCCATGCTCTTTCAATCCAGCCCAGATTGTCGTGTACGTCCCCCATCCGCTTATTCATTTCTTCCGAATACGCGGACATGGCAATTTTCGCGGCATCAGCCACTCTTCCCTGCTCACCCAGTACCCTGATTTGTTCAAGCTGGGTGGCTGTCAGAAAATGCAGTGTCCTGTCCAGTTCTTTCGCCGCATTCACCGGATCATCCCGCAGGCGTTTAAACTGGCGGATGGTTTCATCCACTGATTGTCCAACGTTTTCCTGCATTCTGGTCGCGGTACGGGATACCATTGCCACTGCCTGCCCGGTAAACGCTCCGCTACCGACCACCTGTGCCAGCACGCCTGCAGCGTCGTGCTGCGTGACGCCATTTCCGGCGAGCGACTTCGCCATCGCATTAAGCTGGCCTGTGGTTTTTCCGGCATAACTCCCGGTCAGAATAAGCTGTTTATTGAACGTCTCGCTTTCCTTAGCGCCTTCATAGTAGGCCTTGCCCAGCCCGTAAACAGCAGCAGCCACGCCGCCAGCCAGCCCGCCGAGCATCATGCCCTTCGGAGACATCAGTTGCTCGATCCACCCGGCGCGGTTAGCGAGCGTAATACCACTTCCCCGCAGTGCCCCGAAATTCCCACGGGCCAGCTCACCAGCCAGCACGCCCAGTTCACGACGGGCAGCAGCGCTTTTCAGTCCTAGCGTATGGGTGGCAGTTCCGGTACGCTCCAGTTTACGGATATAAATATCTGCGGCGCTGCTGACACCCAGTTCAGCCGCCTTCACCCGCAGCAGCTCGGTACGGGAGAGGCCCTGTACCGTCGTCTGCTCTTTCAGGCGGCGTATAAACTGTGCTTTTTTCTGCGTGGCCAGCGCTTCGGCATCGGTAAGCTCACGGGTCTTCCTGGCGGTTTCAGACACCAGCGCCAGATAATCGCCCTGTGAGATATCTCCGCGTCCTTTCGCCTGTCGTACCTGCGCCTGGATACGCTGCAGCTCCTGCAGACCACCGCTTAACTGTTTTACACTGTCAATCTGGCGGTAAAAAGCAGCACTTGTCCTGTCCTGTGCTGCCGCCACAGCCGCTGACTGCGCCTGTTCCTCACGCAGTTTCCTTCCCAGTGCCTCCACCCGCTGTCGCGTCTGATCCACATCCGCCGCCAGACGCGTACTGGCCGCTGCGCTTTTCTCCACAGCGGAACTGTACGCGGTACTGCTGGCAGTCACTTGCTCCAGACTGGCGGACGTCCGGCGCGTCGCCTCCGTCTGCTTATCCAGAAAACGCTGCATCCGGGCCGCTGAACGTTCTGAGTCACCAGCCGCATCGTTCAGCAATTTTTTAATGCGCGGAACTTCGTTTCGGAACTCTGCGCTGTCGATACTTAAATCAATGACCAGGTTCGCTATCTGGTCCATAGCGGACACCTCCGGTAATACCTTCGCCCAGGATCATCAGTTCATCATCCGTTTTTTCGTGCAACGACTCAGGATCAGTGATCAGGCTGAACATTTCTGCATCGTGATGCGTGCCTGTAACCAGTCCGGAAATCAGCGATTTCAGCGTTGCAAACTCCGCATCCAGCAACATGTCACTGAAGCTGTTCTTCCCGAAATGCTCCGCCCACTCACCCAGCTCTGTCGCACTCATTTCCGCCAGCATCTGCCGCCAGTCTGGTCGCCGGAACTCACGCGCGAGCCGCATCACAAACGCCAGCTCCCGGTTCAGGACTTTTCCGGCGTGGTCGTGTCCTTTTCACTCCCGCTGTCGTCTTCCTGCGATGCCGGAAGACGCATACCACTCAGGGACAGAACCATATCAGCGCCACGTCCCAGCGCCTCATAAGACCATTCCAGTCTGACGGACTCATACAGGGCGCGGGCCTCCTCCTCTTTTTTGCTTTCACACAGGGAGCGGGATACCAGCCATGCATTAATATCCACCCCCATCTGCATAAATTCTGTCTGACGCTCTGCTTCCGTCAGGGTTTCAGGCTGTGCGTCATAGTCTGCCGTCCGCTGCTGAATAAACTTCAGATAATCCACACGTTGCAGGGCAGAAAGCTCACTGAGCACGATGGAATGCCCACCGTAGTTAAAGGTGTCTGTATTGAGAAACATGATGATTTTCCATAGAAGCCCCGGAACCGGGGCGGACTGATAAGAGAGGGTTATGACGCCGTCACTGTCACTGCTGCCACCGCGACAAGACTGCCGTCACTGCTGATGCCAACAATATTCACGCTGCCCGCCTTCACGCCTTTAACCGTGGCCACATTATCCTTCAGCGTGACGGTGGCGATCAGCGGATCGGCGGTCGCAACCTGCAGCGTTTTATCTGACGCGTTATCAGGTTTTACCGTAAATGTCAGCGTGGTGGTGGCTCCGGCAGCCACCGTGGCACTGGCCGGCGCAACGGTCACGCCGGATACGCTGACTACGTCAGGTGTATCCTCCTCCGCAAGAGAAGGACGCCCGACGCCGGTGATTTTTACGCTGCGTGTCATCACCTCTTTGGACGTCACGGTTTTACCCAGTGAACTCAGCCAGCCGCGGAACACATCAACCGTCCCGTTAGGATACCTGATACGGAAGGCGCGAACTTCGCCGGTGTCAAACAGCTCAACCAGTTTTTTCTGTCCGGTCTCACCGGGTTTCCAGGCCAGCGTGGCCGTGGTGTCACCGACGCTTTTCTGCCCCTGCGTAGTGCTTTTCCAGTCGGCATTTTCATCATCAAGATAGTCATCGTCTTCCGCATCTGCACTCATTTCTCCGGGCTGCAGATCCTTAATACCTGCCAGTCGCAGCCAGTCATCATCAGCCAGTGGATTTTTAAACGCATCGCCGCTGCCGGTATACAGCCAGAATGTGGTTCCGGCGCCTTTCGTTTTTACCAGTGGGTTTGGTGTTCCCATCATATCCTCCTCAGTTGGTATAGGTGATCCGGTAAGTAATTTCTGCCATCCCCCACGTTGCCATTTCGCTGTCACGCTGGTAGTCATAACCCAGCGGGGTCATGGTATCGATAAGGCGCTCCAGACCACTAACCTCTTCCAGCGCAGGAAAGATTTTTTCTTCCATCCAGATATCAAGCTCTGTATCAGGAGCCTGAGCCCTCAAAAAAACTGCCGTATGGAGAGTAGCCTGCCAGTCATCCTCATCGGTCATAAGGCCTGTATACTGTGCGTCTGTCAGCCAGACAGCTATTGCGGGTAAATCTTCCTGTTCTACGAAAGCAGGAAGTCCATCAAAAAGAGTGACAGGTGCGCCAGTCACGGATTCCAGCTTTTCCAGAACGGCCCGGCGGATTAATGTGTGTTTGCTCATCAGAATGCCTCCTTTCCTCCCCGGCCTTCAGGCCGGGGAGCAGTCAACGTGAAAGATAAAGCCTCAGTTGTTGTTTCAGGGCATACCCCAGTTGCTTCGGCATTTCCTCGTCAATCAAGCTTTGTGTGGCGCTTTCGAATGCCTGAGTCAATGGTCCGGAAAGAGGAATTTTCACTACATCGATTGGATAACGGTTTTTCCCGTTAACGCGTCGCATAACATGCCAGCGTCCGTTAGCCAGTTGCTGAATAAAGGCATCCCGGAACAGATATGGCCCGATTTTAAGCACACTTCCGCGATACAGCAGTTTGCCCCTCCGTTTGCTCATCCTGACCTGTGCAGCGCCCAACTTTATGGCGGGAAGGTTTCCCCGGTTAATCCGTATCCGGGCAGAGCGTTTACCGTCTGTACCGGCTTTAAATAACCTCACCCTCTGGCGAACCAGCTTCAGCGGAAGTCCTCTTACCTGGTTATCTCCGGCGACAGTCTCCCGCGCCACCTTACGGGTTGCCACTGAAACAGCTTTCTGCGCCACGCGATTCACAGCCCAGATACTGGCCCGGGGAACCATCTGTCGGTCAAGGCTATTCAGATTCCGGATCGCATTTTCAAGCCCTTTCATACATACCTCCCGTCCTGCGCCGGTTATCCGTCGGCGGCGTCCCCCTGCCCAGCAGAATAATACTGCTGTCTCCACCAGCCGGAGTGATGCGATCCACCCAGAAGGTGTCACCGAGAATGGTTAGTGTGTCCGGGCGCTTCAGATGGACTGTCAGGGATGTTTTGACAAAAAATGTAGGCTTGTCCCCCTCAATCCGGACACCTCCGGCGGCATACGACATACTTTCAGGATCGTCAAATACGCCCGTAAGCGTGGCCCCTGCCAGAACGCCAGAGGTTATTGTTGCTACCGTTCCCATCACCTTGAGGATGGCATCATCAGCCTGAGAAATCGCGGTATCAAACAGGTTTTCGGACTGCGACATATCGCCACCCTTACAGTTCAATAATAAGTCCTGCAGCAATAAGCTCGTCCACATCGTGTTGCGAAATGCGCGCCGGGTTCCCCGCCATAACTATATCCAGTTCCCGGTTACTGTCCGGATCGATGGCGCAGATGTGTAGTGTACGAAGCGCCCTGATAAGTACCCGTTCGGATCTTTGCCCGATCCCGGACGGCACTATGGGTTCATCACTGTCATTTTCCACAACAGACAAACGCTCCGCCTCCGCTTCCTCTTCCCATTCCATGACACGCTGGCTGAGTTCAGCGGCGCTCCCGGACACATCCGGATCACGTCCAAGCCGCGTCGCAAGCTCCCGCAGACGCTGTATATTCTCTTCTTTTGTTGCCATAAAAAATCCTCCCGCAATTTGTAACAATAAAGGCCTGAATCAGGCCTTTTGGGATGCTTAACCGACAGTGACAATGACAAACTCATCCGGGTCCGGCAGGACCATCAGCGGCGCAGACTGCGTCATGGTATATTCATTCGCCGGGTCCCCCACCGTCAGCCAGTGTTTGGGATAACGGGTGGCGGCAACAATACCCTCCGCGAGCGCCTGTGAATCCTGAATGGCACCATAGCAGCGGATACCTTCTGCCGCCGTATTTCCCAGAACCAGAGTCCCTTCAGGCAGGTAACGCTTTTCGGTCCCGTTATCAGCAACATAGGATGTTTTAGCCACCACAATGGCCAAATCTCCGTAATACCCCTTGAACGACACCACAGCCCCAAGGTCCTTCACCGCCGTTTCCAGCTGAGAATTTGAACCGCGGCGTGTATCCAGTTTTTCACGGAACAGCTTAAAGCCATTCAGCAGACGCCAGACTTTCCCGTCCATCACGGCAATATTGATCAGACCGGATGCCTGGTCGCAGTACATATCCAGATCATAAGTTGGGTCAAAGGTTTCCCTGTCCTGCTCTGACCATTTTTTACCTGTGGCCTGAATAATGTTATTCCCGGCTGAGCGACCAAAATCCACCTCCACGGTGTCAAACTGCTCGCCCTGCATGGTGTATTTCCCGTTCAGCACCGCACTGACGGCCTGCATCTCCTCCACCTGGACGATGGCCTTCTCTTCCTGCTTCAGGTTATCGGTCAGAATGCGCAGACGACGGTAGGCCGGATCGTTAAGCCTGGCCGGGTCTTCACCCGGCAGACGCTCAACAACCTGCGCATAGTTAACTTCATGCTTCGGTTTGACATACCCCGGACGCAGTACGCGCGTTTCCCCGCCGCGGTTACGCAGAACCTTCCCTCCTACCACCGGAGATACATAAGCGGCAATCGGTGTTTTTCCGGTAATTTTGTCCAGCATGACTTCCTGGGTAGGAAATGTCACAGTACGGCGAAAAAACAGGCTCAGGAAGAGTGGGTTAAATTTAACTTTCTGCTCGGTATAACCCAGCAACTGGCGGGTGGTAAACAATCCCATAAATGGTGTCCTCCGGACGTTAAATACGATAAAGGCCGCTTCGCGGCCTTCTTATTACGGTAAAGCGGCGTGACTGACGGCGCTTCCGGCGAATGCATTTGCCTGCTTAATGGCATCCACACTCTTCGGCCATGCCAGTGATTCTGTGGCAAAGGTGCCGCTCTTCCAGTACGTCAGCAGGTTTTCCGACCCGTCCAGCTCAAGGGCCAGAACCCCGACCGCCGTTCCGGCCTTCTGCCCGTCCCAGGCCACCAGTTTCCCGGTGGTATCATCCAGCATCAGGGGCGTCAGCATCGGTGTGGCCGCCGTTATCCCGCTGACTCCCGTTGCGGTATGTGCCGGATCGTTACCGGCGAAAATGCGGTTATCCGCACGTTTCTCAATAGTGGTGGTAAATGACATGCTGTCTCCTTATCAGGTGGCTGAAGTACCGGGAATACTCATCAACAACGTCGTTTCGGTATCATTACTGTGGCCTTTGCCGCCGGATACGGGGCCCGGGGAATGAGACTGCATGAAAGCATCAAATGCGTTGTTCATGCTCAGCCCCGCATTACCGGATTTGTCCGGCGCGGCAGCCAGCAGGTCACGGGCCTGATCTGTGGTCATACCAGGCATGACAGCCAGTTTTTCCGCCAACTCTTCACGGCCTTTCGCCTCATCAAGCGCCATCACGGCATCATGAAGTGACGTTGCCGCAGCGATCGGCGATGCTGCCAGAATGGTTCTGGCCTGTTCCACCGTCATCTCTGGCATGGCCGCCAGTGTCTGTGCGAGTGTTTCCCGACCACCAGCTTCTTCCAGGGCAAGGATACGGTCAGCGGTGCTGATCGTGTCCGCCGGCGCGGCGGCAGCCAGAATAGACTTCGCCTGAGCAACGCTCATTCCCGGCTGCCCGGCCAGCATCTGTGCCAGTGCCTCATGCCCCCTGGCCTCCGGGCAACCCAGAATTCCCATTACGCGCTGGTTTTCCTGCGTGACAGCGTCAGCTGCACTTAATTCAGGCATAGTGCCTCCTGTCTTGTTACTGTTGATAGCTTCTGCCATCACGCCGATGGCGTCAGCAGCATTCACCATTCCATCTGCCAGTCCGGTAGTGATAATGGCCTGCCCGTCATACACTGCCGCCTCCGTCGCCATTACCGCATCGACAGACAACCCCGTGTACCGGGCCACTTTTTCTGCAAACATCTTTCTGGCCTCGTCCATTCGCTGCTGGTAGTCGGCATGGACGCTTTCCGGTAATTTCTGGCTGGGCGTCAGATCAGCCTTGTGTGCGCCAGAATAGATAAGGGTGATATCGATCCCTTCCTGTTTCAGTTTTTCGGCGTAGCTGGTATGCGCCATCACCACACCAATTGATCCCATTCTGGACGTCTGGGTCACAAGACGGTGCGAACAGGCTGCCGCCAGCAACATGGCCGCCGAACAGGCTGTTTCATTTGCCAGTGCCCAGACAGGTTTCTGTTCGCGCATCCGGCAAATCATGTCAGCACAGTCAAACGCCCCGGCAGCCTGACCGCCTGGACTGTCAATATCCAGCAGAATGCCTTTTACCTCCGGATCTGAAACCGCCTGTTGTAGCCGGGCAGTGATACCGTCATAGCCGGTCATCCCTGAAAAGGGACGCATTCCGCCGAGTTTATGAACCAGTGTTCCGGTCACGGGTAATACCGCAATACCGTTCACTACCTGATAAAAACGTGCCTGCGGCTTTCCGGTCGCCATAAAATCGCCTGTGACCAGTGCCATATCCGACTGATCCAGACTTTCGTTATTACCGGGAATGTGCAGGCTGTTAATGCCTGACTCCCTGCCCAGCGCGCAAAAGAAAACCCGCGCATAGGCGGGTTCAAGCAGCAACGGAGCACTGGTTGCCTGGCTGATGATGTGCGGGAGATTACGTTGCACGCTTTTCCTCCTCCGTCTGACGGCTCGCCGCGATCTGTTGTTGATAGGTATCGGTGATCCATACCGGACGCGAAAGTCCGGCTGCCCGCCGTTCTTCGGATTCCCTGACCTGCTGGCGGAATATCTCCTGGTAATCCTCGCCCATAATGGCGAGTTCTTTTTCATAGGTACTCAGCCCGGCCTCAATACGCATCACGGATTCCTGAACCTCCTTGAGTCCGTCAATCGCCATACGTCCGGCACCAATCCACTCCGAGCGGCTCCAGCTGGATCGGGCCTCCCAGAAGGAAAACCTGGCCCGGGGTGCCCGGATAACTCCCCGTATCAGCGCCTCCTCCAGCCAGCAGGAAAACATTTGTGTCGCCAGCCGTCCGGCAATGAACCGGCGCCGCCCCAGGAAATAGCGCCAGGACTCATTGGCAGATGCGCGGGCGCTGGAATAGCTGACCTGAGAATAATCACGCGAAAGCTGCTCATAAGAGACCCCCAGCCCGGCGGCAATATACCGGAGCAGCGCCTGCTCCAGCGCTGAAAAGCCATTATCGGAATCCTGCGCAGTCTGCAGATTCAGCTCATCACCCGGGTACAGGTGGGGAATTTTTACACCGCCCAGTTTGATACTGTTGGTACTGTAATAGCGGGCATAATTTGCCAGCATGTTAACAAGGGGCGTATCTTTGTTATCTGCCGCCGTGATGTATTCAAAGGCTTTCTCGGAATCGAGTTCGCTTTCTATCGTGGCGGCGTACATGGCTTTGACAATCGCGGACTGAAGCTGCGTTGCCTGCAGGGTATCAAGCATCTTCAGCCGCTCCATCACACTGTAAAACTGATTGGCACCGCGCGTCTGTCCGTCCTCAACCGGCTCGAAAATATGTAACATCGCGGGTCGTCCAGACGGCAGAAAACGAGGAATACGGGTCCAGCGTTCCCCACCAGCCACCGGCCAGTCATCATCACAGACATGATAGGCGAGGGCTTTTCCATTCCGGTCCGTTTCCACTCCTGCGCGAAGCTGGCGGTTTCCGCGGGCATACCCCGGCGTGTCCACCCGTTTCGGACTGACAGCCTTGAATCGGGTACGGAAAACCTGCGTGGTTTCAGCGTCCCAGACAGGCTGGAGAAAAATTTCACCATTAAAGGCGTGAACGCCCACGCCTTCACGGATGAACTCTGTAAAAGTACGCTTCCCCTCGGCATCCATTTCGCCAAAAATACCATCGCAATATTCTGTCCATGCAGCTTCAACCTCATCCACAAAACTCTTCGCTGCGCTCTCACGCATACCAAGATAGCGCCAGTTTGGACGATAGCTGATAAGAAACAGGTGTCCGACAATATGATCCTTGTGCAGCGCCACCGCATTTGCTGCAATACCATTATTACGGACCAGATCATCAGCCCGCGCATTGCCGAGGCGCAACGAAGGCAGCAGCGCGGCATCCACGCTTTCCGCCGGGGGCATCCAGTCAGCCATCTGTCCGCCGAAACCGATCCCCCCGCCGGTGTATCCCAGACTTTCCCGCAGCGGCGTGCCGTGAACATCCACCAGAACCGGGGTGCGCTTCACAGTCTCACCCCCACAGGTGCCCGGCGGCGACCATTGCACAGTGACGCCTCAAGTTCCGCGACATATTTTTTCAGATCCCCTACCGATGTCGCGGTAAATTCAACCCGTCGCCCGTCTTTCTGAACCGTCGCCACCCGTTTTCCCGTCATCAGGTCATGCAGCGCGACGCGGGCTTCCTGTAGCTCAGTGATTGTTGCCATTAACTCCTCCTGCCAGCATTGCGGCCAGTTGTTCAAGTGTCGGGGTATCCTGCTCTTCGCTTTTCCTTGATGTCGCCAGCGCCTCCAGATCCAGTTGCCAGCGCTGCACAGACACCCGTAACGCTGCACTGGCATAGACAAGACAATCCAGCGCTTCGTTACGACGTCCTTTGGCATCCCATAACAGCCGGAATTTTCCGTTAACCAGTTTCTCCACCAGCTCTTCGGCTACCAGTTGCTTCGCTTCCACCTCCGTAAAAACATCCGGATTATCCGGAAAGCGGATCGCATAAGGCGTGGCTTCGTCGGCAGGCGCAGTAACCGCCCCCATTCTGGCGTAAAGCATTTCTTTGGCAGTATCAGTACCGATTTCGCACAGGAATACCCCGCTCTGGTTGCGTTTTTTAGGCATGGTAATAACGGGTTTTCCGTAAACGGAGGCCCCTTTGACAGGCAGCACGCGGAAAATGCCGTGTTTTTTTGAGCGTTTATAGACGATTTCTGCATCGATACCGCCGATATCCCAGCAGATACGGGAAATGGAAATATCCGTCCCGTCAGCATGACGATATTTTTTATTAATGACGGCATCCACACGCTGCAGGGTATCTTCATCATCATGCCGTCCCATGATAATTTGCTTATCAATAAGGAAAGCCTCTTCGCCCGGCGCCCAGCCCCAGACATACATTTCATAACGGTTACGCTGGGAGTCGATACCAGCGGTCAGATACACCACCCGCTCCGGAACCGGCGCCGCATAATGAATCACTTTTTCCAGCAAAAGCTCATGGCTGAGTTTTTCGGCCACCGCCTCTTCATAAGGCTCGCCCAACGTGGTATTTATAAAGGTTTTCACACCATTTGGATCTTTCAGCGCATCCAGCCAGTCATAAATAATCTGTATCCAGGTGGTAAAGGGACTGTAAGCCGTCCAGATATGAAAGGTAATGGATCGTGGCGGCGGAACCTCCTCACCGGACGCGCTGAAATAAGCCAGTCCATCGCGTGTCCACATGCCTGTGTTATCGCAAATCCAGCGGCCTGCTTTCTGATCAAGTTCCGATTGACGGATCACGCATCCATTATGTTCACAAAGGTAATACACCGTCTCCGGCTTGCTTTTCTCCCATTTCAGACCGAACGGCGTACTGCCATCACCGAATTTAAGGTACTGTTCTTCGCCACAATGCGGACACGGTACATGAAAACGCATAAAATGCGCCGATTCATTTGCCGCCTTTTCAATCTGGCATGACCCTTTGACTTTTGGTGTGGAGCCCCGAATGGATTTAGGCCAGACAGAACCTTCAATACGTTTATCCCCCAGCAGCGTCGGCGAACCTTCTTTCTCGACATCCGGCTCAAAAGATGACAATTCGTCATAGCAGACCACATCCACCGATTTTTCACGGTAGTTTTTGGCTGCTGCACCGCCGAGGCACCAGAACCCGACACCGGAAGAAAAGCGTTTCAGGGTAAGCGTGTTATCACGATGTTTACGCCCGAACCAGGGGGCCAGCTCCAGCAATACAGGAACATCCCTGATAGTCGGCTCCACGTGGGATTTCATAAAATCCTCAGCGGATGAGTCGGTCGGCTGGAACAGCAGGCTGTTGCGCGACTTGTGCTCTATGAAATAGCCTTCCACCCCCAGCAACATTTTGGTATAGCCCACGCGGGCAGACTTAATGAGGTTTACAACGCGGATCAGTTCATACCCCATCGCGTTCATTATCGCTACCTGAAACGGCAGCGTTTCCCATTTGCCGGGGGTGTAGGAGGACTCTTTTGGCAGATAGTAATACTCATCAGCCCACTGCACGGTGGTAAGCGGTACGGGAATATGAAGCGCTATCAGCCCGTTAGTTATGGCTCTGTTGGCATTATTCGCCCTGCGCTCTCCGGAAATCATCGGTCCACTTCTCCACATCCGCTATCGTGGCGGCCCTGCCTGACGCCCTGGCGATTTCCGTTCTGACCACATCGATGTGCGACTGGCACAGATCAGGATATTTGCGCTGTAATACCAGCGGTACCCTTGACAGTATCCCTGCTATTTCCTGAGCCACCCGTTGCAGGATGTAGGTGAACAATTCGGTCTCAAGAACCAGCCCTTCGCGCTCAGCATTTTTAAGTTCCTGCGCATCCGCCTGGGCTTTTGTCAGGCGGTAGCGCTCATAGTCGATGGTGCCGGGATTAAGATCTGATTCCGCAGCGGCACGTAAATCATCAACCTCTTTACGCAGCTTTTCATTTTCAATAGACGCATCACGCTCCGCGTACCATGAAATCGCTGCCGCGGTGTCGAACACTGCTTCGTTACCTTTTCCTCCTCCGGAAACAAGTGGCAGCCCCTGGCTTTGCCAGGCTGTGACAGTTCTGACGTCACAACCAAAAATTTCAGCCAGTTTTTTTTTGTTCACGTTCATGGAAAAGTCTCCCGGAAACAGGAAAGGATCTGCGATCTTCGTTTTTAACTAAAAACGTTATCCAGCAGATCCTTTCTTTTTTCTAAAAAAACCTTTAAAAACAGGAAATAAACGATAAGAAGAACGGATCTGGCTTTTCCCTGAAAATTTTCATAAGGAGTGAAATCCTGCGACGCTGCCGCCCCGTAATGTCCCTGACTGCCGGAAAGGACCCGTAAAGATTGATGTCCTCCCACGGATTAGCCCCTGCTGTAATGCTTACTTACGTAACCGTTCCAGCAAATCCTTCTCAAATATCCCGGTACTTTTACACTCCACCGGCTTCACCTTATCGTTACCGTCGGCAGTATCCAGTCCGGCAGTGCCTGTCACCATTACCGAAACATTACTGCCTTCACCGGCACTCCAGACCTGCGCGACGATACGGTAATGCTCCTGGATATTTTGTGTCTGCGGTAACAGTGAACAGTCCAGATACAACGAACTCAGTTCCGGGTCATCCCCGGTACCGGCGATAATTCCTGTGGTCTGGTCGTTAACACTGGCTGTGATGGCTTTCTCCCTGAAATACAGCGCCACGGCATTCAGCAACTCATCCGGTTTACGGTTACCGATGAATGAGGTTGATATCTGTTCGCTCATCCCTGGCTGCTGCCCGGACTGGCTGTCCTGCTGTTGCTGCCCGCCCGTTTTAACCGGACCATACACAGTAATGCAGCCGCCAAGACAAAGTGCGGCAGCGGTGGCTAATATACGGCGCATAGTCATTACCGATAATAAAGCGTTGTACAACCGGCGAGGGACATACATACCAGGGCCAGTACGAATAATTTTGCCTTCATTAATTTTCCTTGTTATCAGGTTTCAGTTCTGTCCGCTCATTTTGTCCGGGGCTCGTTGACAGATGTAAAAAAGCCAGTGGTCAGACTGGCTAATGTTTTGTTATGTTATATCATCAATCATCTGGGGATTATTTCACTGGTTATAGTCTCCAGAAACAACTAAATAAGATTTCATGGCGTGCTTTTAATGACGATTCTGAACATGTTTGTCTTCCGCCCGGAGATGCAGGTGTCCATCTCCGGGTCTTTTATTTCAGACATTGCGTCCGGATGTACTCCTGCAAATACTTCAGTTTTTCCTGGTCGCTGATGATTCCGGCGCGGATATTGAGAACGTTTTGTCCAGCACCTGGAGAGAGTTCGACGGTGGCAGCATTGCCCACGCGGCTGGTGCTGGCGGTTTCGGTCCGGGTGGGCACTGAACATCGCCCTTCGACGCGCACCCGGCCACCAGCAGCAAGGCGGCGCTGCAAATCAGTATTCCTGGTCTGAGCATCAGCTAACTCCTTCGTGTATTTAGCATCAAGGGCAGCAACGTCACGCTGGCGCTTAGTCATGTCGGTAATTGTCGCGTTCGCCAGTGTCAGGCTATGGCTGGCTGTATCGCGCTGCGATTTATACTGAATGGCGTTGTCGCGGTAATGCTCTGTTGCCCATGCAAGTGCAGCAATCAGCAAAGTCACTGAGAGTTGCAACCAGTATTTTTTCAGCAATACAGGTAACAGATTCATACCAGCACCGATTTTGCTTTTTCAAAGCGCTCTCGCCTGTCACCGATGCCGTTCTGCCCTCCGTTAATGATCTGCGTAACGCGTACCAGGTCGCCGGAGTATTTCAGACACCCTCTAGTCACAAAAAACCACGCTGCGGAACGGGCGGCATGACGATCCAGCTCAAGCTGTCCCGGATTCGCCACCAGATCCAGTTTCAGGGCAACGCCGCATCTGGTGTAATTCTCCAGCCCAGTAATCTGGATAAGCCCACGCCCGCGATACTTCCAGCCATCTCCGGCGTCTTTGTTACCCATGCGGCCGCCATAAACCAGATTGGCTATTTGTGGCTGGTGGGCAACCTGGCGACCATCAATACGCCCCAGCATTTCGCACTGATAAGGCGTAAGGCGTTTACCAAACGTTTTTTTCAGCGCCTCCACCGAATAATTAAAGCTTTCCTTCAGAACAGTAAATCCTGCTGATTCATGTCCCGTTTGTGCAATGAACATGGCCTGATCCAGTGGTGCAGTAATAC
>NZ_JBKFRY010000026.1:0-23930 GCF_046569105.1 Salmonella sp. 741265073_HBA | reverse complement strand
GGTGGGGTGACTGCGTACCTTTTGTATAATGGGTCAGCGACTTATATTCTGTAGCAAGGTTAACCGTATAGGGGAGCCGGAGGGAAACCGAGTCTTAATTGGGCGTTAAGTTGCAGGGTATAGACCCGAAACCCGGTGATCTAGCCATGGGCAGGTTGAAGGTTGGGTAACACTAACTGGAGGACCGAACCGACTAATGTTGAAAAATTAGCGGATGACCTGTGGCTGGGGGTGAAAGGCCAATCAAACCGGGAGATAGCTGGTTCTCCCCGAAAGCTATTTAGGTAGCGCCTCGTGAATTCATCTCCGGGGGTAGAGCACTGTTTCGGCTAGGGGGCCATCCCGGCTTACCAACCCGATGCAAACTGCGAATACCGGAGAATGTTATCACGGGAGACACACGGCGGGTGCTAACGTCCGTCGTGAAGAGGGAAACAACCCAGACCGCCAGCTAAGGTCCCAAAGTCATGGTTAAGTGGGAAACGATGTGGGAAGGCCCAGACAGCCAGGATGTTGGCTTAGAAGCAGCCATCATTTAAAGAAAGCGTAATAGCTCACTGGTCGAGTCGGCCTGCGCGGAAGATGTAACGGGGCTAAACCATGCACCGAAGCTGCGGCAGCGAACGTATCACCCAAGACAACTTTACGGAGTTGACGATTGACGGAGCGAAGCGACGTCAAAGCGTTCATTAAAGTCGAGTTGGCTTAGGGATACGTTCGTTGGGTAGGGGAGCGTTCTGTAAGCCTGCGAAGGTGGCCTGTGAGGGTTGCTGGAGGTATCAGAAGTGCGAATGCTGACATAAGTAACGATAAAGCGGGTGAAAAGCCCGCTCGCCGGAAGACCAAGGGTTCCTGTCCAACGTTAATCGGGGCAGGGTGAGTCGACCCCTAAGGCGAGGCCGAAAGGCGTAGTCGATGGGAAACGGGTTAATATTCCCGTACTTGGTGTTACTGCGAAGGGGGGACGGAGAAGGCTATGTTGGCCGGGCGACGGTTGTCCCGGTTTAAGCGTGTAGGTGTGTGTTCCAGGTAAATCCGGTTCACTTTAACACTGAGGCGTGACGACGAGGCACTACGGTGCTGAAGCAACAAATGCCCTGCTTCCAGGAAAAGCCTCTAAGCATCAGGTAACATCAAATCGTACCCCAAACCGACACAGGTGGTCAGGTAGAGAATACCAAGGCGCTTGAGAGAACTCGGGTGAAGGAACTAGGCAAAATGGTGCCGTAACTTCGGGAGAAGGCACGCTGACACGTAGGTGAAGTGATTTACTCACGGAGCTGAAGTCAGTCGAAGATACCAGCTGGCTGCAACTGTTTATTAAAAACACAGCACTGTGCAAACACGAAAGTGGACGTATACGGTGTGACGCCTGCCCGGTGCCGGAAGGTTAATTGATGGGGTCAGCGCAAGCGAAGCTCCTGATCGAAGCCCCGGTAAACGGCGGCCGTAACTATAACGGTCCTAAGGTAGCGAAATTCCTTGTCGGGTAAGTTCCGACCTGCACGAATGGCGTAATGATGGCCAGGCTGTCTCCACCCGAGACTCAGTGAAATTGAACTCGCTGTGAAGATGCAGTGTACCCGCGGCAAGACGGAAAGACCCCGTGAACCTTTACTATAGCTTGACACTGAACATTGAGCCTTGATGTGTAGGATAGGTGGGAGGCTTTGAAGTGTGGACGCCAGTCTGCATGGAGCCGACCTTGAAATACCACCCTTTAATGTTTGATGTTCTAACGTGGACCCGTAATCCGGGTTGCGGACAGTGTCTGGTGGGTAGTTTGACTGGGGCGGTCTCCTCCTAAAGAGTAACGGAGGAGCACGAAGGTTGGCTAATCCTGGTCGGACATCAGGAGGTTAGTGCAATGGCATAAGCCAGCTTGACTGCGAGCGTGACGGCGCGAGCAGGTGCGAAAGCAGGTCATAGTGATCCGGTGGTTCTGAATGGAAGGGCCATCGCTCAACGGATAAAAGGTACTCCGGGGATAACAGGCTGATACCGCCCAAGAGTTCATATCGACGGCGGTGTTTGGCACCTCGATGTCGGCTCATCACATCCTGGGGCTGAAGTAGGTCCCAAGGGTATGGCTGTTCGCCATTTAAAGTGGTACGCGAGCTGGGTTTAGAACGTCGTGAGACAGTTCGGTCCCTATCTGCCGTGGGCGCTGGAGAACTGAGGGGGGCTGCTCCTAGTACGAGAGGACCGGAGTGGACGCATCACTGGTGTTCGGGTTGTCATGCCAATGGCACTGCCCGGTAGCTAAATGCGGAAGAGATAAGTGCTGAAAGCATCTAAGCACGAAACTTGCCCCGAGATGAGTTCTCCCTGAGACTTTAGGTCTCCTGAAGGAACGTTGAAGACGACGACGTTGATAGGCCGGGTGTGTAAGCGCAGCGATGCGTTGAGCTAACCGGTACTAATGAACCGTGAGGCTTAACCTTACAACGCCGAAGATGTTTTGGCGGATGAGAAGACGATTTTCAGCAGTGATTCCGGATTTTCGGGAACGAAAGATTTTACGCTGAGGCAAGGCGGCAAATGAAGGAAAGGAAGGAGCATACAGAAGTATGTGACTGACTTTACGAATGCAGCCAACGCAGCATCGGTGTAAAAGATTCGTTTCTGGCAACAGAATTTGCCTGGCGGCACTAGCGCGGTGGTCCCACCTGACCCCATGCCGAACTCAGAAGTGAAACGCCGTAGCGCCGATGGTAGTGTGGGGTCTCCCCATGCGAGAGTAGGGAACTGCCAGGCATCAAATAAAACGAAGGGCCCTGTCGGAAGACAGGGCCTTTTGTTTTTGTCTGTTTCTGCCGGATGGCGGCTCCGCCTTATCCGGCCTACAGGAATTATCCCGCCTACGAAGCTGCTGCTCTTGTAGAACTGATAAGAGCACAACCCACCCAATCGTTAACGATGAACTATCCTTTACACGTGCTTATATAAGCAGTGAGGATTTTCATTGGCTATCAAACCTTTTAACTACCAGCAAGACTTTTCCAGCATTGACTTCCGCCAGCAGCCTGAATTGTATCAGGTTGGACGAGGAGAGCAGGGGGTGCTACTGGTTGAACCCTACAAAAGCGAAATTCTTCCTTTCTGGCGCTATAAAGATGAAGCATCGGCGATGAAATCCGCAGAACAGATCTACCAGTTGTTCGAAGCTTACCGGCAGCAGGATGATTTCGTTGGTATGGACATGGCGCGTAAATTTATTCAGATGGGATACACCCGCGCCAGGCGATACGCTAACTATAAAGGCGGTAAAAAGTATGCAGAAGACGGCAGCCTGAATACACGGGGTAATGATCCTATTAAGGCCGCGGCGGCAACGGTTTTCAAAGGTTGGTGGGATAAAATTCGTCAGGACGAAGACTATCTGAAACGGAAACGCCAGCATCAGGCACGGTGGGGATAAAAATTAGCAAACAAATAATTAACACTTTATTTACTTTTTGGTCTCGCGTAATCTGAATCTCCAAAATAAAAGGCCGATTAAGCCTGGCAACAAGGAGAACAGTATGGCAGAAATTATTCAGCGTATAGATAAAAACAACGCTGAGGCTCCGGAGATGCGGCGACGCATATGGGCTATCGTGGGGGCCTCTTCCGGAAACTTAGTGGAATGGTTTGATTTCTACGTCTACTCTTTCTGCTCGCTCTATTTTGCACATATCTTCTTTCCTTCTGGTAATACCACTACTCAGCTTTTGCAAACGGCAGGCGTCTTTGCCGCCGGTTTTTTAATGCGGCCTATCGGTGGTTGGCTGTTTGGACGCATTGCCGATCGACGCGGGCGCAAAGCCTCAATGTTGATTTCGGTGTGCATGATGTGCATGGGGTCGCTGGTGATTGCCTGCTTACCTGGTTACGATACCATCGGCACCTGGGCACCGGCGCTGCTACTTATTGCAAGGTTATTTCAGGGGCTCTCGGTAGGGGGAGAGTATGGGACCAGCGCGACATATATGAGTGAAGTTGCGCTTGAAGGCCGTAAGGGATTTTTCGCCTCGTTTCAGTACGTTACGCTTATCGGCGGCCAACTACTGGCATTGCTGGTCGTTGTGATTTTGCAGCAGGTTCTGGAGGATGCTGAGCTTCGTGCCTGGGGATGGCGTATTCCCTTTGCGTTGGGCGCCGTGCTGGCGGTTGTGGCATTATGGCTGCGTCGCCAGCTGGATGAAACCTCGAAGCATGAGACTCGCGCGTTAAAAGAAGCCGGTTCGTTGAAAGGTTTGTGGCGTAATCGCAAAGCCTTTTTGATGGTGCTTGGTTTCACCGCGGCAGGCTCGCTGTGCTTTTATACTTTCACCACCTATATGCAGAAATATCTGGTAAATACAGCAGGTATGCATGCCAATGTCGCCAGCGGCATTATGACGGTCGCGCTGTGTGTTTTCATGTTGGTGCAGCCGTTATTCGGCGCGTTATCCGATAAGATTGGTAGGCGCACCTCTATGCTATGTTTTGGCGCGCTCGCGACGCTTTTCACCGTTCCAATTCTCTCCGCGTTGCAGAATGTGACGTCGCCTTATGCCGCATTTGCTTTAGTGATGTGCGCGCTATTGATTGTGAGTTTCTATACCTCGATTAGCGGGATCCTGAAAGCGGAGATGTTTCCGGCGCAGGTTCGCGCCCTGGGCGTCGGTTTATCTTACGCGGTAGCAAATGCGTTATTTGGCGGCTCTGCGGAATATGTCGCGCTGTCGCTAAAGTCTGTCGGTATGGAGAGTTCGTTCTTCTGGTATGTTACCGCGATGGCCGTTCTGGCTTTCCTGGTTTCGCTGATGTTGCACCGTAAAGGAAAGGGCTTACGCCTTTAGTATCGCGCCATTTGCCAGATAGCGTAACCGGTTGTCGCGCCAGCGACATCCCAGACAAAATCTTTCCAGCTCCAGCCGCTGCCTTCCGGGCGGCTGTCCCAGAGTTCTTTTGAGGCTCCGAGACTCAAAGAAAACATCAGCCCTATCGCTGCGCTGCGGTCAGGGCTTACTCCCTGGTGACGCGCATACTCATTACCGGCTGCCGATAGCATCGCTGATGCCATAAAATGCTGGGCTTTACCCTGACCGCTCCAGCGGTCGTTAGCCAGATGGCTGCACCCGGAGAGAAACAACACCGTAAAAGGAATCAACACGCGCACCAGTTCACTCCTAAGAGAAAACCCCGTACAGGACGGGGCTTCGATTACAGGATACGGCTAATTAATCTGTCGATGCGGATCCGGCGCAGACGGCGAATCAATTTACGCACTTTTATCGGATAGTCGGCAATGCTCTGCAGGTCACGATAATGTTTTACGATGGTTGTGTGCGTTCGGATAAGTTCCAGCTCTTTTTCCCGCTGAGGGGCAAGCTCTTGCTTAGGATCGTGGATCAGAATGGCGTTTTCCAGATCCAGACGCCAGGCGCGAGGATTCAGGTTGTTGCCGGTGAGTAGCATCCATTTATCATCTACCCACATCCCTTTCAGATGATAGGTATTGTCGTCATCTTTCCACAGACGCACCACAAGCTGATCGGTATTGACGTAATACTGTAAACGGCTCAGGAAGCGGCGCAGGTTAATCTCATAGAGATAGGGCAGCGCGCCAATGATCTTGAACGGTTCATCTTCCGGAATGTAAAAATCATTCGCGGTTTTATCGCCAACAATGATTTCGACTTTCTTTCCGTCGCGCAGTAGCTGAATAATATTCCGCACCAGTACCGCTGGTAGATTGAAGTAAGGGGTACAAATGGTGAGCTTATGCTCCGCACAGGGCATGAGATGGAAAATGGTTTTGTTCAGCAGACTGGATTTTCCAAGCCCGACCAGCGGCGTAACGGAGAGCTGCTCGTCATTAGCGTCACCCTGAAAATGATATGACGCATCACGCAGCTCCTGACGGTATAAGCGGATATCGTTTTTAATCTCCGGGCTTTTCGGACGCTGGGTATTATCCAGACGATTCACACCACGGCCATTCATCAGATTTTGCGTCACCCAGTCAAACATGATGTCTGCCATTTGCCGATTGCGAATCAGCTGGTAGCGATCGTAGCGATATTTGTCATGCTGATGGAGATAGACATCGTTCAGGCTGGCGCCGCTGTACAGGACGCTATCATCAATGATAAAGCCTTTAAAATGCAGTACGCCAAGCGCTTCTCGCGTATTAATCGGTACGCCGTAAACCGGGACATCAATGCCGGGGTTTTCCTGCGCCAGTCGGCAATACCAGTCTGCATTGGTATTCGAGGCTGCTGCGCCAATGCGCCCGCGTTGCGCGCGATGCCAGTCGACCAGCACCCTCACGTCCAGTTCAGGACGCTGCCGTTTAGCCGCATAGAGCGCGTCGAGTATACCTTTACCCCCATCGTCCTGTTCCAGATACAGGGCAACGATACAAATACGCTGCGTCGCGCTGGCGATTTTCTCCAGCAGTGTCTCCCGAAAAGTAGCAGGAGTATAAAAGAAATCTACATCATCAACTGACTGAGAAATCTTAGGGAGTTGGGCAAGGTGTTGTTGATGTTTATTACGCTTAAATTTTGACAACATCACAGTGCATTTCTTCTCTGTTCATTGAAGGGTCCTCTGTGCTATGCAGACGACATAAGCGAGCAATAATAACATCAGTACCCGTTAAAGTGGTCAACATTTCCAGTACATTACTCACGATTCATCACATTTGGCCAGATTCAGCGTCAATCCCACGATGCCCTCTTCGAGCTGAATATCGACCTGAAATCCCAGTTTTCTGGCCAGCGCGACCATGCCGCGATTGTTTGGCATCGTAATACCGTTCAGCCGCTTCAATCCGTGATCGCGAGTATAGGCAATCAATTTCTCCATTAAACGGCGTCCTAAACCCAACCCTTTGAGATCTGAACGCACCAATACGGCAAATTCGGCATCTACGTTGTCAGGATCGGAGATCGCGCGCGTTACGCCGAGGATCTCTTCAGCGTTGTCCATCCGCCTCACGGCCACAAAGGCCATTTCTCGATCGTAGTCGATCTGCGTCATGTTGGCTAAATCTTCATGGGTGAATTCGTTGATCTCGCTGAAATAACGGTAGTAAAGATCCTCTTTGGTGACCTGGGCGATGAATTGTCGCAGTTGGGGCTCATCTTCCGGCAGGATCGGACGGAACAGGCAGCGATCGCCGTTTTTCATCTCCACCCACTCTTCAAGCTGGTGGGGATAGGGGCGTACCGCAAGTCGACTTTCGTTATCGCCATCAAACGGGGCAATATCCAGCGTCACATCCAGCGCGGTAAACTCACTGGCGGAAGCCAGCAGCGGATGGATATCCAGACGCTGAATTTCCGGGCAGTCGACAATCAGGTTTGAAACCTGGACCAGCAATTGGCTTAAACCGACAATATCCAGCGGACGCAGCGCGCTACGGGCGCGAATTTTCCGCTGTTTAATGCCCTGAATCACCAGATAGCGCGCCAGATTCATGTTGAGCGGCGGCAGCGCGACGACCGCCTGCTCTTCCGGACGCCACTCTACGCCGCCTTCACCCAACATAATCAAAGGACCAAACACCGGATCGTGCTCGACCACCACTCGAAGCTCCTGCGCGCCGGCGCGGTTAGCCATGCTTTGTACCAGCAAACCGTGAATCCGCGCCTGCGGCCAGGCCATCTTTACACGATCGAAAATGGCGTTCGCGGCCTGTTGTACCTCGCTTGCGGTCCGCAGGTAAAGCATGACCCCCTGAACTTCAGATTTATGCGGAATGTCGGGCGAGCGCAGCTTGAGAGCTACCGGATAGCCTATCTGTTCGGCGATATGCACCGCTTCAGCGCTGTCGCTGGCAATCCAGGTTGGGAGCGTATGCAGCCCATAGGCGTGTAAAATCGGCTGTACTTCATGGGTATCCAGTGAGGTGGCGCCTTCCGCAATCGCCCGCTGTAACAGATTATGCGCCTCAGCGGTATTGGACGTCAGGTTACTCGGCAGCGCTGGCGTTTCCCGCAGTTGCTTCTGGTTACGCCGGTATTCCACCATATGCATAAACGCGGTAATCGTGCCTTCCGGCGTGCGGTAGGTTGGTAATCCGGCTTCGCTGAATAGCCGTCTTGCCTCCTGAGACGAGAACTCGCCGCACCAGTTTGTCAGCAGCGTAACAAACTTGCCTCTGGGGTGGCGCTTAATCGTCTCGATCAGAGCATGAGCGCTTTCCGTACCCGGCGCGGCAGCGCTGGGAGAGTGGATAACCATAAGCGCGTCAAAATCCTGACTGGCGAGCAGGATATCCAGTGTTTTGACGTAATGTTCGCTGCTGGCGTCATCACACAGATCCAGCGGATTGGCAATATCAATGTGCGCGGGAAGCGACTGCCGTAGTTGCAGGCAGGTCTCTTCGCTCAACGTCGCCAGCTTGCCGTTACGCGACCACAACTCATCTAACGCCAGCGCGGCAGGCGCGGCGCCATTGCTGATGATCATCAGTCTGTCGCCGCGTAGCGGACGCATATGGCTCAGTGTTTCGACGGCGGAAAAAAGCTCGTGCGTATCCTGGACTCGCAGCAGGCCTGCGCGCTGGATGGCCGCATCCCACGCAGGGTCCATTCCCGCGCTGGTATTAAGTAAACGCTGGGCTGCCGGGCTTCGGCCGCTTTTAATCACCAGAATCGGTTTGTTACGTGAAGCGCTACGGGCGGCGGAAACAAAACGGCGGGCGTCGCTTAACTGTTCCAGATAGAGCAAAATCGCGCTGGTCTTGCTGTCGCGCGCCAGATAGTCCAGTAGTTCATCGACATCAATATCCAGGCTATCGCCCAGCGCGATAAAGTAGGAAAAGCCCATTTCACGCTGTTGCGCCCAGTCAAGAATGGTATTGGACACGGCGGCAGACTGGGAAATAAAAGCGAGCTTGCCCTGTTTAATCGGGACGGGAGAAAAGCTGGCATTCAGCCCTTGCCACGGCGCGAGGAGCCCAAGACTGTTTGGACCCAGCAGACGCATTTTATAATGCCGGGCACAGGCAAGAAGTTCTTCATGTTGCGACGTGGGAGCAGAAAGGATAATGCACGTTTTACACCCTTTCGCGCCAAGCGCGTCCAGTAACGCCAGGTTACGGCTGGCGTTAGTGCATAAAATAGCCAGATCGGGGGTGAAAGGAAGACTGGCGATATCCGGCCAGGCCATGACGCCTAAAACGGCTTTCCAGGCGGGCGTCACGGGAAGGACGGGGCCATTGAATCCGCCAGCCAACAAGTTACGCATCATCAGGTAACCCGCGCGGTGGGGCTTCATTGATGCGCCAATCACCGCGATCGATTTTGGTCGCAGTAGCGCTTCCAGTCCTTGCTGGCTCATACCGGTTTCCCTTACACAGAAGTGACCGGATAATTTTAAACGCTTTCGCTATTTTATGCTGTGACGTTTCCCGGATGTTGCGTTTTTCCTGCCAGATAGCGCGTTTTAAAACGGGTAAAATGTTCACCTAAACTGGTTGCCGCCTCGGTATCTCCCGCCAGATCTAACAACGCTATGGCGACTTCGGCGGTACAATATTGCCCTTCGGCATGGATTTCACGCAGACGATAAGCTGAAAGACGCGATAAATCGACGGAAATGACCGGCAGATGATCCAGATAAGGGCTTTTACGAAACATTTTACGTGCTTCGGGCCAGGTGCCGTCCAGCATGATAAACAGCGGCGGTTTCCCGGCGGGCGGGGTGGAAATGACCTCGCGCGCTTCGCCGGCGTAGGACGCAGGAAAAACCACTATCGGCTGATAATCCGGATGCTGTACCAGCTCCAGCAACGCCTGCGGCGGCTCGGTACGCGACCACTGAAACGCCGCGGTATCCGGCAAAATATCGGCTATCAGTCGGCCGGTATTGCTGGGTTTCATCGGTTCAGTGTCAAACATGACCAGACAAAAACGGCTTTTCGCCTGAGAAGGCGTTAACGTATCACACAGGCAAGATTTTAGCGGCAGCAGGCAGCGTTGACAGCGGCGAACCCGATTGCCTCTGGCAAGAAAAGGGCGTGTAGCGCGCGCAAGCCGTTCGGCGCGTAACTGAAGGACAGCGTTATTGGTCATAGAAAGCGTTTGCGGAGAAAAACGCTATTGTGGCAGAGGTGAAAACGGGGCACAAGATGCGCCCCGTGGCGTTTACAGCGCTTCGTTCAGCCAGCTGTCGAAAGGCGCTTTAGGCACTGCGCCATTAAGCATATCGACCACCTGCCCATGTTTAAAAATCATAATCGTCGGGATGCTGCGGATACCGAAACGGGCGCTGAGTTCCCGTTCCGCCTCGGTATTCACTTTGACGAAACGGACTTTACCGCTGCGCTCTTCTGCGACATCCTCGAAGATTGGCGCAAAGTTACGGCAAGGGCCGCACCAGGGTGCCCAAAAGTCGATCACCACTGGAAGATCGTCCTTCAACAGTTTGTCCAGCGTTTCGCCGGTCGCATTAATGACTTCTCCGTCAAACAACTCATGACCGCAGCGTCCACATTTTGCCGCGTCCTGAAGCCGATCGTCGGGGATGCGGTTAATGGCCTGACAATGGGTACAAACGGTGTTCATAGCTAACCTCTGAATACGTCGGAAGACGTCCCGCTACGCGCGGGATGTTTCTATAATGTTACATATTATCGAGGAGTCTGTGCTAAACAACAATGTGTTTTATTCAATGAGTACAATAGTCGCAAGCTTTTAAACGAAATCATGGCTAACCGGATGCACATCGGGTAATCTTCGCGCTTCGCGCAGCGCTGGTGGAGAAAAGCATGAACGATGAATTAAAAAACAAAAGCGGCAAAGTCAAAGTGATGTATGTCCGTAGTGATGATGACTCTGATAAACGCACCCATAACCCGCGTACCGGGAAAGGGGGAGGCCGCCCAGCAAAGTCTCGCACTGACGGTGGACGTCGCCCCGCCCGTGATGAGCGAAATAATCAGAGCCGTGACCGTAAACATGAAACTTCGCCGTGGCGCACTGTGTCCCGCGCGCCAGGCGATGAAACGCCTGAGAAAGTCGATCATGGTGGTATTAGCGGTAAAAGTTTTATCGACCCTGAAGTTTTGCGTCGCCAGCGTGCGGAAGAGACGCGCGTCTACGGCGAAAATGCCTGCCAGGCGCTATTCCAGAGCCGTCCTGACGCCATCGTGCGCGCATGGTTTATCCAAAGCGTGACCCCGCGTTTTAAAGAGGCGCTGCGCTGGATGGCGGCGAATCGTAAAGCCTACCATGTGGTGGATGAAGCCGAACTGGCAAAAGCTTCCGGGACTGAGCACCACGGCGGCGTGTGTTTCCTGATTAAAAAGCGTAACGGTACGACCGTTAAGCAATGGGTAAAGCAGGCGGCGGATCAAGACTGCGTGCTGGCGTTGGAAGATGTCGCTAACCCGCATAATCTGGGCGGCATGATGCGTAGCTGCGCGCACTTCGGCGTGAAAGGCGTGGTGGTACAGGATGCGGCGTTGCTGGAGTCCGGCGCGGCGATTCGTACCGCGGAAGGCGGGGCGGAACATGTCCAGCCAATCACTGGTGAAAGCATTGTTGACGTACTGGATGATTTTCGTCAGGCGGGGTACACCGTGGTGACGACGTCCAGCGAACGCGGTCAGGCGCTCTTTAGTACGACCCTGCCGGAAAAGATGGTGCTGGTCTTAGGCCGTGAATATGACTTCCTGCCGGAAGCGGCGCGCGAACCCGACGATCTGTGTGTGAAAATTAACGGCACGGGGAACGTGGAAAGCCTGAATGTGTCGGTTGCGACAGGCGTGCTGCTCGCCGAGTGGTGGCGACAGAATAAAGCGTAAGGGCTACAGCCCGGTGACGCAACGCGCGCCGGGCCAATGATGTACTTCCTGCCGCCCGGTCAGACAAGGCGCTTTCGCGCCGTTATCCGGGCGATAAAACGGCGAGTCGCCAACGTTATTCACTCTCAGCCGGTAATACTGGCGTCCAGTCGATAGTTTTCTCGCCGTGTTGTTCCAGCCATTGGTTCGTTAGCGCAAAATGGTTACAGCCAAAAAATCCGCGGTGCGCAGAGAGTGGCGAGGGATGCGGAGCTTTCAGAATATGGTGGCGCTGTGGATCAATAATCGCGCCTTTCTTCTGGGCGTGCGAGCCCCACAGCAGGAAGACGACCCCTTCGCGGTGTTGGTTAATCAGGCTTATCACTTTATCCGTAAAGGTTTCCCACCCCAGGCTGGCATGAGAGTGCGCCTGGCCTGCCCGTACCGTGAGCACCGTATTCAGTAACAGTACGCCCTGGCGCGCCCAGCTTTCCAGATAACCGTGCGCGGGGCGAACAAAGCCGGGAATGGAGGCTTCCAGCTCTTTGTACATATTCACTAATGACGGCGGGGGAGCGATCCCAGGACGCACGGAAAACGCCAGACCATGTGCCTGGCCGGGGCCGTGGTAAGGATCTTGTCCCAGGATCACCACCTTAACGTCGCCCAGTTCCGTGAAGCGAAAGGCGTTAAACACATCTTTTTGCGGCGGGTAGACCATGATACCCGACTGACGCTCGCCAGCAACAGTGTGAAGCGTATTGATAAAGTAAGGTTGCTGTTTCTCATCAGCCAGCACATCGTGCCAGGTTAACTCAGTCGCCATCTCGCTCTCCTGCGAATTTCCAGTTCCCTTAGCTTAACTGCTTCTTTCTGCAGTGCAAAATCCTGCGTGCTACAAAAACGGTTACCTACAAAAGATAGTTGAAAATTTATGTAAAAAGTTTATAGGTCTGAATGGTGTAAGTTGATGTAAAACAATAAATTCCCTTCATCACCCTTTTTATGGTGTGGTTTTTATTGATTTAAATCAAAGAATGAAGGGTGATCGAAGGGTATATATACACTCAAGCAACAATGGTTTTACCAATTGGCCGGGATTAGGCCGACCGAAATCAAATAATTTTGCCTGGGGAGGCATCACATGATTACAGGTATCCAGATTACTAAAGCCGCTAACGACGACCTGCTGAATTCCTTCTGGCTGCTGGACAGCGAAAAAGGCGAAGCGCGCTGCATCGTTGCAAAATCCGGCTTTGCTGAAGATGAAGTTGTGGCTGTCAGCAAACTGGGCGAGATCGAATACCGTGAAATTCCGATGGAAGTTAAACCGGAAGTACGCGTTGAAGGCGGTCAGCATCTGAACGTTAACGTTCTGCGTCGTGAAACGCTGGAAGACGCGGTTAAGCATCCGGAAAAATACCCGCAGCTGACTATTCGTGTTTCTGGTTATGCGGTGCGTTTTAACTCCCTGACGCCGGAACAGCAGCGCGACGTTATCGCTCGTACCTTTACCGAAAGCCTGTAAGGCTTATCCGGTAATAACAAGCGGAAGAGGCCGGGCCTTTTCCGCTTTTGTTTTATTTGGGTCAGTAAAAAATCCGCACCGCGCAGTACACCAGCAGTAACGCCAGAATGATATTTAACTGGCGACCATAATGGCGAAACGCCCGCTGAAACAGATGTCCCGCCAGCGCCCAACACACATTACCGAACGTGCCGATCAATGCCAGCAATATACTGACGCCGATGACCCAATTCAGCGCCTGCGTTTGCGGTAAAACAAATGTAGACAGAGCGGTAATGCCGTACAGAATAATTTTGACGTTCACAAACTGCAGGCCAAAGCTTACCCAAAAGCCAACCGGTTTTGGTCTGGCATTCTCATCTGCCGCTGGACTGGTGGCAATTTTCCACGCCAGCCACAGGATATACGCAGCCCCCACCCAACTGAGTAAATGAATGATTGCCGGATCGATAACCGCAAGGGAAAACGCGATCCCGGCGCACAGCAGCATGACGACCAAAAATCCCAGACTCATACCTGCCAGTACACGAATACTCTGCCGAAAACCATGTGCAGTTGCTGCGCTAAGCGCGAGAATATTGTTTGGGCCGGGGGTAAGGGCGGTGATTAATGTATAAGTCCAGAAAGCGCTTAAAAGCATCGGTGTCACTTGTCATCTCCTCTGCTTTAGCAGACAGTACCCGATATGAAATATTTAAAAAAATGAATGTTTTTTAATTCTGAATTCGAGATTTTCGATAGGTTGGTGGTTATGGATCTGCGTCGGTTTATTACGCTGAAAACGGTAGTGGAAGAGGGCTCGTTTCTGCGGGCTTCGCAAAAGCTGTGCTGTACTCAGTCGACGGTAACTTTTCATATTCAACAGCTTGAACGTGAGTTTTCCCTGCAACTGTTCGAGAAAATAGGGCGCCGAATGTGCCTGACCAATGAGGGGAAAAAGCTGATGCCGCATATCCATGAACTGACGCGAGTGATGGAGTCGATTCGTGAAGCCGCAAGACAGGATGCGGAACCCGGCGGAGAGCTGCGCGTGGCGACAGGTGAAACCTTACTGGCGTACAAAATGCCGCAGGTTTTACAACGATTTAAGCTGCGAGCGCCGAATGTCAGATTGTCGCTACAATCGCTGAATTGCTATGTGATACGTGATGCGTTGCTGAATGACGAGGTCGATCTGGGCGTTTTTTATCGCGTAGGTAATGATGACGCGCTCACGATGCAGCAACTGGGGGAGCAGTCGCTGGCGCTGGTGGCCTCTCCACTGCTACAGGATGCTGATTTTACGCAGCCAGATCAGCATATTCCCTGTAGCTTCATCATCAATGAACCGCAATGTGTCTTCCGCCAGCTATTTGAAAGTACGCTACGGCAGAGGCGGATTACGCTGGAAAACACCATTGAACTGTGGAGTATTGAAAGCATTAAACAGTGTGTGGCTGCTAACCTGGGCATCAGCTTTTTACCACGTTTTGCCGTTGAACGAGAACTTAGTACCGGTCAGTTGAAAGAGCTGCCGTTTGGCGCGCCGTCGCTATCGATCATGGCGCTGTGCGCCCATCATGCCGGGAAAGCGGTCAGCCCGGCAATGCAGATATTTATGCAGTGTATGGAGGCGTGTTTTACCGTGGAAGATAAAAAAATGCCGGGTTAACGAACCCGGCAGTATCATCACTCTTCGCTGGATTGCTCCTGCATTTTCGTACCGCTTGGCTTGCGGCGCTTACCGATATTTTTTGTATCGCGGTGACGTTTCTTCACGCGCGGCTTCTCTTTTTCTTTCTCTTTTTTCTTCTCGGCGCGTTTCGCCAGCACTTTTTTCGACGGTTTGCCGGTCAGCTTTTCGCTGGGCGCACGCGTGGTCGGGCGAAGCTCATCAATGACGCGCGCTTTTAGCGGCTCTTCGATGTAGCGACCGATTTTCAGCAGCAACAGATGGTCGTGGGCTTCTACCAGCGAGATTGCAGTGCCTTTGCGACCCGCACGGCCTGTACGACCAATGCGATGCAGATAGGTATCGCCACTGCGCGGCATGTCGAAGTTAATGACGTGGCTGACGTCAGGAATATCAATCCCGCGTGCCGCGACGTCGGTCGCGACCAGGACGTTAACGCGACCGTCGGTGAGACGCTTAATACCTTCGTTACGTTTGATCTGCGCCATCTCACCTTCAAGATAGCAATTGTTGATCCCTGCCAGACGCAGCGTTTCAGCCAGTTCATGGACTCGTTCACGTTTACGTACAAACACGATAGAACGGGTTGCATCGTCTTGTTTTAGCAGGTGCTTCAACAGCGCAACTTTATGTTCGAAATTGTCGGCACGGTAGTACCACTGGTGAATTTTCTTACGCTCGCGGGTTGACGGATTGGCGGAAACCTCAACCGGGTCTTCCAGCAGACGCTCGGCAAAATCTTTAATCGCATCGCCTTCCAGCGTGGCGGAGAACAGCATCGTCTGTTTACGCCAGCGGGTCTCACCAGCGATATGTTCAATGTCCTGAGCGAAGCCCATGTCGAGCATCCGGTCAGCTTCGTCAAGGATCAGTGTTTCAACCGCCCGGCAGTCAAAGTTCTCTTCTTTTATATATTGCAGCAGACGGCCCGTCGTGGCGACCACGATATCCTGGTTTTCGCTAAACACTTCAGCATGGTTCATATAGGCCACGCCGCCGGTAATCGTGGCGATATCCAGATGAGTATGCTTAGCCAGTTCACGAGCGTGATCGGCAACCTGCATTGCCAGTTCGCGGGTTGGCGTCAGGATCAGAATGCGCGGCGGCCCCGATTTTTTACGCGGAAAGTCGAGCAGGTGCTGCAACGCCGGCAGCAGATATGCCGCCGTTTTACCGGTGCCTGTCGGCGCAGAACCGAGTACATCACGGCCATCGAGCGCAGGCGGAATGGCGGCAGCCTGAATGGCGGTCGGGCGAGTGAAACCTTTATCCTGGAGGGCATCCAGCAGGCTTTCGTCGAGTTCAAGTTCGGAAAAAGTCGTTACAGTCATGTTCTACCTCTGTGTGGGGCGCTGATTATAGACGTTACGGCCGCAATCTTCATCTGTTTGTATGGATATCCCTTCTCAGGTATTGTTTTCACTCGGCGCTGTCGCCGTTTTTTGCAAGGTTGTTTTTACATGTCTCAGTCTGGCTCCGTTCTTCGTCGTAACGGATTTACGTTTAAACAGTTTTTCATCGCACACGATCGGTGTGCGATGAAAGTGGGAACTGACGGTATTTTACTTGGGGCGTGGGCGCCGGTCGCGGATGTAAAGCGAATTCTGGATATCGGTACTGGAAGCGGTCTGCTGGCGTTAATGCTGGCGCAGCGGACGGATGACAATGTGCCTATTGACGCCGTGGAACTGGATGTCGGGGCTGCCATGCAAGCGCAGGAAAACGTGGCTCACTCTCCCTGGCCGCATCGAATAACGGTGCATACTGACGATATTCAGCGTTGGGCGCCTCGCCAGACGGTACGCTTTGATCTTATTATCAGCAACCCGCCTTATTACGAACCCGGTGTGGAATGCGCCACGCCGCAGCGGGAGCAGGCGCGTTACACCGCTACGCTGGATCACCAGACGTTATTGGCTATTGCGGCGGATTGTATTACCGAAGATGGCTTTTTTTGCGTAGTCTTGCCGGAACAAATAGGTAACGCTTTTACGCAGCAAGCGCTCAACATGGGATGGCATTTGCGATTACGTACTGACGTTGCGGAAAACGAAGCGCGCTTGCCGCACCGGGTTTTGCTCGCATTCTCCCCGCAAGCCGGGGAGTGCTTTAGCGACAGATTAGTGATTCGCGGGTCAGACCAGCATTATTCTGAAAGTTATACGGCGCTGACCCAGGCATTTTATCTGTTTATGTGAGGCGTTAACGGCGAAAGGATCGATGGGCCTGATTCAGCCAGTTGTTGCGGATAATCCAGCGTAAAGTGCAGCCCCCGGCTCTCTTTACGCATCATCGCGCAACGTACAATCAGTTCGGCCACTTGCACCAGATTGCGCAGCTCCAGCAAATTATTCGAGACGCGAAAGTTGGCGTAATATTCGTCAATCTCTTGTTGCAACATAGTAATACGCCGTAGGGCGCGCTCCAGCCGTTTCGTCGTGCGCACAATGCCCACATAGTCCCACATCAGCAGGCGTAGTTCATGCCAGTTATGCTGAATCACCACCCGCTCATCGGCGTTCTCCACGCGGCTTTCATCCCAGGCGGGAAGGACGTCAACGCTGTGGACAGAAGGCATTCGCCTGTCGATATCCATTGCTGCGGACCAGCCGTACACTAAGCATTCCAGCAACGAGTTGGACGCCATACGGTTAGCGCCGTGCAGGCCGGTGTAACTGACTTCGCCAATGGCATATAAGCCGTCTACATCGGTACGACCATAATCATCGACGACCACGCCGCCGCAGGTATAGTGCGCGGCAGGAACAACGGGAATCGGTTCTTTGGTTAAATCCATCCCCAAATCGAGCAGTTTCGCATAGATCATCGGGAAGTGCTGGCGGACAAAATCGTCAGGCTTGTGGCTGATATCGAGAAACATACAGTCTGCGCCGAGTCGTTTCATCTCATGGTCAATGGCGCGGGCGACAATATCGCGCGGCGCCAGTTCCCCGCGTTCGTCAACGTCCGGCATAAACCGTGAACCGTCCGGACGTTTAAGGTATGCGCCTTCGCCGCGCAGCGCTTCGGTAAGGAGAAAATTACGCGCCTGCGGGTGATAAAGGGCGGTGGGATGAAACTGGTTAAATTCCAGATTAGCGACCCGACAGCCCGCGCGCCAGGCCATCGCGATACCGTCGCCGGAGGAAATATCCGGGTTAGTGGTATATTGATACACCTTTGAGGCGCCGCCGGTCGCCAGCACCACCGACTTCGCATGACAGGTTTCAACCCACTCTTTATTGCGATTCCAGATCCAGGCGCCGACGACCCGGCGAGGCCCCGGCAGACCCATTTTATCGGAAATAATTAAATCAACGGCGTTGCTGCGTTCCAGCACCTGAATATTAGGATGATTTTGTGCCCGACTGACCAACGTGGTTTCGACTTCCTTTCCGGTAGCGTCGGCGGCATGAAGGATACGGCGATGGCTATGGCCGCCTTCACGCGTGAGATGATAGCTCTCCTTGCCGTTTGGCTGGACATGCGTATCAAACAGGACGCCCTGATCGATAAGCCACTGCACGCAGGTACGAGCGTTGCTGGCGACAAACTCCACCGCGTGGCGATCGCAAATTCCGGCACCGGCAATTAGCGTATCTTCGACATGCGACGCAATACTGTCGGTTTCATCAAACACGGCGGCAATACCGCCCTGCGCATAAAACGTGGAGCCCTCGCTCACCGGCCCTTTACTCAGGACGATAACCTTATGCTTTTCAGCCAGACGCAGCGCCAGCGAGAGTCCGGCCGCGCCGCTGCCGATAATTAACACATCACAGGACAGTTCAGGAGTTGTCATCATGGTTCTTGTTTAATTTACTAAACATGGTTGCGGCAGATTAGCACTATATGGCGCTAAAAAGCACGTAATGATTTCGCTGGTGTTGTGCTTATTAAACATAAAATAAAAATACGGCGAGAGATAAACGGCAAAAAATATTTTGTAGGGCAGGGTGTTAGCGTCGGATTTTGTAGTGAAATAAAGATGCTGTTAGGTTACTCTGCAAACGACGAAATGGGCATTTCTGTACAGATAGTGCGTTGTTCAGCATCTGTAGACTTATAATGGAAGATAAGACCTGTCTACAACATGACAAACAAAAACAAATGCGTAACGGAACTTTACGAAACATAGACACTCTAACCTGTTGCTTGCTCATAGTGCGGCTTATGGAGTGGCGTTTCGAAAGCGCGTGGAAATTTGGTTTGGGGAGACATTACCTCGGATGAGCGAGCAGTTAACGGACCAGGTCCTGGTTGAACGGGTCCAGAAGGGAGATCAGAAAGCCTTTAACTTACTGGTAGTGCGCTACCAGCATAAAGTGGCGAGTCTGGTTTCCCGCTATGTGCCATCGGGCGACGTTCCCGATGTCGTACAGGAATCATTTATTAAGGCCTATCGCGCGCTGGATTCTTTCCGGGGGGATAGCGCTTTTTATACCTGGTTGTATCGCATTGCGGTCAATACCGCGAAGAACTACCTGGTTGCGCAGGGGCGTCGTCCGCCTTCCAGTGATGTAGACGCGATTGAAGCAGAAAACTTTGAAAGCGGCGGCGCGCTGAAAGAAATTTCGAACCCTGAGAACTTAATGTTGTCAGAAGAACTGAGACAGATAGTTTTCCGAACTATTGAGTCCCTCCCGGAAGATTTACGTATGGCAATCACCTTACGGGAGCTGGATGGCCTGAGCTATGAAGAGATAGCGGCTATCATGGATTGTCCGGTGGGGACGGTGCGTTCACGTATCTTCCGGGCGCGGGAAGCTATTGATAATAAAGTTCAACCGCTTATCAGGCGTTGACGATAGCGGGATACTGGAAAAGGTATTAGGCATGCAGAAAGAAAAACTTTCCGCTTTGATGGATGGCGAAACGTTGGATAGTGAGCTGCTCAAAGCGCTTACGCACGACCCGGAAATGCAGAAAACCTGGGAGAGTTATCACCTGATCCGCGATTCAATGCGGGGGGATACGCCTGACGTTCTCCATTTCGATATATCCGCTCGCGTGATGGCCGCTATTGAAAACGAGCCAGTACGTCAGGTGTCGCCATTAATCCCTGAGGCCCAACCCGCTCCGCAGCAATGGCAGAAAATGCCGTTCTGGAAAAAAGTGCGTCCGTGGGCGGCGCAGCTTACCCAAATGGGCGTGGCGGCGTGCGTTTCACTTGCAGTTATCGTCGGTGTCCAGCACTATAATGGGCAATCTGAAACATCCCAACAACCTGAAACGCCGGTTTTCAATACCCTGCCTATGATGGGGAAAGCCAGCCCGGTAAGTCTGGGAGTGCCTTCTGAAGCAGCGCCTGTCGGCAGTCAGCAACAGCAGGTACAGGAGCAGCGTCGTCGCATTAATGCCATGTTGCAGGACTATGAACTGCAGCGCCGACTGCACTCCGAACAGCTTCAGTTTGAGCAGGCGCAAACCCAGCAAGCCGCGGTACAGGTGCCAGGAATCCAAACTTTAGGAACGCAATCGCAGTAATGAAGCAACTTTGGTTTGCCATGTCCCTTGTGGCGGCTAGCCTGTTCTTCTCAGCAAACGCCTCGGCCGACCCTGCGTCCGGGGCGTTATTGCAGCAGATGAACATCGCCAGTCAGTCACTGAATTACGAGCTGTCATTCGTCAGCATCACGAAACAAGGCGTTGAATCTCTGCGTTATCGACACGCACGCCTGGATAGTCGCCCGCTTGCGCAATTGCTACAGTTGGACGGTCCCCGCCGGGAGGTCGTACAGCGTGGTAATGAAATCAGTTATTTTGAACCGGGCCTTGAGCCGTTCACCCTGAACGGTGATTATATTGTCGATTCTCTGCCTTCCCTGATTTACACCGATTTCGAGCGTCTGGCGCCTTACTACGACTTTATTTCCGTCGGACGCACCCGTATCGCAGACAGATTGTGCGAAGTTATCCGCGTTGTGGCGCGCGATGGTACGCGTTACAGCTATATCGTCTGGATGGACATGGATACCAAACTGCCGATGCGCGTTGATCTGCTGGATCGCGATGGCGAGACGCTGGAGCAGTTCCGCGTTATTGCGTTCACGGTGAGTCAGGATATCGGCAGCAACATGCAGGCGCTGGCGAAGGCGAATCTGCCGCCGCTGCTTTCTGTTCCCGGTGGCGAAAAAACGAAATTTAACTGGAGTCCATCCTGGGTGCCGCAAGGCTTTAGCGAAGTTTCCAGCAGCCGTCGTCCGTTGCCGACGATGGATAACCTGCCTATCGAATCGCGGCTTTATTCTGACGGTCTGTTTAGCTTTTCCGTCAATGTGAACCGGGCGACGCAAAACAGCAGCGATCAGATGCTGCGCACCGGGCGCCGAACGGTTTATAGCAGCGTTCGCGACAACGCGGAAATCACCATTGTCGGCGAGCTTCCGCCGCAAACGGCGAAGCGCATTGCCGACAGTATCAAATTCAGGGCAGTACAATGATTAAAGAGTGGGCAACCGTTATCTCCTGGCAGAATGGTCAGGCGGTGGTGAGCTGCGACGTTAAAGCGTCATGCAGTAGCTGCGCCTCCCGTGCGGGATGCGGCAGTCGCGTGCTGAATAAATTAGGGCCGCAAACCACGCATACCATTGTTGTGCCAAGCGCGGAGCCGCTGACGCCGGGGCAGAAAGTCGAGTTGGGCATCGCCGAAAAAAGCCTTTTAGGTTCGGCGTTGCTGGTCTATATGTCGCCTTTAGCGGGGCTATTTCTTTGTGCGGCGCTTTTTCAGATGCTGTTTGGATCTGACCTTGCCGCATTAAGCGGGGCCGTGTTGGGCGGCGTGGGCGGTTTTCTGGTTGCCCGCGGCTATTCCCGAAAACTGGCGGAGCGCGACGCCTGGCAGCCGGTGATTTTAAACGTTGCCCTCCCGCCGGACCTTGTTCGCGTCGAAACTACCTCAATCGAAACGCGCCAGTAAACGTTTTGCCCAACGGTACACCTGCCGCGTTGGGTTGTTGTCCCGATAAGCATGCGCTTTTCCTGCGTTGCGGTGTTTTACAGGAAAAAAGCGAGGCGTTTTCCAGTTCCCGTTCTCCTTACACTATGAACATTTCCTCGCCTTAGCGTTGTAGTGTAGAATGCGGCGTTTCAGTTAAAACAGACGTTAAGCTCAGAACAGCGACCTCTAAAGTCTGGTCAACCAGGCGTAAGGCATAATAATTTATCTCTATGAAGAACATACGTAACTTTTCGATCATTGCTCACATCGATAATTGATACCCCGCCACCCTCCGCAAACCTACGACAAAATCCTCTCAAGATCCCCGCAAAATAAGCGCTCACAAAAATGATACTGGTTGCATGTACAGTCAACCTACGACATCATGAGTCATGGTTTTTGTGTCCACCAGTGCGTCCATATCCTATGATGGACACAGAATCTTCCGTTCTGATGGACACATGCAGGAATAAATCATGGCTATTTCAGATAGTTATCTAAAGTCGTGCCTCGGGCGCGAACGCGATAAAGTTGAAGAGAAGGCAGACCGGGACGGTCTGTGGGTGCGCATTTCCAAAAAGGGCGCCGTCACTTTTTTCTACCGATTCCGTTTCCTGGGTAAGCAGGACAAGATGACGATCGGCAGTTACCCGGCATTCGGGTTGAAGGCCGCGCGCGAAGAGGTAACTAAGTGGGCCGCCATTCTTGCCCGTGGAGAAAATCCGCGGATCAGGCAAGGCCTCGATAAAGCTCAAATCAACAGCCAGTACACATTCGAGGAACTTTTCAGAGAATGGCATGCGATGGTATGCGTTCAGAAAGAAACATCCGATCAAATACTGCGTTCGTTTGAGCTGCATGTATTCCCTAAGCTGGGTAAGTATCCGGCGCATCAGTTGACGCTGCACAACTGGCTTACAGTTCTGGACCGACTGGCGCAGGGATACACTGAGATCACCCGGCGAGTAATTAGTAACGGTCGGCAGTGCTACTCATGGGCAGTGAAGCGCCAGTTGCTTGAGGTTAACCCACTTTCTGAAATGTCCGGTCGTGATTTTGGTATTCAGAAGAAAATGGGGGAGAGAACACTGGATCGCAAAGAAATTGCGATTGTCTGGCGAGCTATTGAGGATTCCCGCCTTATTGAGCGAAACAAGATCCTTTATAAATTGTCTCTGATATGGGCGTGCAGGGTCGGTGAACTCCGTCAGGCTGAAGTTTCGCATTTCGATTTTGAGGAGGGCGTCTGGACCGTACCGTGGGAAAATCATAAAACGGGACGGAAAAGTAAGAAGCCGATAATCCGCCCGATCATCCCTGAAATGCTCCCGCTGATACAACGAGCCATTGAGTTGGCGCCGGGCCGTTTTGTTTTCTCAAAATATGCAGACAAGCCGATGAGCGAAGGCTTTCATATGAGCATCAGCAGCAACCTTGTTAAGTTCATGCTGAAGGCTTATAACGAGCAGGTTCCGCACTTTACGATCCATGATCTACGCAGAACTGCGCGAACGAATTTCTCCGAGCTGACTGAACCACATATTGCTGAGATGATGCTCGGGCACAAACTGCCTGGAGTGTGGTCGGTGTACGACAAATACACCTATATCGAAGAAATGAGAGAAGCTTATAGTAAATGGTGGGCCCGACTGATGAGCATCATCGAGCCCGATGTTCTGGAGTTCACGCCACGTCAGACCGGATGAGTCGACCTTTGTTGTCACGGAGCAGATTCAGATGCGACATTGGACGGCGTGTTGGTCGTGACATTTCCCTGACCTGCCACTCATTGACTTTGGTTTTAAGCCATTTGTTGGAGCCACCCATATATGAACAGTCAGGCTCCGGGAATGGGTTGTTGTCGCTTGGTCGCTTACGGTAACGCTCCAGCGTCCTGGAAGAAATCCTGAGCTGGCAGCAAATTTCGCGGGTGCTCATCAATTCAAAGTCTCTAATTTTTTTGCTCATCGTTTTCTCCAGTGGCCCCGCAGCGGGCCATCGCTAATATTCAGTTTGCCTGTGC
>NZ_JBKFRY010000025.1:0-24730 GCF_046569105.1 Salmonella sp. 741265073_HBA | reverse complement strand
CTGGTAAGAGAGCCTTACAGGCGCATCTGAAAAACCTCCGGCTATGCCGGAGGATATTTATTGCGTGTGTGGTAACTGTAAAACCGTAGGCCTGATAAGCGCAGCGCCATCAGGCAACCTGCACCGCCGGATGGCAGCTTCGCCTTATCCGGCCTACATGCACTTATCAGGCAGCGCCACTACTCACGGATAAATTAAATTCAACAATGGATACGGTTTCCCAAGATCGTCGACCTCCGAACGTCCCGTCACCTTAAATCCCATTTTCTTATAAAATCCAACAGCTTGTGTATTTTGCTCGTTAACATTGGTTGTCAACCCCGGCGCCAGTGTTAACGCATGTTCAACTAATCTCTTACCGATACCCTGACCACGCACGTCCGGATCGACAAACAGCGCATCCATATGTTCGCCGGTAAGCAGCATAAATCCTACCGGCTCATCCTGATCGGTCACTGCAACCCATAGTGGCGCTTCTGGCAGAAAATCGCTCACCAGTTCTTCCAGTTCGGCCCGATAAGCGTTTGACAGAAAATCGTGCGTGGCATCGACTGAGCGACGCCAGATCGCAATCAGTTTTTCCCCTTCCTCATGCCTTGAACGGCGAATGTTAATCATCATCTTCACTCCTTTTTTGCTTACTTCTATTCTAATGCAAATGCTGTCGTGAAACTTTCTCACCTTGAACTTGCAGACTCGACATTCGCCTGATTTTTGAGTATCTTCAGCTATCTGGATGTCTAAACGTTTAAACGTATGTCGTGAGGTTATCAGGTTATGCCGATTCGCGTGCTGGACGAGCTACCCGCCGTCAATTTTTTACGTGAGGAGAATGTCTTCGTCATGACGACTTCTCGCGCATCAGGTCAGGAAATTCGCCCGCTAAAGTTACTTATCCTTAACCTGATGCCGAAGAAGATTGAAACGGAAAATCAGTTTCTGCGTTTGCTATCGAACTCGCCATTGCAGGTCGATATTCAACTACTGCGGATAGATGCCCGCGAGTCGAGGAACACGCCAGCCGAGCACCTGAATAACTTTTACTGTAACTTCGACGATATCTGCGATCAGAACTTTGATGGGCTTATCGTGACCGGAGCGCCGCTGGGTCTGGTGGAATTTAATGACGTGGCTTACTGGCCGCAGATTAGGCAGGTGCTGGAATGGGCGAAAGATCACGTTACTTCGACGCTATTTGTCTGTTGGGCCGTTCAGGCTGCACTCAATATTCTGTATGGTATCCCCAAGCAGACCCGTACAGATAAACTTTCCGGCGTCTATGAACATCACATCCTTCATCCTCATGCTCTGTTGACGCGTGGTTTTGATGATTCGTTTCTTGCGCCACACTCACGCTATGCCGATTTCCCGGCGGCGCTAATACGGGATTATACGGATCTTGAAATTCTGGCCGAAACAGAAGAAGGGGATGCGTACCTGTTTGCCAGCAAAGATAAACGTATTGCGTTTGTCACCGGTCATCCTGAATATGACGCTCATACGTTAGCGGGTGAATATTTTCGTGACGTTGAGGCCGGGTTAAATCCGGAGGTTCCGTACAACTATTTCCCAAAAAACGATCCGCAAAACATACCGCGCGCAACCTGGCGCAGCCACGGTAATTTACTGTTTACTAACTGGCTCAACTATTATGTCTACCAGATTACGCCATATGATCTGCGTCACATGAATCCAACCCTGGATTAATCTTCTGCTTCTGACGAGCCTAAAGCGTTTCAGCATGTTGAATCAGGCACCTTCGGGTGCCTTTTTTATTTCCGAAACGCACCTCATCATGTAATTAAATTTAATTTATATTGTTATCAATAGGTTAATGCATAATTAAATTAAAAATGGAAATTGTTTTTGATTTTGAAATTTAATTGAGTAGTCTTAGTTGTGTTGAACGAAAAGCGCACAGTGATCCTTCGTTCGCATTGGGGACGTATCTGGATCAACAACGAGGAGCTGCATGATGAATCCACAGGCAACCACAACTGATGAATTAACCTTTACCAGGCCGCAAGGTGAGCTGGAAAAGCAAGTCCTGACCGCTGAGGCAGTCGAGTTTTTGACGGAGTTAGTTACCCGTTTTACGCCAAAACGCAATAAACTCCTGGCTGCACGTATCCAGCAACAGCAGGATATTGATAACGGTAAGTTGCCTGATTTTATTTCGGAAACCACTTCCATTAGAGAAAGTAATTGGCAGATTCGTGGTATTCCGGCGGATTTACAGGATCGCCGAGTAGAAATTACCGGGCCGGTTGAACGTAAAATGGTGATTAATGCCCTGAACGCAAACGTGAAAGTGTTTATGGCGGATTTTGAAGACTCGCTGGCGCCGGACTGGAATAAAGTTATTGATGGTCAAATCAACCTGCGTGATGCGGTGAACGGCACCATTAGCTATACCAACGAAGCCGGAAAAATCTATCAGCTCAAGCCCGATCCGGCCGTATTGATTTGTCGTGTACGTGGTCTACATCTGCCAGAAAAACATGTTACCTGGCGGGGGGAAGCCATTCCCGGCAGCCTGTTTGATTTTGCTCTGTACTTTTTCCACAACTATAAAGCGCTGCTCGCTAAAGGTAGCGGCCCGTATTTTTACCTGCCGAAAACGCAAGCCTGGCAGGAGGCAGCCTGGTGGAGCGAAGTCTTCAGCTACGCCGAAGACCGCTTTAACCTGCCGCGCGGTACGATCAAAGCGACCCTGTTGATTGAAACGCTGCCGGCTGTTTTCCAGATGGATGAGATTCTTCATGCGCTGCGTGATCATATCGTCGGTCTCAACTGTGGTCGCTGGGATTATATTTTCAGCTATATCAAAACGTTGAAAAATCACCCGGATCGCGTCTTGCCGGACAGGCAGGTGGTAACGATGGACAAACCGTTTCTGAGCGCCTACTCGCGCCTGCTGATCAAAACCTGTCACAAGCGCGGCGCGTTCGCGATGGGCGGTATGGCGGCGTTTATCCCGAGCAAAGACGTTGAACGCAACAATCAGGTCCTTGCCAAAGTGAAAGCGGATAAAGCGCTGGAAGCGAACAACGGCCACGACGGCACGTGGATTGCGCATCCCGGGTTGGCGGATACCGCAATGGCCGTCTTTAACGAGGTACTGGGCGAGCACAAAAATCAGCTGTTCATTACCCGTGATGAAGATGCGCCGATTACCGCCGAGCAGTTACTGGAGCCATGTGAAGGCGAACGTACAGAAGCGGGAATGCGCGCCAATATTCGCGTGGCAGTGCAGTACATTGAAGCGTGGATCTCCGGTAATGGCTGTGTACCGATTTACGGTCTGATGGAGGATGCCGCGACGGCGGAAATCTCACGAACCTCTATCTGGCAGTGGATTCACCATGAGAAAACACTGAGCAATGGAAAACCCGTAACGAAAACGCTTTTCCGCGAAATGTTGGCGGAAGAGATGCGGGTAATCCAGGACGAACTGGGCGAGCACCGCTACAGCAGCGGGCGCTTCGACGATGCCGCACGTCTGATGGAGCAAATCACCACCTCAGATGACTTAATCGACTTCCTCACCCTGCCGGGCTATCGCTTACTGGCTTAATTCACCACATAACAATATGGAGCATCTGCACATGAAAACCCGTACTCAACAAATCGAAGAATTACAGAAAGAGTGGACACAACCGCGCTGGGAAGGCATCACCCGCCCGTACAGCGCGGAGGAGGTGGTGAAATTACGCGGCTCGGTTAACCCTGAATGCACGCTGGCGCAGCTCGGCGCCGCGAAAATGTGGCGGCTGTTGCACGGTGAAGCGAAAAAAGGCTATATCAACAGCCTTGGCGCGCTGACTGGCGGTCAGGCGTTGCAGCAGGCGAAAGCCGGTATTGAGGCGATTTATCTTTCAGGCTGGCAGGTGGCGGCAGATGCCAACCTTGCATCCAGCATGTATCCGGATCAATCGTTGTACCCGGCAAACTCTGTTCCGGCGGTAGTGGATCGGATCAACAACACTTTCCGTCGTGCAGATCAGATCCAGTGGGCATCCGGTATTGAACCCAACGATCCGCGCTATGTGGATTACTTCCTGCCGATCGTTGCTGATGCGGAAGCCGGTTTTGGCGGCGTTCTGAATGCCTTCGAACTGATGAAATCGATGATTGAAGCCGGTGCAGCGGCCGTTCACTTCGAAGATCAGCTGGCGTCGGTGAAGAAATGCGGCCATATGGGCGGCAAGGTGCTGGTCCCCACGCAGGAGGCGATTCAGAAACTGGTTGCTGCGCGTCTGGCCGCTGATGTGATGGGCGTCCCGACGCTGGTGATTGCGCGTACCGATGCGGATGCGGCAGATCTGATCACCTCCGACTGCGATCCCTATGACAGCGGTTTTATTACCGGCGAACGCACCAGCGAAGGTTTTTACCGCACCCATGCGGGCATTGAGCAGGCGATCAGCCGCGGTCTGGCGTATGCCCCGTATGCCGATCTGGTGTGGTGCGAAACCTCTACGCCGGATCTCGAACTGGCGCGTCGTTTTGCCGATGCTATCCACGCGAAGTATCCGGGCAAACTGCTGGCCTATAACTGTTCGCCATCCTTCAACTGGCAGAAGAATCTGGACGACAAGACCATTGCCAGCTTCCAGCAGCAGTTGTCGGACATGGGTTACAAATACCAGTTTATTACCCTGGCGGGCATCCACAGCATGTGGTTCAACATGTTCGACCTGGCGCATGCATACGCGCAGGGCGAGGGCATGAAGCACTATGTTGAGAAGGTTCAACAACCCGAGTTCGCCGCGGCGAAAGACGGCTACACCTTTGTTTCCCACCAGCAGGAAGTGGGTACTGGTTACTTCGACAAAGTCACCACCATTATTCAGGGCGGCGCGTCATCTGTTACCGCGTTAACGGGTTCCACCGAAGAATCGCAGTTTTGATTGATGCCCGGTGGCGCTGCGCTTACCGGGCCTACAGATAGCGTAGGCCGGATAAGCGAACGCGCCATCCGGCATGACGTGGTGCCGGATGAGGGAAAAAAATGCCGCGTGGCCTGGAATTACTGATTGCTCAAACCATCCTGCAAGGCTTTGACGCGCAGTATGGTCGATTTCTGGAAGTGACTTCCGGCGCGCAGCAGCGTTTTGAACAGGCCGACTGGCACGCCGTCCAACAGGCGATGAAAAGCCGTATCCACCTCTATGATCATCATGTGGGTCTGGTGGTGGAGCAACTGCGCTGTATTACCGATGGAAAAAGTACCGACGCGGATTTCCTTTTACGCGTTAAAGAGCATTACACCCGGCTGTTGCCGGATTACCCGCGCTTCGAGATTGCGGAGAGCTTTTTCAACTCCGTTTATTGCCGGTTATTTGACCACCGCTCGTTAACACCCGAGCGGTTGTTTATTTTCAGTTCGCAACCGGAGCGTCGCTTCCGTACTATCCCGCGCCCGCTGGCCAAAGACTTCTTTCCCGATCACGGTTGGGAGACGCTGTTGATGCGCATACTCAGTGATTTACCGCTGCGTCTGCCCTGGCAGAATAAAAGCCGGGATATCCGCTATATTATCGCGCACCTGACTGAAACACTGGGCGAGGACGCGCTACCTCGCTGCCATGTCCAGGTGGCGAATGAGTTGTTTTACCGTAATAAAGCGGCCTGGCTGGTAGGTAAATTAACCACACCTGACGGTACGCTGCCGTTTTTACTGCCGATTCATCGCACTGATGAGGGTGAACTGTTTGTCGATACCTGCCTGACCACCACGGCAGAAGCGAGCATTGTGTTTGGTTTTGCCCGCTCTTATTTTATGGTGTATGCGCCGCTGCCTGCCGCGCTGGTTGAGTGGTTGCGTGAAATCCTGCCGGGTAAAACCACTGCCGAACTGTATATGGCGATTGGCTGCCAGAAACATGCGAAAACCGAAAGCTACCGCGAATATTTATGTTATCTGGCTGAAAGTGATGAGAAATTCATTGAGGCGCCTGGTATCCGCGGCATGGTGATGCTGGTGTTTACCCTGCCAGGTTTCGACCGGGTATTTAAAATCATTAAAGACAAATTCGCCCCGCAGAAAGAGATGTCTGCCGCCCATGTGCGTGCCTGTTATCAACTGGTAAAAGAGCATGATCGCGTCGGTCGTATGGCGGATACCCAGGAGTTTGAGAATTTCGTACTGGATAAACGGCAAATTGATCCGGCGCTGATGGCGCTGTTACGGCAAGAAGTGCCAGAGAAGATTACCGATCTTGGGGAACATATCGTCATTCGCCATCTCTATATTGAACGTCGCATGGTGCCACTCAATATCTGGCTGGAACAGGTAGAAGGCCAGCAGTTGCGCGATGCGATAGAAGAATATGGTAATGCGATTCGCCAGCTTGCCGCCGCTAATATTTTCCCCGGCGATATGTTGTTTAAAAACTTTGGCGTTACCCGTCATGGCCGCGTGGTGTTCTACGACTACGATGAAATTTGCTACATGACGGAAGTGAATTTCCGCGATATTCCGCCAGCGCGTTATCCGGAAGACGAACTGGCCAGCGAACCCTGGTATAGCGTCTCGCCGGGTGATGTTTTCCCGGAGGAGTTTCGCCACTGGCTGTGTGCCGATCCGCGTATCGGGCCATTGTTTGAAGAGATGCATGCCGACCTGTTTCGCGCCGATTACTGGCGCGCGCTACAGACGCGTATTAAAGAAGGGCATGTAGAAGATGTGTATGCCTATCGTCGTCGCCAGCGCTTTAGCGTGCGTTACGGCGCGATCTCAAGTACGGCGAACTCTTCGTAAACCAGTTCCATCTCCGGCGACCAATTACCCTCGCGCTCAAAAAAGGCCCGGTGTGCCGCTTGCCAGTACGCCAGGCTAAGATCGCCTTCGCCTTCCAGTGCGGCGAGATCGGCGCTCATCTCGTTAAAACGGATCAGCCTGAGCGCCAGCGTGCGTATGACGCACACGGCGTCGCCTGTGCCGTTGAGCACAATGTGATATGACCCGGGCGTGACAGGGGGCTGCTCTTTCTGATAGCTAACCAGCGAGCTACAGGTGCCACGCTTTTTACCGGCGACCACTAGCGCCGCCAGCTCGTCGGCCAGCGCCGGCGAATCACCGAAAGACCAACAGAAGGCCTGTGGGTACTTCTCCTGCCAGTATAATTTCAGGCTGCTCATTTCAGCGAGTTCCACCATAGGCCAGCGTCACCTCTTTCGCCGCTTTAATCACCATGGCGCCAAGTTCGGTGACGCGATCGTCAGTAATGCGTGAGCAGGGGCCGGAAATAGAGAGGGCCGCAAACGGTTCGCGGTGTTCGTCATAAATACACGAGGCCACGCAGCGCAGACCGAGCGCATGTTCTTCGTCGTCAAAGGAATAGCCGCGCTTGCGTGTTTGGGCGAGGTCATCTTTCAGATGGATCGGCGACACCAGCGTCGCATGGGTATAAGCGTGCAACCCCTTGCGGTGCAGCAGACTGGTAACCTGTTCCTCACTGAGCTGTGATAAAAACGCCTTGCCCGCGCCAGAGGCGTGCATGGGCAGCTTGCCGCCAATAGGGGCGGACATGCGCATCAGCTGCGTACACTGCACCTGGTCGATAATAATGGCCTGATGGTCGCTCTGGTCGAGTACGGCAAGGTTTACCGTTTCGCCGGAGTCCTCCATCAGTTTGCGCAAAATCGGATGGACAATCGCCAGCAGATTACGGCTCTGTAAGAAGCTGCTGCCGACGATAAACGCGTGTGCGCCTACGGCCCAGTGGCCCAGCTCACCGACCTGGCGGACAAAACCCTGCTGCTGCATGGTGGTGAGTAGACGGTGAGTCGTGGAATTAGGCAAACCCGCCTGTTGCGCCAGTTCGGTCAGCGCGACGCTGCCGTTGGACTCGGCAATCCACTCCAGCAGCTTCAGACCGCGAGTTAAAGACTGAACCTGCCCGGTTACGGGTGCAGTGGTAGCGGCAGGTTTTCTCCCGCGTTTCGCGGGAACAGGGGCAACCATGGCAGACTCCTTTTTCTGTATCGTGGAAATCATTTTCGTTTTATTCAATTATAATGCAAGAGTTCCTGAACTGATCGGATGAGTGACATCACAGGATGCCCGATGGCGCTTCGCTTATCAGGCCTACGCTTTGGGAGCCGCCAAAGTAATTTGTAGGCTGGATAGGGCGCTTGCGCCGCCATCCGGCAAAACGGAACCAATAGCGCCAGCAAGCTGAACATGTCTCATGTTGCCCGTTGTTCTCTTTTCCGCCAGCACGCTTTGTGCCAGTATGGCTCGTTACGTGGAGCGTTGTCGGGAGCGAGTGTGAGCAGCAAAGTTGAACAACTGCGTGCGCAGTTAAATGAACGTATTCTGGTGCTGGACGGCGGTATGGGCACCATGATCCAGAGCTATCGTCTACATGAAGAAGATTTCCGCGGGGAGCGCTTTGCCGACTGGCCCTGCGACCTGAAAGGCAACAATGACCTGCTGGTACTCAGCAAGCCGGAGGTGATCGCCGCTATCCACAACGCCTACTTTGAGGCTGGCGCGGATATCATCGAAACCAACACCTTTAACTCGACAACCATTGCGATGGCGGATTACCGGATGGAATCCCTGTCGGCGGAAATTAACTATGCGGCGGCCAAACTGGCGCGCGCCTGCGCCGATGAATGGACGGCGCGAACACCAGAAAAACCACGCTTTGTTGCGGGCGTGCTTGGTCCAACTAACCGCACGGCCTCCATTTCGCCGGACGTCAACGACCCGGCGTTTCGTAATATCACCTTCGATCAGCTGGTGGCGGCCTACCGTGAATCCACTAAAGCGCTGGTGGAAGGTGGCGTAGATCTGATTCTGATTGAGACCGTCTTTGACACCCTGAATGCGAAAGCGGCGGTGTTTGCGGTGAAAGAGGAGTTTGAGGCGTTGGGCGTAGACTTGCCGATCATGATTTCCGGCACCATCACCGACGCTTCCGGGCGAACGCTTTCCGGCCAGACGACCGAAGCCTTTTATAACTCGCTGCGCCACGCCGAGGCGCTCACTTTTGGCCTTAACTGCGCGCTGGGGCCAGATGAACTGCGCCAGTACGTCCAGGAACTGTCGCGGATTGCCGAATGCTACGTCACCGCGCACCCGAACGCCGGCCTGCCGAACGCTTTCGGCGAGTACGACCTCGACGCCGACACCATGGCGAAACAGATTCGCGAATGGGCGGAAGCGGGCTTCCTGAATATCGTTGGCGGCTGCTGTGGCACTACGCCGGAGCATATCGCCGCCATGAGCCGCGCCGTTGCCGGTTTGCCGCCGCGCCAGCTGCCGGATATCCCGGTTGCCTGCCGCCTTTCCGGCCTGGAGCCGCTGAACATTGGCGACGACAGCCTGTTTGTCAACGTCGGCGAACGTACCAACGTCACCGGTTCGGCCAAATTTAAACGGCTGATCAAAGAAGAGAAATACAGCGAAGCGCTGGATGTTGCCCGTCAGCAGGTAGAAAGCGGCGCGCAGATTATTGATATCAATATGGATGAGGGGATGCTCGACGCCGAAGCGGCGATGGTGCGTTTCCTCAGCCTGATTGCCGGTGAGCCGGATATTGCCCGTGTACCAATCATGATCGACTCCTCCAAATGGGAGGTTATCGAAAAAGGGCTGAAGTGCATTCAGGGTAAAGGCATCGTCAACTCTATTTCGATGAAAGAGGGCGTGGAAGCTTTTATTCATCATGCGAAGTTGCTACGTCGCTACGGCGCGGCAGTGGTGGTGATGGCCTTTGATGAGCAGGGGCAGGCCGATACCCGCGAGCGTAAAATCGAGATTTGCCGCCGGGCGTACAAAATTCTCACCGAAGAGGTGGGCTTCCCGCCGGAAGACATTATCTTCGACCCGAACATTTTCGCCGTGGCGACCGGTATTGAAGAGCACAACAACTACGCGCAGGACTTTATCGGCGCTTGCGAAGATATTAAACGCGAGCTGCCGCACGCGCTGATCTCCGGCGGCGTGTCTAACGTGTCCTTCTCGTTCCGCGGCAACGACCCGGTACGTGAGGCTATCCACGCGGTATTCCTCTACTACGCCATCCGCAACGGCATGGACATGGGCATCGTCAACGCCGGACAGCTGGCTATCTACGACGACCTGCCCGCCGAGCTGCGCGATGCGGTTGAAGATGTCATTCTTAACCGTCGCGATGACGGCACTGAGCGTCTGCTGGAGCTGGCGGAGAAATATCGCGGCAGCAAAACCGACGAAGCTGCCAGTGCCCAGCAGGCGGAATGGCGTAGCTGGGACGTGAAAAAGCGTCTCGAATACTCGCTGGTGAAAGGCATTACCGAATTTATCGAACAGGATACCGAAGAAGCCCGCCAGCAGGCCGCCCGTCCGATTGAGGTGATTGAAGGCCCGCTGATGGATGGCATGAACGTGGTCGGCGACCTGTTCGGCGAAGGGAAAATGTTCCTGCCGCAGGTGGTGAAATCCGCCCGCGTGATGAAACAAGCGGTGGCCTACCTGGAGCCGTTTATTGAAGCCAGCAAAGAAAAAGGCTCCAGCAACGGCAAGATGGTCATCGCCACCGTGAAGGGCGATGTGCACGACATTGGCAAGAACATCGTTGGCGTGGTGCTGCAATGCAACAACTACGAAATCGTCGATCTTGGCGTGATGGTGCCAGCGGAGAAAATCCTCAGAACGGCGCGTGAAGTGAATGCCGATCTGATTGGTCTTTCCGGGCTTATCACCCCGTCGCTGGACGAAATGGTCAACGTGGCGAAAGAGATGGAGCGTCAGGGCTTTACTATTCCGCTACTGATCGGCGGCGCAACCACTTCGAAAGCGCACACCGCGGTGAAAATCGAGCAGAACTACAGCGGTCCGACGGTCTACGTGCAGAATGCTTCGCGTACCGTGGGCGTGGTGGCGGCGCTACTCTCCGACACCCAGCGCGATGACTTTGTCGCCCGTACCCGCAAAGAGTACGAAACCGTGCGTATTCAGCACGCCCGCAAAAAACCGCGCACGCCGCCGGTCACGCTGGAAGCGGCGCGCGATAATGATCTGGCGTTCGATTGGGAACGCTACACTCCGCCAGTAGCCCACCGTCTGGGCGTGCAGGAGGTGGAAGCCAGCATCGAAACTCTGCGCAACTACATCGACTGGACGCCGTTCTTTATGACCTGGTCGCTGGCCGGCAAATACCCGCGCATTCTGGAAGATGAGGTGGTGGGCGTTGAGGCGCAGCGTCTGTTTAAAGACGCCAATGATATGCTGGATAAACTGAGCGCGGAGAAACTGTTGAATCCGCGTGGCGTGGTGGGCCTGTTCCCGGCGAACCGCATCGGCGATGACATCGAAATCTATCGCGACGAAACCCGTACTCATGTTCTGACGGTCAGCCACCACCTGCGCCAGCAGACCGAGAAAGTTGGTTTTGCTAACTACTGTCTGGCGGATTTTGTCGCGCCGAAACTGTCCGGAAAAGCGGACTACATCGGCGCGTTTGCAGTCACCGGCGGTCTTGAAGAAGACGCCCTGGCTGATGCTTACGAAGCGCAACACGACGACTATAACAAGATCATGGTGAAAGCGATTGCCGACCGTCTGGCGGAAGCGTTTGCCGAGTATCTGCATGAGCGTGTACGTAAGGTTTACTGGGGATATGCGCCGAACGAGAGCCTGAGTAACGACGAATTAATCCGCGAAAACTACCAGGGGATTCGCCCGGCGCCGGGTTATCCTGCCTGCCCGGAACATACCGAAAAAGGCACTATCTGGCAGCTACTGGATGTCGAAAAACACACCGGGATGAAGCTCACCGAATCTTTCGCCATGTGGCCTGGCGCGTCGGTCTCCGGCTGGTACTTCAGCCATCCTGAGAGCAAATACTTCGCGGTAGCGCAGATCCAACGCGATCAGGTGACAGATTATGCTTTCCGTAAAGGAATGAGCGTTGAGGACGTTGAGCGGTGGCTGGCGCCGAACCTGGGTTACGATGCGGACTGATTCATAAAATCGTCACTTTTCCTTACAACATACAAGGCGCTCATTGGGTGCCTTGTCTCTTTCTTACAATTAAACCCTTATACTGAAGGAAGGCTCTACGCTGAATTTGCCGGATGGCGGCGTAAACGCCTTATCCAGCATACCGTATTACGTATGGTAAGCCCGGTGGCGTGCAACGCCAGCAGGCCTTAACGCTGTGCGCCATCAGGCAATTTATCGCAAGTGAGCTTCAGGAAAACGTATAACGATAAGGAGAACCTGACGCCGTGTTAACTTTGCTCCATCTACTTTCTGCCGTTGCGCTGTTGGTATGGGGAACACATATCGTTCGTACTGGCGTAATGCGCGTGTTTGGCGCGCGTTTACGCACTGTCCTCAGCCGCAGCGTGGAAAAGAAACCGCTCGCCTTTTGTGCGGGTATCGGTGTTACCGCGCTGGTACAAAGCAGTAACGCCACCACTTTATTGGTAACGTCGTTTGTCGCCCAGGATCTTGTCGCCCTGACGCCAGCTCTGGTGATTGTGCTGGGCGCCGATGTGGGTACTGCGCTAATGGCGCGTATTCTCACCTTTGATTTGTCGTGGCTATCGCCGCTGCTGATTTTTATTGGCGTGATTTTCTTTTTGGGACGTAAGCAGTCCCGCGCCGGGCAGCTGGGTCGCGTCGGTATCGGGCTTGGCCTGATTCTACTGGCGCTGGAGCTGATTGTGCAGGCAGTGACGCCGATCACTCAGGCTAATGGCGTGCAGGTCATTTTCGCGTCGCTGACGGGCGACATTATGCTGGATGCGCTGATTGGCGCGATGTTCGCTATTATCAGTTATTCCAGCCTGGCGGCGGTGTTGCTGACGGCGACCCTGACGGCGGCGGGGATTATATCGTTCCCGGTGGCGTTGTGCCTGGTCATCGGCGCTAATCTGGGATCGGGGCTGCTGGCGATGCTCAATAACAGCGCCGCCAATGCTGCCGCGCGTCGCGTAGCGCTCGGCAGCCTATTGTTCAAATTGATCGGCAGCCTGGTCATCCTGCCGTTTGTCCATCCGCTGGCGAATCTGATGGATGAGCTATCGCTACCGAAATCAGAGCTGGTGATCTATTTCCACGTTTTCTATAACCTGGTGCGCTGCCTGGCGATGGTGCCATTTGCCGAGCTGATGGCGCGTTTTTGTAAACGAATTATTCGTGATGAGCCTGAACTGGATACCCATCTGAAGCCGAAACATCTGGATGTCAGCGCGCTGGATACGCCAACGCTGGCGCTGGCTAATGCTGCCCGCGAGGTGTTGCGCATTGGCGATGCGATGGAACAGATGATGGAAGGGCTAAAAAAGGTCATGCACGGCGAGCCGCGTGAAGAGAAAGCGCTGCGCAAGCTGGCGGATGACGTTAACGTGCTCTACACCGCGATTAAGCTTTATCTGGCGCGAATGCCAAAAGACGAGCTGGCGGCGGAGGAGTCCCGTCGGTGGGCGGAGATTATTGAGATGGCCCTGAACCTCGAACAGGCGTCGGATATTATCGAGCGAATGGGCAGCGAGATTGCCGACAAGTCGCTGGCGGCGCGTCGGGCATTTTCAGAAGAAGGATTGAAAGAGCTGGATGCGCTTTACGATCAACTGCTCAGTAATCTGCAACTGGCGATGTCGGTCTTTTTCTCCGGCGATGTCACCAGCGCCCGTCGGTTGCGCCGCAGTAAACATCGCTTCCGTATACTTAATCGCCGATACTCACATGCGCATGTCGACCGCCTGCACCAGCAGAACGTGCAAAGCATTGAAACCAGCTCGCTTCATTTAGGGCTGCTGGGCGATATGAAGCGTCTTAACTCACTGTTCTGTTCGGTCGCCTATAGCGTACTGGAACAGCCGGATCAGGACGAGGAACGGGGCGAGTATTAAGTGAAATGCCGGATGGCGGTGTAAACGTCTTCCGGCCTACGGAGAACATGCGTGTAGGCCCGTCATTCGGCATTCAATGTGGCCAGAGATTAAAAGCGATGACCCGCTTCCAGCGCCACGGCCTCTTCGCCCGCTTTAAACACCCAGGTGGTATTCGGGCCGCCGAGAACCGCCTGGCCGTTGCTCACCTGAATCCAGTTACCTTCCGGCAAACCAATCACAGTCAGTTCCGGCGCGACCACCAGCAGTTCGCGAATACGCTGCTCGCGGGTCTCGCCCTTATGACCTTCCGGCAAGGCGTTAGTGAAGTGAGGATTAATTTGCAGCGGGAACAGATCCAGCGCGTCGAAACCGTTTGGATCGACGATCGGCATATCGTTGGTCGTGCGGATAGTCGGGCAGGCAAGGTTGGCGCCCGCGCTCCAGCCGATATACAGCGCGCCGCGTTTTACCCTGTCCGCCATCGGCGCCAGCAGCCCGCGTTCACGCGATTCTTTCAGTAGCTGGAAGGTATTTCCGCCGCCGACAATAATGATTTCCGCTTTCTCAATCGCCGCAAGCGGATCGGCGACACGATGAATCCCTGTGACGTTTATCCCTAATGGCGCAAGCACCTCTGCGGTTTTATCCGTGTACTCGTCCCATGTTTGCGTGACGCCGGCAAACGGAATAAACACGGCTGAGCGTCGACCGTTCAATTGATTCGCTATCAGCGGCAGAGCGTGTTCCAGCCAGGCTTTACCCGGCAGCGTCGAGTTACTTAATAAAAGCAGTTCCATTACTTCTCCACCTCATCAGGAAATGTCAAAACGTAATAATGCTACCATTATCCATTTAATGTCTTACTGATATGGCTCATGATGTTATGCGTGCCACAGGCAAAGCGCGGTCGCTAAAAGTGACGACAGGCCAGATCTGCCATCTGGTATAGCCTGAAAAATTACAGGTATAATCCGCAAAATTATTTAACACGTTTAGAGACGAAAATGGCAAAACTGACCTTACAAGAGCAACTGCTACAAGCGGGATTAGTGACCAGCAAAAAAATGGCCAAAGTCCAGCGCACGGCTAAAAAATCACGCGTTCAGGCTCGTGAGGCCAGAGAGGCGGTGGAAGAAAATAAAAAGGCGCAACTTGAGCGTGATAAACAACTCAGTGAACAGCAAAAACAAGCGGTTTTAGCGAAAGAGTTTAAAGCTCAGGTTAAGCAACTTATTGAAATGAATAGAATCAATGTATCTAAAGGCGATATTGGTTTTAACTTCACCGATAATAACGTCATCAAAAAAATAGACGTGGATAAGCTCACTCAGACGCAACTGATTAATGGGCGTCTCGCGATTGCGCGTTTGGTTATCAATAACAGCGGTGAATGTGAATATGCAATTATTCCCGCGAGCGTCGCCGATAAAATCGCACAACGAGATGCGGACAGTATTGTCGTAAACAGTGCGCTGAGTCAGGAAGAGCAGGACGAAGATGATCCGTATGCCGATTTTAAAGTTCCCGACGATTTGATGTGGTAAGTCACATTCCCGACGTTTATGTAGAAAATTTCTCAGAGAGTAAATATGCTGACTGACACATCTATCCGGCTTAATAAATATATCAGTGAAAGCGGCATCTGTTCGCGTCGCGAGGCGGACCGTTTTATCGAACAGGGCAATGTCTTTATCAACGGCAAACGCGCCGCCATTGGCGATCAGGTAGTCGCCGGGGATGTTGTTAAAGTAAATGGTCGGTTGATTGAGCCGCGAGAAGCGGATGATTTAGTGCTGATTGCGCTGAATAAACCGGTTGGCATTGTCAGTACCACTGAAGACGGCGAACGCGACAATATTGTCGATTTTGTGAACCACAGCAAACGTATCTTCCCGATTGGTCGTCTGGATAAAGATTCGCAGGGGCTGATATTTCTGACTAACCACGGCGATCTGGTCAATAAGATTCTGCGTGCCGGTAACGATCACGAAAAAGAGTATCTGGTGACGGTGGATAAACCGATTACCGACGAGTTTATACGCGGTATGGGCGCTGGCGTGCCGATTCTGGGTACCGTCACCAAAAAATGTAAGGTGAAAAAAGAGGCGCCGTTTGTCTTTCGCATCACCCTGGTGCAGGGATTAAACCGTCAGATCCGTCGTATGTGTGAATACTTTGGTTATGAAGTGACGAAACTGGAGCGTACGCGCATTATGAACGTCAGCCTGAGCGGGATTCCGCTGGGCGAGTGGCGCGATCTGACGGACGATGAGCTGATCGATCTGTTTAAATTGATTGAGCGTTCCTCTTCCGAAGCCAAACCAAAGGCCAAAGCGAAGCCGAAAACCACGGGTATTAAGCGACCGGTCGTTGCGATCGAAAAAAGCAATGAGAAAGCGCGCCCGGCATCAAGCGGTAAGCGCTTTACCTCGCCGGGACGAAAGAAGAAAGGACGTTAACGTCTGCCGCGCGTCGGCGTATTCGCCGACCAGGAGAATGACGCTTCCGTATCGGGTTTATACGCCTGCTTTTTCTTCAACTGGCGGGCTTTTTTCGCTTCAGCCTCACGCAGCGCCATCAGCTTATCGATGTACTCCTTTTTTACGCTGTTGGTCTCAGAATTGGTCAGCGGACGCCCGTGCGCAATACGGGCGCGGTCCAGCAACGTTTTCAGTTCGCGCTGTTCGCGCTCGGTCATCTCTTTTTGAGTAATGCGGGGGAGTGCCATACGGGTGCCCTCAGTTAGCCGATGCATTTAGAGCCTATCCCATTAGGGCTATTTTACTTGCCATTTTAGACCTGGGCAGTGCTCAAAATCCTCACGTACTACGTGTACGCTCCGGTTTTTGCGCGCTGTCCGTGTCCAAACTGGCTGCGCCAATAACGCCTGGTGGGATAGGCTCTTAGTCTACGGCAATACGCAACGGGCGGATAGCGCTCAGTCAGCAATCCGCAGCTTTCCGGCGAAATCCTGTGGCGTATAACCCGTTGACGTAAATCCTTTATCCGTGATGATGTTATCGATTTCTTTTACGCTTGCGATGCACATCACACCGTCCTGACCAAATTTGGTATGGTCGGCGAGAATCACTGATTTTTTGCTCATCGCAATCATGGCTTTGGCAACGTAGGCTTCTTCAAAGCTCTTCACCAACACGCCATGCTGGGGAGAAATGCCGCCAGCGCCAATAAAACAGATATCCGCGTGAATTGCGTTAATCTGCTGACACACCGAGACGCCGAGGTTGGCGCGAAAATGGTAATCATATTCGCCGCCTAATACATACACGCGGGCCTGCAGGTTATGCTCTTTAATTTTATCGGCAATCAGGGCTGAATTGGTAATCACGGAAAAAGCGAGAGGCGGTAATTGCTCGGCCAGAATAAGGTTAGTTGTACAGGAGTCAATAAACAATGTATCCCGTTCACTGACCATTTCGGCGGCAAGTTTGCCAATCGCTATTTTCTCTTCGCGATGCGCCTCTATTCTTGCGCTAAACGCATCCTCCTGGACAACTTGCTTTTTGACTGCGCCCCCATGAATCTTAGTGATTTTGCCTTCAGATTCCAGTAAGGAGAGATCGCGACGAATGGTTTCTGAGGTGACGTTGAGCATTTCCGATAATTTAATAACGGTGACTTCACCGAATTTGTTTAATTCATCAAGAATATGTTTTCGTCTTTTAATTGGATTCATTATCTTTCGCCGCCGTCAACCTTTGGCGCATGGTAACTGGATGCGTCAGGCAACGCAACCACTCCAACGCATGGACGATACCCTCCTCATCATTCGTGGCAGTCACATAGTCGGCCTGCCGCTTTACTGCATCCGGCGCGTTGCCCATTGCGATGCTGATTCCGGCAGCGGCAAACATGCTGACATCATTCTGCTGATCGCCAATCGCGACCACCTTGTCAGAAGATATATTTAAATAATGAATTAATTGTTCTATTATGCACCCTTTATTTACATCGGATCTTTGAATATCAATATAATTTTCTCCCGTGACAACCGCATAATATCCACAAGGCAGGTGATTATTCACTTCTGTACACAGAGTATCTATCTCCGAAGATGCGGCAACAAGTGTAATTTTATATATATTGCGACGATTAAAGATATTTTCTGCAGTTTCAGTTATAAGCTGTAACCCAAATAAGCGGGCTTCATATGTTGTCCAGGGCGCAATTAGTCTATCGTCACGATGGTAAATTGCTTCGGCACTAAAAAAATGGTGGTGATAGCGGGAAAGAGAAATATGCTGGTCAATATTCCACAGGTCTGTGGCGGTCAGCGGGGCAGCATGAATAATGCGCTGCTCCGCCATCTCCAGAAGGTGTCCGCAGTTAAAACCGGCGCACCAGCTAAACAACCTATCAACCTGTTGTTGGCGTAGCAGGCGTACCATTGAGGAGACCGGTCTGGCGGAACATGCCGCCAGTAGACCACCGTTCTGGCGGAACGCAATCAGCGCCTGGCGCGTGCGCGGGCTGATTGTTTTCTGCGAGGTGAGTAATGTTCCATCCAGATCGGTGATCAACAACATCTCTCGTTCCCTGATATCAATGAACAATAAAAGGCGTAACGGCTTCTTTGGCGGCGTTGCACACCATGTTGTCGATAGCCGTACCGACCACCAAAATATTGACTCCGGTATCTTTAAACGCTTTCGCGTTGGCGAGGTTAATCCCGCCTTCCGCCAGCGTCGGAACATCCACCGCGCCGACCAACGCCCGCAGGCGATCTTTAATCATCTGCGGGATATCGCCTGCCGCTACGCCTTCATAGCTCATGCCGGTCATCAGACCAATCATATCCACGCCGATATCCTGCATCCGCTTCGCCACGCTGGCGACCTCTTCCGGCGTGCGTGCAGGAATACCGAAAGTATGCAGATCGTCAGGATGGCCAATATAGGCATCGACGGTCAGACCATATTGATGGGCGAGATTAACGATGTCCTGCAGATCGTCCCAGTCGGATTTATGCGTATGTAAACCATCGGCTCCAGCGCGGGCAATCTCCAGAATTTCCGTTTCGCTGAGCGGCACCGGTAAGGTTTCGGTAAAACCGCCGGCGATACCAACGGTGATAAAAATATCGTCCGGGACCACATTACGCACACCGTGTACGGCCTCAGCCATCTGGCTATTGGTGATTTCGTGACGAATCTGCTCCGCCGCGTGCATGTTGCTCACGCCTTTGTGTCCACGCGCCAGCGCCAACGCAGGGTGGTTCGGCTCCAGTAGCTTAACGCCAGCCTCACACACGGCTTTCGCCAGGCGCGCATCGTCGCCGGTTATTCCTGTGCTGAGGATGGTTTGCCCGCCGTGAAGTGTGATGGCTTCTTTCACTTTCTGTAACGCTTTGGCGCGTTTTTTATTCATATCGCCTTTAAACATGGTGTACCTCTGGTGTTGGTGCATTAATTAACGGCTGTCGTTGTTGATTCGCTCTGTACGACAGGTTTGAAACGGTTAGCAATAATGGTGGTAAGGCAGGTCATCGCCATTGTGGCAATCATTACGATGGCCATCTGGAGCGCATTGCTGGATAAGAACGGTGAGGCGAAAGCCGGAACATAGGCCACCCCTTTGACGTTAAAAAAGCCCAGCATCATGCCGCCCATTCCGGCCCAAAAAATGGCGGAGCCAAAAACAATTTTGTTGGCGAACATGAAGGGATAGGCGGATTCAACAAAGGTGCCAAAGCCCAGGTTAATGAGCAGGCCCGGCGTAGCAACGGCAGCTTCGCTTTTTTCACGCGGGGCGATCACATTGGCAAGGTTAATACCTGCGGCCACCATCACCAGACCGACCATATCGACCGCGCCGAGGAAGCTGACGCCGGATTTTTCCATCTCCAGCAGCACCAACGGCAGGATCACCGCGTGATAGACGCCGCCGAGAATGGCAGGCCAGATAACCAGACCAGCCAGCAGCCCGGCAAGAATTGGGCTGAATGCCAGCGTGCTTTCGATAGCCAGTTTAATGTAATTACCCGCAGATAGCGCCAGCGGACTCAGCAGATAGTGCATGATTAACCCAGCGGCAAGGCCCGATATCCCACCGGCGACGATGTTGACGGTAGTCATTGGGAAGCGCCAGTTCAGGCACAGCTCGAACAGCCAACGGACGAAAATCCCCGCCATTACACCGCCGATAATGCCGCCGATAAGACCGCCCTCTACGGAAAGCACGCCAGCGACGACTCCGGCCACAATTGAAACTTCATCCAGTTCGGAAATCTGTTTTGCCGCCAGTACCGCGACTAACACCGGCAGACCTTTTAGTAATATTTCAAAGATATCGTTAAGTTTTTCCAGTCCTGGTATGTGGCTCAGGGCGAGTACAATCGCCATGGCGATAAAGCCTGGTAGCGCAGGGATCATGATGCTACGAATGTTAAAACGTTTGAGCAGGCTTTTTCCGGAACCGCTCTGCGAGGGCGAAGCGCTACCCAACTGTGGTTTGTACTTGATACCCCAATGTTTACACAGTGACGCCACGAAGGAGACGGCGCGGGTACGGCTGGTGGTGCCGGTTGTTCCGGAGGTCGCGACCACATTCGCCCCCTTTGCCGCCACCAGCGCCATGGAGGTTCCCCCGGTGCCGACAATCGGTGTTTTCATCTCAACGGCGGCGGCAAAAACGGCCTGGTTCGCCTTTACCGGATCGGCGCTCATTACCACGATCCCATCGATCTCACCGCAGCGGATCATCTCAGCGATTTGGCGATCGCTTTCTACTACCGAGGTGTTTACCTCCGAAAGTTTGCCCTGAAATATGCGCTGTGGTTTTTGTTGGTTTTCTGTGGTTAATGCATAAACCGATGCCGGGGTATCCGGTTTGGCGACGTCCATCGAGGCTTCTGCCGCGATAAACTGTACGGCGGCCACATTTACGCCCGCAGCCTCACACTGCTGATAAATCTCCTGGAGTAACTTCTCTGGCTCGGCGCCACCCAGGTTGTAGAGGTTGCCTCCACTGCTTCCAATAATCGCAATTTTTTTCATAGCGGCCTCAAATAGGGTAAGGGGGTTATCTGTGTTGTAGTGCAATCATAATTCCAACTAAAACAAAATAAAGCAACAATGAAAAAGTGGGCTTATACCAAAAGATATCAATTTTTAAATGTAACTCATTAAAATATAATGATTAATTTATGTTTTTGCTTTGTGTTGTTTTGTGTGGTTTTGTGACGAGGTTCAAAATGGGGAGTGCATAAATAGGGGAAAGTTGCCCATGTTGATGGGACGAGTAGGGTGTTGCGGATTCCTGAGCAGTATTCCGCCGGCAGCGCCTGGCGCGGGAACCGCCGGATGACGTGCCTGCGTCGCCATCCGGCAGCGTATTGCGCTGATAGCGCTCACCTGCTGTCGTGCCAGGGCGATTTATTCAAATAAGTTCTGATGCAGCTTTTGCACCACTTTCTCGGCATCGTCTCCCGGCACGAGGAAGCACAGATTGTGGCTGGAGGCGCCGTAACAAATCATGCGAATGTTGAACGGTTCCAGGACGCCAAACACTTCTTTACCAACACCGCAGGCTTTTGACAGGTTGTTGCCAATCAGCGCGACCAGCGCCAGTCCTTCTTCGACTTCTACCCGACACAGTGCGGAAAGCTCCATCAATAAGGATTGGGTCAGTAACGTATCGCCCGTGGAGGTGGAGCCGGTAGTATCCAGCGTCAGCGCGACGCTCACCTCCGAAGTGGTAATCAGATCTACCGAAATATTATGCCGCGCCAGAATGCCGAACACCTCTGCCAGGAAACCTCGCGAGTGCAGCATATTCAGGCTGTGCAGCGTCAATAGCGTTTGATTGCGGCGCAGCGCCAGCGCACGGAACAGCGGCGGGTTTTGGGTTTTATTGCACACCAGCGTACCGCCCGCTTGCGGATCTTTACTGGATCCAACGAAGACCGGGATATCGCTACGCACGGCCGGGAGTAAGGTGGCTGGATGCAGTACTTTTGCGCCGAAGGTTGCCATCTCTGCCGCTTCTTCAAAGTCGATTTCATCAATTCGCTGCGCGACGGGCACCACGCGCGGGTCGGTGGTGTAAATACCGGGCACATCTGTCCAGATATCAACCCGCGCGGCGTGGAGCGCTTCAGCCAGCAACGCTGCCGTATAGTCGCTGCCGCCGCGGCCTAATGTCGTGGTGCGGCCTTTGCTTTCACTGCCGATAAAGCCCTGAGTAATGACCAAAGTTTCGCTCAGGCGCGGGAGCAACTGCTGCGCGGCCAGTTCCGCAAGCGCTGCGACGTCCGGTTCCGCACGACCAAAGCGATCGCTGGTACGCATCACTTTGCGCACGTCGAACCAGTGGGCCTGTACGTCGCGTTCACGCAGGATCTCAACAAATAGCAGGGTAGACATCAGCTCGCCGTGGCTGACCAGTTCATCGGTCAGGGCTGCCGATGTCGCCAGCGATGCCGCCTCCGCCAGAATAGTGATGTTTTCCAGCAGGCGTTCAATCTCTTCGCGAATGACATTCGGATGACGCAGACGATCAAGGATATCGAACTGGATTTTACGGATGGCGTCGAGCGTAGCGAAACGTTCGCCAGGCTCCATCCCTTCGGCCAGCGCCACCAGCAGATTAGTGATGCCGGCAGACGCGGAAAGCACGACTAAACGAACATTGGCGTCGGAAAGTACGATATCCGCGCTACGGTTCATGGCGTCAAAATCAGCGACGCTGGTACCGCCAAATTTGGAAACAACGATCTCTGTCATATCAACCTCGTGTCAGGAAATGAAAAACGCGACCATGGCACAAGGGCAGAACAGAAACCGGTGCAGGCGCAAATGCAAGTAACGTATTTATAAATAAAAGTTGTGGCCTGGACTGTCAACGTTGGGATTATGCGGATTTTTTATGCTGAGTTTAGGCTCAGTAACAGCGCTTATAACCCCGATACCCACTTGCCGCCTTTCTGCACCTCGAATTATTTAGGGTATATACTTTTTATCCTCATTCGACAGTGCCTGGGGCAACGGCACTAAAACAATCACACTTTTCTGTGACTGGCGTTACAATCGATCCCAGTCACAATTCTCAAATCAGAAGAGTATTGCTAATGAAAAACATCAATCCAACGCAGACTTCTGCCTGGCAGGCGCTCCAGAAACACTACGATGAAATGAAAGACGTTACGATCGCTGAGCTTTTTGCGAACGATAGCGACCGTTTTGCTAAATTTTCCGCGACGTTTGACGATCTGATGCTGGTGGATTTCTCCAAAAACCGCATCACCGAAGAGACGCTGGCAAAATTACAGGATCTGGCGAAAGAGACCGATCTGGCCGGCGCGATTAAATCCATGTTCTCCGGCGAGAAGATCAACCGCACCGAAGATCGCGCCGTGCTGCACGTGGCGCTGCGTAACCGTAGCAATACGCCGATCATTGTGGACGGCAAAGATGTGATGCCGGAAGTGAACGCCGTGCTTGAGAAAATGAAAACTTTCTCGCAAGCGATTATCTCCGGTCAGTGGAAAGGCTACACCGGTAAGGCCATCACCGACGTGGTGAACATCGGTATCGGCGGTTCCGACCTCGGCCCGTTCATGGTGACCGAAGCGCTGCGTCCGTATAAAAATCATCTGACTATGCACTTCGTCTCTAACGTTGATGGTACCCACATCGCTGAAGTGCTGAAAAAAGTGAACCCGGAAACGACTCTGTTCCTGGTGGCGTCGAAAACCTTCACCACGCAGGAAACCATGACCAACGCCCACAGCGCGCGCGACTGGTTCCTGAAAACTGCAGGCGATGAAAAACACGTGGCGAAACACTTTGCTGCGCTCTCCACCAACGCCAAAGCGGTCGGCGAATTTGGTATCGACACGGCCAATATGTTCGAGTTCTGGGACTGGGTCGGCGGTCGTTACTCGCTGTGGTCTGCCATCGGACTGTCCATTATTCTGTCCGTCGGTTTCGACAACTTTGTCGAGCTGCTTTCCGGCGCGCACGCGATGGACAAGCATTTCTCCACCACTCCGGCGGAGAAAAACCTACCCATTCTGCTGGCGTTGATTGGCATCTGGTACAACAATTTCTTCGGCGCGGAAACCGAAGCCATTCTGCCGTACGACCAGTATATGCACCGTTTCGCCGCCTACTTCCAGCAGGGTAACATGGAATCCAACGGTAAATACGTTGACCGTAACGGCAACGCCGTGGATTACCAGACAGGCCCAATTATCTGGGGCGAACCAGGCACCAACGGTCAGCACGCGTTTTATCAATTGATTCACCAGGGTACTAAAATGGTGCCGTGTGATTTTATCGCCCCGGCTATCACCCATAACCCGCTATCCGATCATCATCAGAAGCTGCTGTCTAACTTCTTCGCGCAGACCGAAGCGCTGGCGTTTGGTAAATCCCGCGAGGTGGTTGAGCAGGAATATCGCGATCAGGGTAAAGATCCGGCGCAGCTTGAACACGTTGTGCCATTCAAAGTGTTTGAAGGCAACCGCCCGACCAACTCTATCCTGCTGCGCGAAATTACGCCATTCAGCCTGGGCGCGCTGATTGCGCTGTATGAGCATAAAATCTTTACGCAGGGCGCCATCCTGAACATCTTTACTTTCGACCAGTGGGGCGTTGAGTTGGGTAAACAGTTGGCTAACCGTATTCTGCCGGAGCTGGGCGATGATAAAGCTATTTCGTCCCATGATAGCTCTACCAACGGTCTGATTAACCGTTATAAAGCCTGGCGCGCCTGATGGCGCTGCGCTTATCCGGTCTACGTAATGCATAGCGTCTGTAGGCCGGATAAGGCGTTTCGCCGCCATCCGGCAAAAAGAGAATAAGTGACTAGTCCTGATATAGGTTGACAGTTTTTTGTCTGTAAAACGCCTGATGAACATCATCGG
>NZ_JBKFRY010000024.1:0-26124 GCF_046569105.1 Salmonella sp. 741265073_HBA | reverse complement strand
TCTGCGTTTCGCAATCCGTGAAGGCGGCCGTACCGTTGGCGCGGGCGTTGTTGCTAAAGTTCTGGGCTAATTACTCGTTAATTAGTTTTGAATTGAAGAGGGCGCTTCGGCGCCCTTTTTGTTGCCTGCTATTTAGCCGCTGTTATATTTATTCACCCTTTTTAACGCTTCTCCCGTGGCGTAAATCGCTTTGTGCTATTGTAATCATAACCATTCTCATTTACACTTTGTGCGGAAATTGAACGGGAGCGATCATGTACGTTTGTTTGTGTAATGGTATAAGCGATAAAAAAATCCGCCAGGCTGTACGACAATTTCATCCACAGTCATTTCAACAGTTGCGTAAATTTATTCCTGTGGGAAATCAATGTGGTAAGTGTATTCGCGCCGCGCGAGAAGTGATGCAGGATGAGTTAACGCAAATGCCGGAATTTAAAGAGATCGCCTGAGTCACACTCTTTTTTTTGACATCCCTGTAGCCCCATCTACGCTCTAGAGAGTGGAAGCGGAGGGACTATAAAATGAAAGGTGATGTTAAAATCATAAATTATCTCAATAAACTATTGGGAAATGAGCTTGTCGCAATTAATCAGTATTTTCTTCATGCCCGTATGTTCAAAAACTGGGGGCTGACCCGGCTTAATGATGTTGAGTACCATGAATCCATTGATGAGATGAAACACGCCGATAAGTATATTGAGCGTATTTTATTTCTGGAAGGCATACCGAACCTACAGGATCTGGGCAAGCTGGGCATCGGTGAAGATGTCGAAGAGATGCTACGATCGGATCTCCGGCTCGAACTGGAAGGCGCAAAAGATCTACGTGAGGCAATAGCCTATGCCGATAGCGTTCATGATTATGTCAGCCGGGATATGATGATTGAAATTCTTGCCGACGAGGAAGGTCACATCGACTGGCTGGAAACTGAGCTGGATTTGATTGCCAAACTTGGTATGCAAAATTATCTGCAATCACAAATTAAGGTTACCGATTAACCGTCTGGAAAGAAAGCTTTCCAACCTGTTATGAAACCCGCCACCGCCAGCCATGGCCCAAAAGGTAGCGGGTTTATTAATGCCGATTTACCTCTCACCAGTAGCGCGACGCCAAACCCGCCACAGGCCAACATGGCGGCAAGGAAAACCAGTAACGGCAGTGTTTCCCAACAATGCCACGCTCCTAAGGCAGCGAGGTACTTGACGTCGCCATATCCAAGCCCCTCTTTCTGATAACGCAGGCGATAGCCCCAGTAAATTAACGCGAATCCGCTATAGCCGGCGATAGCACCCCAAAGCGCATCCGGTAAACGCTCCGGCAGGCAAATCTGGTGATAAAGCAGACCACCCCACAGTAATGGACAGGTAAACCGGTCAGGCAACAGACCGGTACGCGCGTCGTATATGCCAAGTAATAAAGAGAACGACGCATAAAAAATGAGAAAGGGGAGGGCAACAAACATAAGCAACTCCTCGTCAAGGCTTGTGCTCACCTTTATAGATTTATGCGACAACGACAACGACGTATCGCCAGATTTGCCTGATGCCTTCCAAAGAAAAGATGCGCGTTGCCATCCCATGCGTACCACCTGGAATCATGCTCGCATAAGAATAAAGCGCTTAATTTCTATCCGACACTTGCGTCAGGCTGAGATTTACGTATAATGCGCGGGCTTGTCGTAATTGACGGCAGGTTCGATTTGAACCTCGAATAGCCGATTTGGCTATTTAACAATGCTCCCAATCGGGGAGCTACGTAAGAACGGTTACACTCTCCCATCAATCGTAATGGGTGTGAGGAGTAATCATTTTCGTTTATAAAATAATTGGAGCTCTGGTCTCATGCAGAACCAAAGAATCCGTATCCGCCTGAAAGCGTTTGATCATCGTCTGATCGATCAATCAACCGCGGAAATCGTCGAGACTGCCAAGCGCACTGGTGCGCAGGTTCGCGGTCCGATCCCGCTGCCGACCCGCAAAGAGCGCTTTACCGTTCTGATCTCTCCGCACGTTAACAAAGATGCGCGCGATCAGTACGAAATTCGCACTCACAAGCGTCTGGTTGACATCGTTGAGCCAACCGAGAAAACCGTTGATGCTCTGATGCGTCTGGACCTGGCTGCCGGTGTAGACGTGCAGATCAGCCTGGGTTAATCAGGTCATCGAGCGATTGAGAGGTTGATACAATGATTGGTTTAGTCGGTAAAAAAGTGGGTATGACCCGCATCTTCACTGAAGATGGCGTCTCTATCCCAGTAACCGTAATCGAAGTTGAAGCAAACCGTGTTACTCAGGTTAAAGACCTGGCTAACGATGGCTACCGCGCTGTTCAGGTTACTACGGGTGCTAAAAAAGCTAACCGTGTCACCAAGCCGGAAGCGGGTCACTTTGCTAAAGCTGGCGTAGAAGCTGGCCGTGGTCTGTGGGAATTCCGTCTGGCTGAAGGCGAAGAATACACCGTAGGTCAGAGCATCAGCGTTGAACTGTTTGCTGACGTTAAAAAAGTTGACGTAACCGGTACCTCTAAAGGTAAAGGTTTCGCTGGTACCGTTAAGCGCTGGAACTTCCGTACCCAGGACGCTACTCACGGTAACTCCTTGTCTCACCGCGTTCCGGGTTCTATCGGTCAGAACCAGACTCCGGGCAAAGTGTTCAAAGGCAAGAAAATGGCAGGTCAGATGGGTAATGAGCGCGTAACCGTTCAGAGCCTTGACGTAGTACGCGTTGACGCTGAGCGCAACCTGCTGCTGGTTAAGGGTGGTGTTCCGGGTGCAACCGGTTGCGACCTGATCGTTAAACCAGCTGTGAAGGCGTAAGGGGATAGCAATGGAATTAGTATTGAAAGACGCGCAGAGCGCGCTGACTGTTTCCGAAACTACCTTCGGTCGTGATTTCAACGAAGCGCTGGTTCACCAGGTTGTTGTTGCTTATGCAGCTGGTGCTCGTCAGGGTACTCGTGCTCAGAAGACTCGTGCTGAAGTAACTGGTTCCGGTAAAAAACCGTGGCGCCAGAAAGGCACTGGCCGTGCGCGTTCAGGTTCTATCAAGAGCCCGATCTGGCGTTCCGGTGGCGTGACCTTCGCTGCTCGTCCGCAGGACCACAGTCAAAAAGTTAACAAGAAGATGTACCGCGGCGCGCTGAAAAGCATCCTGTCCGAACTGGTACGTCAGGATCGTCTGATCGTTGTCGAGAAGTTCTCTGTAGAAGCGCCGAAAACTAAGCTGCTGGCACAGAAACTGAAAGACATGGCTCTGGAAGATGTGCTGATCATCACCGGTGAGCTGGACGAGAACCTGTTCCTGGCCGCACGTAACCTGCACAAGGTTGACGTACGCGATGCGACTGGTATCGACCCGGTTAGCCTGATCGCCTTCGACAAAGTCGTAATGACTGCTGATGCTGTTAAGCAAGTTGAGGAGATGCTGGCATGATTCGTGAAGAACGTCTGCTGAAGGTGCTGCGCGCACCGCACGTTTCTGAAAAAGCGTCTACTGCGATGGAAAAAACCAACACCATCGTTCTCAAAGTTGCTAAAGACGCGACCAAAGCAGAAATCAAAGCTGCTGTGCAGAAACTGTTTGAAGTCGAAGTCGAAGTCGTTAACACCCTGGTCGTTAAAGGGAAAGTTAAACGTCACGGACAGCGTATCGGTCGTCGTAGCGACTGGAAAAAAGCTTACGTCACCCTGAAAGAAGGCCAGAATCTGGACTTCGTCGGCGGCGCTGAGTAAGTCGGAGGAGTAATACAATGGCAGTTGTTAAATGTAAACCGACATCTCCGGGTCGTCGCCACGTCGTTAAAGTGGTCAACCCAGAGCTGCACAAGGGCAAACCTTTTGCTCCGCTGGTTGAAAAAAACAGCAAATCCGGTGGTCGTAACAACAATGGCCGTATCACCACTCGTCATATCGGTGGTGGTCACAAACAGGCTTATCGTATTGTTGACTTCAAACGCAACAAAGACGGTATCCCGGCAGTTGTTGAACGTCTTGAGTACGATCCGAACCGTTCCGCGAACATCGCGCTGGTTCTGTACAAAGACGGCGAACGCCGTTACATCCTGGCCCCGAAAGGCCTGAAAGCTGGCGACCAGATTCAGTCTGGCGTTGATGCTGCAATCAAAGCAGGCAACACCCTGCCGATGCGCAATATCCCGGTTGGTTCTACCGTTCATAACGTAGAAATGAAACCAGGTAAAGGCGGTCAGCTGGCACGTTCCGCTGGTACTTACGTTCAGATCGTTGCTCGTGATGGCGCTTATGTCACCCTGCGTCTGCGTTCTGGTGAAATGCGTAAAGTCGAAGCAGACTGCCGTGCAACCCTGGGCGAAGTTGGCAATGCTGAGCATATGCTGCGCGTTCTGGGTAAAGCAGGTGCTGCACGCTGGCGTGGCGTTCGTCCTACCGTTCGCGGTACTGCGATGAACCCAGTAGACCACCCACATGGTGGTGGTGAAGGTCGTAACTTTGGTAAGCACCCGGTAACTCCGTGGGGCGTTCAGACCAAAGGTAAGAAGACCCGCAGCAACAAGCGTACTGATAAATTCATCGTACGTCGCCGTAGCAAATAATTTTAGAGGATAAGCCATGCCACGTTCTCTCAAGAAAGGTCCTTTTATTGACCTGCACTTGCTGAAGAAGGTAGAGAAAGCGGTGGAAAGCGGAGACAAGAAGCCCCTGCGCACTTGGTCCCGTCGTTCAACGATCTTTCCTAACATGATCGGTTTGACCATCGCTGTCCATAATGGTCGTCAGCACGTTCCGGTATTTGTTTCCGACGAAATGGTCGGTCACAAACTGGGTGAATTCGCACCGACTCGTACTTATCGCGGCCACGCTGCTGATAAAAAAGCGAAGAAGAAATAAGGTAGGAGGAAGAGATGGAAACTATCGCTAAACATCGCCATGCTCGTTCTTCTGCTCAGAAGGTTCGCCTTGTTGCTGACCTGATTCGCGGTAAGAAAGTGTCGCAGGCTCTGGATATTCTGACCTACACCAACAAGAAAGCGGCTGTACTGGTCAAGAAAGTTCTGGAATCTGCCATTGCTAACGCTGAACACAACGATGGCGCTGACATTGACGATCTGAAAGTTACGAAAATTTTCGTAGACGAAGGCCCGAGCATGAAGCGCATTATGCCGCGTGCAAAAGGTCGTGCAGATCGCATCCTGAAGCGCACCAGCCACATCACTGTGGTTGTGTCCGATCGCTGAGACTCTGGAGACTAGCAATGGGTCAGAAAGTACATCCTAATGGTATTCGCCTGGGTATTGTAAAACCATGGAGCTCTACCTGGTTTGCGAACACCAAAGAATTCGCTGACAACCTGGACAGCGATTTTAAAGTACGTCAGTACCTGACGAAGGAACTGGCTAAAGCGTCTGTATCTCGTATCGTTATCGAGCGTCCGGCTAAGAGCATCCGTGTGACTATTCACACCGCTCGCCCGGGTATCGTTATCGGTAAAAAAGGTGAAGACGTAGAAAAACTGCGTAAGGTCGTAGCGGATATCGCTGGCGTTCCTGCACAGATCAACATCGCCGAAGTTCGTAAACCTGAACTGGACGCTAAACTGGTTGCTGACAGCATCACTTCTCAGCTGGAACGTCGCGTTATGTTCCGTCGTGCGATGAAGCGTGCTGTACAGAACGCCATGCGTCTGGGCGCTAAAGGTATCAAAGTTGAAGTTAGCGGCCGTCTGGGCGGCGCGGAAATCGCACGTACCGAATGGTACCGCGAAGGTCGCGTACCGCTGCACACTCTGCGTGCTGACATCGACTACAACACCTCTGAAGCGCACACCACTTATGGTGTAATCGGCGTTAAAGTGTGGATCTTCAAAGGCGAGATCCTGGGTGGTATGGCTGCTGTTGAACAACCGGAAAAACCGGCTGCTCAACCGAAAAAGCAGCAGCGTAAAGGCCGTAAATAAGGAGCGTCGCTGATGTTACAACCAAAGCGTACAAAATTCCGTAAAATGCACAAAGGCCGCAACCGTGGTCTGGCTGCAGGCGCGGATGTTAGCTTCGGCAGCTTCGGCCTGAAAGCTGTTGGCCGTGGTCGTCTGACTGCCCGTCAGATCGAAGCAGCACGTCGTGCTATGACCCGTGCAGTTAAGCGTCAAGGTAAGATCTGGATCCGTGTATTCCCGGACAAACCGATCACTGAAAAGCCGCTGGCAGTGCGTATGGGTAAAGGTAAAGGTAACGTGGAGTATTGGGTTGCCTTGATTCAGCCGGGTAAAGTCCTGTATGAAATGGACGGCGTACCGGAAGAGCTGGCCCGTGAAGCATTCAAGCTGGCAGCAGCGAAACTGCCGATTAAAACCACCTTTGTAACTAAGACGGTGATGTAATGAAAGCAAAAGAGCTGCGTGAGAAGAGCGTTGAAGAGCTGAACACCGAGCTACTGAACCTGCTGCGTGAGCAGTTCAACCTGCGTATGCAGGCTGCAAGTGGCCAGCTGCAACAGTCTCACCTGTTGAAGCAAGTGCGTCGTGATGTCGCACGCGTTAAGACTTTACTGACTGAGAAGGCGGGTGCGTAATGACCGATAAAATCCGTACTCTGCAAGGTCGCGTGGTTAGCGACAAAATGGAGAAATCCATTGTTGTTGCTATCGAACGTTTTGTGAAACACCCGATCTACGGTAAATTCATCAAGCGTACGACCAAAATGCACGTACATGACGAGAACAACGAATGCGGTATCGGCGACGTGGTTGAAATCCGCGAATGCCGTCCGCTGTCCAAGACCAAATCCTGGACTCTGGTTCGCGTTGTAGAGAAAGCGGTTCTGTAATACAGTACGCATTCTCAACGAATAAACGGCTCAGCGATGGGCCGTTTATTTTTTCTACCCATATCTGATTTGCGGTGTTATAATGCCGCGCCCTCGATATGGGGTTTTTTTAACGACCTGATTTTCGGGTCTCAGTAGTAGTTGACATTAGCGGAGCACTAAAATGATCCAAGAACAGACTATGCTGAACGTCGCCGACAACTCCGGTGCACGTCGCGTAATGTGTATCAAGGTTCTGGGTGGCTCGCACCGTCGCTACGCAGGCGTAGGCGACATCATTAAGATCACCATCAAAGAAGCGATTCCGCGTGGTAAGGTCAAAAAAGGTGATGTGCTGAAGGCGGTAGTGGTGCGCACCAAGAAGGGTGTTCGTCGCCCGGACGGTTCTGTCATTCGCTTCGATGGTAATGCATGCGTTATTTTAAACAATAACAGCGAGCAGCCTATCGGTACGCGTATTTTTGGGCCGGTAACTCGTGAACTTCGTAACGAGAAGTTCATGAAAATTATCTCTCTGGCACCAGAAGTACTCTAAGGAGCGAATCATGGCAGCGAAAATCCGTCGTGATGACGAAGTTATCGTGTTAACCGGTAAAGATAAAGGTAAACGCGGTAAAGTTAAGAATGTCCTGTCTTCCGGCAAGGTCATTGTTGAAGGTATCAACCTGGTTAAGAAACACCAGAAGCCGGTTCCGGCTCTGAACCAACCGGGCGGCATCGTTGAAAAAGAAGCTGCAATTCAGGTTTCTAACGTTGCAATCTTCAATGCGGCAACCGGCAAGGCTGACCGTGTAGGCTTTAGATTCGAAGACGGCAAAAAAGTCCGTTTCTTCAAGTCTAACAGCGAAACTATCAAGTAATTTGGAGTAGTACGATGGCGAAACTGCATGATTACTACAAAGACGAAGTAGTTAACAAACTCATGACTGAGTTTAACTACAATTCTGTCATGCAAGTCCCTCGGGTCGAGAAGATCACCCTGAACATGGGTGTTGGTGAAGCGATCGCTGACAAGAAACTGCTGGATAACGCAGCAGCAGACCTGACAGCAATCTCCGGTCAAAAACCGTTGATCACCAAAGCACGCAAATCTGTTGCAGGCTTCAAAATCCGTCAGGGCTATCCGATCGGCTGTAAAGTAACTCTGCGTGGCGAACGCATGTGGGAGTTCTTTGAGCGCCTGATCACTATTGCTGTTCCTCGTATCCGTGACTTCCGTGGCTTGTCCGCTAAGTCATTCGACGGTCGTGGTAACTACAGCATGGGTGTCCGTGAGCAGATCATCTTCCCAGAAATCGACTACGATAAAGTCGACCGCGTTCGTGGTTTGGATATTACCATTACCACTACTGCGAAATCTGACGAAGAAGGCCGTGCTCTGCTGGCTGCCTTTGACTTCCCGTTCCGCAAGTAAGGTAGGGTTACTAAATGGCTAAGCAATCAATGAAAGCACGCGAAGTAAAACGCGTAGCTTTAGCTGATAAATACTTCGCGAAACGCGCTGAACTGAAAGCGATCATCTCTGATGTGAACGCAACCGACGAAGATCGTTGGAATGCGGTTCTTAAGCTGCAGACTCTGCCGCGTGATTCCAGCCCGTCACGTCAGCGTAACCGCTGCCGTCAAACTGGTCGTCCGCACGCTTTCCTGCGGAAGTTCGGGTTGAGCCGTATTAAGGTCCGTGAAGCCGCTATGCGCGGTGAAATTCCGGGTCTGAAAAAGGCTAGCTGGTAATTGTCACCAATTGAATCACGGGAGTAAAGACAGATGAGCATGCAAGATCCGATCGCGGATATGCTGACCCGTATCCGTAACGGTCAGGCCGCGAACAAAGCTGCGGTCACCATGCCTTCCTCCAAGCTGAAAGTGGCAATTGCCAACGTGCTGAAGGAAGAAGGTTTTATTGAAGATTTTAAAGTTGAAGGCGACACCAAGCCGGAACTGGAACTGACTCTTAAGTATTTCCAGGGTAAAGCTGTTGTAGAAAGCATTCAGCGTGTCAGCCGCCCAGGCCTGCGCATCTACAAACGTAAAGATGAGCTGCCGAAAGTTATGGCCGGTCTGGGTATCGCAGTTGTTTCTACCTCTAAAGGTGTTATGACTGATCGTGCAGCGCGCCAGGCTGGTCTTGGTGGCGAAATTATCTGCTACGTAGCCTAATCGGAGGAAAAAATGTCTCGTGTTGCTAAAGCACCGGTCGTTGTTCCTGCCGGCGTTGATGTCAAAATCAACGGTCAGGTTATTACGATCAAAGGTAAAAACGGCGAGCTGACTCGTACTCTCAACGATGCTGTTGAAGTTAAACATGCAGATAATGCACTGACCTTCGGTCCGCGTGATGGTTACGCAGACGGTTGGGCACAGGCTGGTACCGCGCGTGCCCTGCTGAACTCAATGGTTATCGGTGTTACCGAAGGCTTCACTAAGAAGCTGCAGCTGGTTGGTGTAGGTTATCGTGCAGCGGTTAAAGGGAATGTAGTAAACCTGTCTTTAGGTTTCTCTCACCCGGTTGACCATCAGCTGCCGGCAGGTATTACTGCTGAATGTCCGACTCAAACTGAAATCGTGCTGAAAGGCGCTGATAAGCAGGTGATCGGTCAGGTTGCAGCAGATCTGCGCGCCTACCGTCGTCCTGAGCCTTACAAAGGCAAGGGTGTTCGTTACGCCGACGAAGTCGTGCGTACCAAAGAGGCTAAGAAGAAGTAAGGTAACACTATGGATAAGAAATCTGCTCGTATCCGTCGTGCGACCCGCGCACGCCGCAAGCTCAAAGAGCTGGGCGCAACTCGCCTGGTGGTACATCGTACCCCGCGTCATATTTACGCACAGGTAATTGCACCGAACGGTTCTGAAGTTCTGGTAGCTGCTTCTACTGTAGAAAAAGCTATCGCTGAACAACTGAAGTACACCGGTAACAAAGACGCGGCTGCAGCTGTGGGTAAAGCTGTCGCTGAACGCGCTCTGGAAAAAGGCATCAAAGATGTGTCCTTTGACCGTTCCGGGTTCCAATATCATGGTCGTGTCCAGGCACTGGCAGATGCTGCCCGTGAAGCTGGCCTTCAGTTCTAAGGTAGAGGTGTAAGATGGCTCACATCGAAAAACAAGCTGGCGAACTGCAGGAAAAGCTGATCGCGGTAAACCGCGTATCTAAAACCGTTAAAGGTGGTCGTATTTTCTCCTTCACAGCTCTGACTGTAGTAGGCGATGGTAACGGTCGCGTAGGTTTTGGTTACGGTAAAGCGCGTGAAGTTCCAGCAGCGATCCAGAAAGCGATGGAAAAAGCCCGTCGCAATATGATTAACGTCGCGCTGAACAACGGCACCCTGCAGCACCCGGTTAAAGGTGTTCACACGGGGTCTCGTGTATTCATGCAGCCAGCTTCCGAAGGTACCGGTATCATCGCCGGTGGTGCAATGCGCGCCGTTCTGGAAGTTGCTGGGGTTCATAACGTTCTGGCTAAAGCATACGGTTCCACCAACCCGATCAACGTGGTTCGTGCAACTATTGATGGCCTGGAAAATATGAATTCTCCAGAAATGGTCGCTGCCAAGCGTGGTAAATCCGTTGAAGAAATTCTGGGGAAATAAACCATGGCAAAGACTATTAAAATTACTCAAACCCGCAGTGCAATCGGTCGTCTGCCGAAACACAAGGCAACGCTGCTTGGCCTGGGTCTGCGTCGTATTGGTCACACCGTAGAGCGCGAGGATACTCCTGCTGTTCGTGGTATGGTCAACGCGGTTTCCTTCATGGTTAAAGTTGAGGAGTAAGAGATGCGTTTAAATACTCTGTCTCCGGCCGAAGGCTCCAAAAAGGCGGGTAAACGCCTGGGTCGTGGTATCGGTTCTGGCCTCGGTAAAACCGGTGGTCGTGGTCACAAAGGTCAGAAGTCTCGTTCTGGCGGTGGCGTACGTCGCGGTTTCGAGGGTGGTCAGATGCCTCTGTACCGTCGTCTGCCGAAATTCGGCTTCACTTCTCGCAAAGCAGCGATTACAGCCGAAGTTCGTCTGTCTGACCTGGCGAAAGTAGAAGGCGGCGTTGTAGACCTGAACACGCTGAAAGCGGCAAACATTATCGGTATCCAGATCGAGTTCGCGAAAGTGATCCTGGCTGGCGAAGTCACTACTCCGGTAACTGTTCGTGGCCTGCGTGTTACTAAAGGCGCTCGTGCTGCTATCGAAGCTGCTGGCGGTAAAATCGAGGAATAAGTAGCAGATGGCTAAACAACCGGGATTAGATTTTCAAAGTGCCAAAGGTGGCTTAGGTGAGCTGAAACGCAGACTGCTGTTTGTTATCGGCGCGCTGATTGTGTTCCGTATTGGCTCTTTTATTCCGATCCCTGGTATTGATGCCGCTGTACTTGCCAAACTGCTTGAGCAACAGCGAGGCACCATCATTGAAATGTTTAACATGTTCTCTGGTGGTGCTCTCAGCCGTGCTTCTATCTTTGCCCTGGGGATCATGCCGTATATTTCGGCGTCGATCATTATCCAGCTGTTGACGGTGGTTCATCCAACGCTGGCAGAAATTAAGAAAGAAGGGGAGTCTGGTCGTCGTAAGATCAGCCAGTACACCCGTTACGGTACTCTGGTGCTGGCGATATTCCAGTCGATCGGTATTGCTACCGGTTTGCCGAATATGCCTGGTATGCAGGGCCTGGTGATGAATCCAGGCTTTGCATTCTATTTCACCGCTGTTGTAAGTCTGGTTACAGGAACCATGTTCCTGATGTGGCTCGGCGAACAGATTACTGAGCGCGGTATCGGTAACGGTATCTCAATCATCATCTTCGCTGGTATCGTTGCGGGACTCCCGCCAGCCATTGCCCATACTATCGAGCAAGCGCGTCAAGGCGACCTGCACTTCCTCGTGTTGCTGTTGGTTGCAGTATTAGTATTTGCAGTGACGTTCTTTGTAGTATTCGTTGAACGTGGTCAACGCCGTATTGTGGTAAACTACGCCAAACGTCAGCAAGGTCGTCGTGTCTATGCTGCACAGAGCACACATTTACCGCTGAAAGTGAATATGGCGGGGGTAATCCCGGCAATCTTCGCTTCCAGTATTATTCTGTTCCCGGCGACCATCGCGTCATGGTTCGGGGGCGGTACTGGTTGGAACTGGCTGACAACAATTTCGCTGTATTTGCAGCCTGGGCAACCGCTTTATGTGTTACTCTATGCGTCTGCAATCATCTTCTTCTGTTTCTTCTACACGGCGTTGGTTTTCAACCCGCGTGAAACAGCAGATAACCTGAAGAAGTCCGGTGCATTTGTACCAGGAATTCGTCCGGGAGAGCAAACGGCGAAGTATATCGATAAAGTAATGACCCGCCTGACCCTGGTTGGTGCGCTGTATATTACCTTTATCTGCCTGATCCCGGAGTTCATGCGTGATGCAATGAAAGTGCCGTTCTACTTCGGTGGGACCTCACTGCTTATCGTTGTTGTCGTGATTATGGACTTTATGGCTCAAGTGCAAACTCTGATGATGTCCAGTCAGTATGAGTCTGCATTGAAGAAGGCGAACCTGAAAGGCTACGGCCGTTAATTGGTCGCCTGAGAAGTTACGGAGAGTAAAAATGAAAGTTCGTGCTTCCGTCAAGAAATTATGCCGTAACTGCAAAATCGTTAAGCGTGATGGTGTCATCCGTGTGATTTGCAGTGCCGAGCCGAAGCATAAACAGCGCCAAGGCTGATTTTTTCGCATATTTTTCTTGCAAAGTTGGGTTGAGCTGGCTAGATTAGCCAGCCAATCTTTTGTATGTCTGTACGTTTCCATTTGAGTATCCTGAAAACGGGCTTTTCAGCATGGTACGTACATATTAAATAGTAGGAGTGCATAGTGGCCCGTATAGCAGGCATTAACATTCCTGATCAGAAACACGCCGTGATCGCGTTAACTTCGATCTACGGTGTCGGCAAGACCCGTTCTAAAGCCATCCTGGCTGCAGCGGGTATCGCTGAAAATGTTAAGATCAGTGAGCTGTCTGAAGAACAAATCGACACGCTGCGTGACGAAGTTGCCAAATTTGTCGTTGAAGGTGATCTGCGCCGTGAAATCAGCATGAGCATCAAGCGCCTGATGGATCTTGGTTGCTATCGCGGTTTGCGTCATCGTCGTGGTCTCCCGGTTCGCGGTCAGCGTACCAAGACCAACGCTCGTACCCGTAAGGGTCCGCGCAAACCGATCAAGAAATAATCGGGGTGATTGAATAATGGCAAAGGCACCAGTTCGCGCACGTAAACGTGTAAGAAAACAAGTCTCTGACGGCGTGGCTCATATCCATGCTTCTTTCAACAACACCATCGTGACTATTACCGATCGTCAGGGTAATGCGCTGGGTTGGGCAACAGCCGGTGGTTCCGGTTTCCGTGGTTCTCGCAAATCCACTCCGTTTGCAGCTCAGGTTGCAGCAGAGCGTTGCGCTGACGCCGTGAAAGAATACGGTATCAAGAATCTGGAAGTTATGGTTAAAGGTCCGGGTCCAGGCCGCGAATCTACTATTCGTGCTCTGAACGCCGCTGGTTTCCGCATCACTAATATTACTGATGTGACTCCGATCCCTCATAACGGTTGTCGTCCGCCGAAAAAACGTCGCGTATAACGCTTCGTTTTCCAGGTTAGTTGGAGAAAGAAAATGGCAAGATATTTGGGTCCTAAGCTCAAGCTGAGCCGTCGTGAGGGCACCGACTTATTCCTTAAGTCTGGCGTTCGCGCGATCGATACCAAGTGTAAAATTGAACAAGCTCCTGGCCAGCACGGTGCGCGTAAACCGCGTCTGTCTGACTATGGTGTGCAGTTGCGTGAAAAGCAAAAAGTTCGCCGCATTTACGGTGTGCTGGAGCGTCAGTTCCGTAACTACTACAAAGAAGCAGCACGTCTGAAAGGCAACACCGGTGAAAACCTGTTGGCTCTGCTGGAAGGTCGTCTGGACAACGTTGTATACCGTATGGGCTTCGGCGCCACTCGTGCAGAAGCACGTCAGCTGGTTAGCCATAAAGCAATTATGGTAAACGGTCGTGTTGTTAACATCGCTTCTTATCAGGTTAGTCCGAATGACGTTGTTAGCATTCGTGAGAAAGCGAAGAAGCAGTCTCGCGTGAAAGCCGCTCTGGAGCTGGCTGAGCAGCGTGAAAAGCCAACCTGGCTGGAAGTTGATGCTGGCAAGATGGAAGGTACGTACAAGCGTAAGCCTGAGCGTTCTGATCTGTCTGCGGACATTAACGAACACCTGATCGTCGAGCTTTACTCCAAGTAAAGCTTAGTACCAAAGAGAGGACACAATGCAGGGTTCTGTGACAGAGTTTCTAAAACCGCGCCTGGTAGATATCGAGCAAGTGAGTTCGACGCACGCCAAGGTGACCCTTGAGCCTTTAGAGCGTGGCTTCGGCCATACTCTGGGTAACGCACTGCGCCGTATTCTGCTCTCATCGATGCCGGGTTGCGCGGTGACCGAGGTTGAGATTGATGGTGTACTACATGAGTACAGCACCAAAGAAGGCGTTCAGGAAGACATCCTGGAAATCCTGCTCAACCTGAAAGGGCTGGCGGTGAGAGTTCAGGGTAAAGATGAAGTTATTCTTACCTTGAATAAATCTGGCATTGGCCCTGTGACTGCAGCCGATATCACCCATGATGGGGATGTCGAAATCGTCAAGCCGCAGCACGTGATCTGCCACCTGACCGATGAAAACGCGTCTATTAGTATGCGTATCAAAGTTCAGCGCGGTCGTGGTTATGTGCCGGCTTCTACCCGAATTCATTCGGAAGAAGATGAGCGCCCAATCGGCCGTCTGCTGGTCGACGCCTGCTACAGCCCTGTAGAGCGTATTGCCTACAATGTTGAAGCAGCGCGTGTAGAACAGCGTACCGACCTGGACAAGCTGGTCATCGAAATGGAAACCAACGGCACAATCGATCCTGAAGAGGCGATTCGTCGTGCGGCAACCATCCTGGCTGAACAACTGGAAGCTTTCGTTGATTTACGTGATGTACGTCAACCGGAAGTGAAAGAAGAGAAACCAGAATTCGATCCGATCCTGCTGCGCCCTGTTGACGATCTGGAATTGACTGTCCGCTCTGCTAACTGCCTCAAGGCAGAAGCTATCCACTATATCGGTGATCTGGTACAGCGTACCGAGGTTGAGCTTCTTAAGACGCCTAACCTGGGTAAAAAATCTCTTACCGAGATTAAAGACGTGCTGGCTTCCCGTGGACTGTCTCTGGGTATGCGCCTGGAAAACTGGCCACCGGCAAGCATCGCTGACGAGTAACCGGATCACAGGTTAAGGTTTTACTGAGAAGGATAAGGTCATGCGCCATCGTAAGAGTGGTCGTCAACTGAACCGCAACAGCAGCCATCGCCAGGCTATGTTCCGCAACATGGCAGGTTCACTGGTTCGTCATGAAATCATCAAGACGACCCTGCCTAAAGCGAAAGAGCTGCGTCGCGTAGTTGAGCCGCTGATTACTCTTGCCAAGACTGATAGCGTTGCTAATCGTCGTCTGGCATTCGCCCGTACTCGTGATAACGAGATCGTGGCAAAACTGTTTAACGAGCTGGGCCCGCGTTTCGCGAGCCGCGCCGGTGGTTACACTCGCATTCTGAAGTGTGGCTTCCGTGCAGGCGACAACGCGCCGATGGCATACATCGAGCTGGTTGATCGTTCAGAGAAAACAGAAGCTGCTGCAGAGTAATCTGTAGTAACGTAAAAAAACCCGCTTCGGCGGGTTTTTTTATACCCTCCTGAACCCCATATATCTACAATAATTGTATTCTTTTCGTTCAATCCCTGGAGCGACGTATGTGGTTACTTGACCAGTGGGCAGAGCGTCATATTATCGAGGCACAGCGTAAAGGCGAGTTTGATAATCTGCCTGGCCGCGGCGAGCCGCTTATTCTGGATGATGATTCTCATGTGCCGGCGGAACTTCGTGCGGGTTATCGCTTACTCAAGAATGCGGGCTGTCTTCCCCCTGAACTGGAGCAGCGCAGAGACGCTATTCAGTTACTTGATATCCTCAACAGTATCCGGGAAGATGACCCTCGATACCATCAGGTTAGTCGCCGGCTCTCGCTGCTTGAACTAAAACTTCGGCAGGCTGGGTTGAGTACCGACTTTTTACACGGTGAGTATGCAGAAAAACTGCTGCATAAAATCAACGATAATTAACGGAGCTTGTATGTATCGCATTGGTGAGCTGGCAAAGCTGGCAGACGTAACGCCTGATACCATTCGCTACTATGAAAAACAGCAGATGATGGATCATGAGGTACGTACTGAAGGCGGGTTTCGTCTGTATACCGAAAACGATCTGCAGCGTCTCAAATTTATTCGTTATGCGCGACAGTTGGGTTTCACGCTCGACTCGATCCGCGAACTTTTATCGATCCGAATTGATCCTGAGCACCATACCTGTCAGGAGTCAAAAAGTATTGTGCAAGAGCGATTGCAGGAGGTTGAAGCCAGGATTGCGGAACTGCAAACGATGCAGCGTTCATTACAAAGGCTTAATGATGCTTGTTGCGGAACGGCCCACAGTAGCGTCTATTGTTCCATTCTGGAAGCCCTGGAGCAGGGGGCCAGTGGAGCGAAATCAGGATGTTGATTTATTGAACCGGCGGGGCTACACTCGCGCCGTTAATTTATACAATCGGGAGACATTATGAGTCGTTATCAACATAAGAAAGGGCAGATAAAGGACAATGCCATTGAGGCATTACTGCATGATCCACTGTTCAGGCAACGCGTTGAAAAAAATAAGAAAGGCAAAGGAAGTTATCTGCGTAAAGGTAAACACGGTAATCGAGGGAACTGGGAGGCCAGTGGCAAGAAAGTAAGTGACTTTTTTACCACTGGCCTTCTGCTTATTAAGAACGGTTATTTTGTTCTTTCAGCAGATCGCGGATTTCGCCCAATAACACTTCCTCTTTAGAAGGCGCTGGCGGAGCTGCCGGCTCTTCTGCTTTTTTACGGTTGAGTCTGTTGATAAGCTTAATGGCAACAAAGATAGCAAAGGCCACAATCACAAAATCAAATACGTTCTGGATAAACACGCCGTAATGCATGACGACCGCCGGAATATCTCCCTGCGCTTCGCGTAACGTAAAAGCAAATTGTTTAAAGTCGATCCCGCCGATTAACAATCCCAACGGCGGCATAATGATATCGGCAACCAGTGAAGAAACAATCTTACCGAATGCCGCGCCAATAATGACACCCACTGCCAAATCCACAACATTCCCGCGCATCGCGAATTCGCGAAATTCTTTAATAAAACTCATTTTTATTCTCCCTATGCAGCTGACGTTATAAGTTTAACAAATGCTAAGGCATTTTCCATTTACGGCTTCTGTTTAGCGAAATAAATTAAACCTTGATAAATAAAGGGAATTAAAAAGGGCGCTGAATGAGCGCCCCTTAAATTAGAGGAAGAAAGGACTTGGCTGGAACAGACGTTCGACGTCGGTAATAAACTTTTTATCGGTCAAAAACATAATGACGTGATCGCCTTGTTCAATGCGCAAATTGTCATTAGCAATCATGACATCATTACCGCGAACGACCGCGCCAATAATGGTGCCTGGCGGCAGTTTAATTTCGTCAATGACGCGGCCAACCACGCGGGAAGTGCTTTCATCGCCGTGCGCGACGGCTTCGATGGCTTCGGCAACCCCGCGACGTAGTGAGGAAACGCCGACGATATCTGCTTTACGCACATGGCTCAGTAATGCAGAGATGGTGGCCTGCTGCGGAGAAATCGCAATATCTATAACGCTACCCTGCACAAGATCGACATAAGCTCGACGCTGAATCAGCACCATCACTTTTTTGGCACCCATCCGCTTAGCCAACATCGCGGACATGATATTGGCTTCATCATCGTTAGTGACCGCGATAAAGAGATCGACCTGATCAATATGCTCCTCCGCCAGCAATTCCTGATCGGAAGCGTCGCCAAAAAAGACGATCGTGTTTTGCAGTTTCTCAGCCAGTTCTGCGGCGCGTTGTTGATCGCGTTCGATCAATTTAACGCTATAGTCTTTTTCCAGACGCCTTGCCAGCCCGGCGCCGATATTGCCGCCGCCCACCAGCATGATGCGCTTGTAGGGTTTTTCCAGACGCTGTAATTCGCTCATTACTGCACGGATATGCTGTGAAGCCGCAATAAAGAAGACTTCATCCCCTGCTTCCACGATAGTCGAGCCCTGAGGACGGATTGGTCTGTCATGGCGGAAAATTGCGGCAACACGGGTATCGATATGCGGCATATGCTCTCGCATTGTCGAGAGCGCGTTACCTATTAGTGGACCGCCATAGTAGGCTTTTACTACTGCCAGACTGACTTTCCCTTCGGCAAAGTTTACAACCTGTAATGCTCCCGGATACTCGATCAGACGATAAATATTATCGATAACCAACTGCTCCGGCGCGATCAGATGATCAATCGGAACCGCTTCAGAATGAAAGAGTTTATCCGCATCGCGAACATAGTCCGGGGAGCGAATGCGAGCGATACGGTTTGGAGTGTTGAAGAGTGAATAGGCTACCTGACAGGCAACCATATTAGTTTCATCTGAACTGGTGACAGCGACCAGCATATCCGCATCGTCAGCGCCCGCTTCGCGCAACACGCGGGGATGCGAACCATGCCCCTGAACTACGCGTAGATCGAACTTATCTTGCAAACTGCGTAACCGTTCGCCGTTGGTATCAACCACCGTGATGTCGTTGTTTTCGCCGACCAGGTTTTCCGCCAGTGTTCCGCCAACTTGCCCTGCGCCCAGTATGATAATTTTCATCAGTCGTGGCCCGTTATCTCATCACTTCTTGATTAGCTTAGCGTAAAAGAACCCATCACCTTCTTCGCTGCCCGGCAGATTTTGCTGTCCTGGCTGATCAGGTGTTCCCGTTTCGCTGAGCGCAGCATCGGGAGTGCGTTGCAAAAAGGCTTTGATCTGATCGCGGTTTTCTTCCGGCAGTACGGAGCAGGTGGCGTAAACCAGCGTCCCGCCGGGTTTCAGGCGCGGCCAGACGGCATCAAGAATTTCCGCCTGTAATTGCGTCAGTTCCGCGATATCGCGATCGCGACGCAGCCATTTGATATCTGGATGACGGCGAATGACGCCGGTTGCGGAGCAGGGCGCATCCAGCAGAATACGGTCAAACTGCTGCTCGCCGCACCATTGGGCGGGATAACGTCCATCCCCTTGTTTAACTGTCGCTTTCATCCCAAGACGCTTTAGGTTGTCGTAAACGCGGGAGAGCCGTTGTTCATCAATATCAACCGCCAACACATCTGCTTCGGGGGCCACTTCGAGAATATGCGTGGTTTTACCGCCGGGCGCGGCGCACAAGTCTAAAATGTGCTCACCGTTCTGAGGAGCGAGAAAAACCGCACATCCCTGCGCAGAGGCATCCTGGACAGTTACCCAACCCTCAGCAAAACCGGGTAAAGCATGTACCGGAGCTGGCGTTTCCAGACGTACAGCGTCGGGATAATCGGGATGCGGATATCCCTTCATGCCTGCGTCTTCAAGTAAGCCAAGCCAACCGTCGCGGGTGTGGTGTGTACGATTTACACGTAGCCACATCGGTGGACGCTGGTTATTCGCTTCAATAATGCGTTGCCACTGTGTGGGGTAGGCATTTTGCAAACGCTTTACCAGCCAACCGGGATGTAAAAAGCGCGCATCGCTGGTCGCAAACTCATTAAGCAACGTTTCCTGCTGGCGCTGGAACTGGCGCAGGACGCCGTTAATTAACCCTTTCAACTGCGGACGTTTGATGGCGACCGCGCCTTCAACGGTTTCAGCCAGCGCCGCATGGGGAGGGACGCGGGTGTACAGCAACTGATAAAAGCCGACCATAATTAAGTAATGCACAGTACGCTGCTTGCCGGTCATTGGACGAGACATCAGCTTATTGATCAGCCATTCCAGCTGTGAAAGAGTGCGCAGGACGCCAAAGCACAGCTCCTGAAGTAGCGCTTTGTCTTTATCGGCGACTTTTTGTTGCAGCGGCGGGAGCACATTACTTAATGATTGTCCCTGCTCGACGACCTGTTCAACGGCCTGTGCTGCCAGACTACGTAAATTGTTTTGTTTTTTCATATGTATAAAATAAAAATGCCCGGTAACACCGGGCTTATAAAGACGTGACCGTCAGGCAAGACGGTTACCAGGAATAAACCATTCCCGGCGTGAATTTAACAGATCCTGGGCGCTCATCGCTTTTTTGCCGGCAGGCTGAAGCGAAAGCAAATTTAATATCCCCTTGCCTGTTGCAACCTGAATGCCCTGTTTCGTCGCGGCCAGAATGGTTCCCGGCAGCGACTGCGTGGCGTCCTCAATGACGGACGCCTGCCAGACTTTTACCGGCTGGCCGTCGATTTCCAGCCAGCTCATTGGCCACGGATTAAAGGCGCGAATGCAACGCTCCAGCTGTGCTGCGGAGAGAGACCAGTCAATACGCGCTTCTTCTTTACTGAGCTTTTCCGCATGAGTAACCAGCGCTTCATTCTGCGCTTCAGGCGTCGCTGTGCCGTCCGCCAGTTGTTTTAGTGTGGTAATTAACCCCTGCGGGCCAAGTTCAGCCAACTTATTATACAGTGAGCCACTGGTATCTTCTGCGGTAATCGGGCACGCAAGTTTATACAGCATGTCGCCGGTATCCAGCCCTACATCCATCTGCATAATTGTGACGCCGGTTTCCGCATCGCCTGCCCAGAGTGAGCGCTGAATAGGCGCCGCGCCGCGCCAGCGTGGAAGCAGCGAACCGTGAACGTTGATACATCCGAGACGGGGCATATCCAGCACTGCCTTTGGGAGAATCAGACCATATGCTACGACAACCATGACGTCGGCATGTAAGTCAGCAACCAGATGCTGGTTTTCCTGAGGACGAAGCGACACGGGCTGGAAAACGGGCAGGCCTTTTTCTTCCGCCAGCACTTTTACCGGGCTGGGCATCAACTTTTTGCCGCGACCTGCTGGACGATCGGGTTGGGTAAATACGCCGACAACGTTATGTCCAGAAGTTAACAGCGCGTCGAGATGACGCGCTGCAAAGTCAGGTGTACCCGCAAAAATAATACGTAGTGAATCTGACACGTTGGTTCTTGTCCTTTAAGCCCGGGCGTTCAGGCGGTCGAGTTTTTCTACTTTCTGACGAATACGTTGTTGTTTCAGCGGCGACAAATAATCGATAAACAGTTTACCGACCAGGTGATCCATCTCATGCTGAATGCAGATTGCCAGCAAACCATCCGCTTCAAGCTCAAACGGGTTGCCGTCGCGATCCAGCGCGCGGATTTTCACTTTCTCGGCGCGCGGCACTAAAGCGCGTTGTTCCGGAATCGACAGACAGCCTTCTTCTATACCCGTTTCGCCACTTTTCTCCAGCAATTCCGGGTTAATGAGTACCAGGCGCTCGTCGCGGTTTTCCGAAACGTCAATCACGATGATCCGCTGGTGGATATCGACCTGCGTTGCGGCCAGACCGATACCTTCTTCCGCGTACATCGTTTCGAACATATCATCGACGATACGCTGAATTTCTGCATTCACTTCTTCAACCGGCTTTGCGACTTTGCGAAGGCGCTCGTCCGGAATATGTAACACTTGCAAAACTGACATAATTATCCAGAGTTGTGTTCAGGAGTTGAAAAGATTATTACCTCTATTCTAGACAAATCCCCACCTGATTGACAGCATCAGTGACCAATCGCAAAGATTGTTCAGACTGCTTGTGGCAGGGGAGGGAAAGGATGGCCCGTACCGAAATTTGGTTACGTTTAATGTACGTCGGCGACCTTTATGGCGAGGCGATGTTGAACATCGCGAACTCGCTTATTCGCCAGCCTCAGATAAATCGCACGCACCTTCAGGAGGCTGGTCTTACCGCGCGGCAAGCTGAACGTTTTTTACAGCTTCCAGCAGGTGTGCTTGATGAGACATTACGCTGGCTTGAACTACCGCAGCACCATTTTCTGTGTGCGGATAGTGAGATTTATCCTCCCCAACTGCGTGCTATTGACGATTATCCCGGCGCTATTTTTATTGACGGCGATCCTGCCTGTCTGCATACCTGCCAACTTGCCGTCGTAGGAAGCCGGAGCCACTCCTGGTATGGAGAACGCTGGGGACGTCTGCTTTGCGAAAGCCTTGCGAAAAGCGGTTTGACGATCACCAGCGGCCTTGCCCGGGGAATTGATGGCGTAGCACACAACGCCGCGGTGAGTATGGGGGGGAAAAGTGTAGCGGTGTTAGGGAATGGTTTGGCAAAGATTTATCCTCGTCGACATGCCATGCTGGCTGAAAACTTGATTGCCACCGGCGGCGCAGTGGTCTCAGAATTTCCGCTTTCAACGCCTCCGCTACCGCAAAATTTTCCTCGCAGAAACCGCATTATCAGCGGACTGAGCAAAGGCGTGCTGGTGATTGAGGCGGCGTTGCGCAGCGGTTCGTTGGTGACGGCGCGCTGCGCGCTTGAACAGGGGCGGGACGTTTTTGCATTACCAGGCCCTATCGGTAGTCCGGGAAGCGAAGGAACGCACTGGTTAATTAAACAAGGGGCCACGCTTGTGACGACGCCGGAGGATATTCTGGAAAATTTGCAATACGGCTTACACTGGTTGCCAACTACGGCGGAAAATTCACTTTATTCACTAAATCAGGATGAGGCGGCATTGCCATTTCCTGAGCTCCTGGCTAACGTAGGAGATGAGGTAACACCTGTTGACGTCGTCGCTGAACGTGCCGGCCAACCTGTGCCAGCGGTAGTGGCTCAGCTACTCGAACTGGAGTTAGCAGGATGGATCGCAGCTGTACCCGGCGGCTATGTCCGATTAAGGAGGGCAAGCCATGTTCGACGTACTAATGTATTTGTTTGAAACATACATCCATAACGAAGCCGAGCTGCGCGTGGATCAGGACAGACTGGAGCGTGATCTCACCGACGCTGGGTTTGATCGCGAAGACATCTACAATGCGCTGCTGTGGCTGGAAAAACTCGCTGACTATCAGGATGGCCTCGCGGAACCCATGCAACTTGCTTCCGACCCTCTTTCAATGCGCATTTATACGGTTGAAGAGTGTGAAAGGCTTGATGCCAGTTGCCGGGGGTTCCTGTTATTCCTTGAGCAGATTCAGGTGCTAAACCTCGAAACACGAGAAATGGTGATTGAGCGTGTGCTGGCGCTGGATACCGCAGAGTTTGACCTGGAAGACTTGAAATGGGTTATTTTGATGGTGTTATTCAACATTCCGGGCTGTGAAAACGCCTATCAGCAAATGGAAGAATTACTCTTTGAGGTAAATGAAGGTATGCTGCATTGATAGGTGTTAATGCTGCATGAGTGAATATGGCTAAATCAGCACTGTTTTCGGTGCGTAAAAATGAGCCCTGCCCGCAGTGCGGGGCCGAACTGGTAATTCGCTCCGGGAAACATGGTCCGTTTCTCGGCTGTTCTCGCTATCCGGAATGCGATTACGTTCGTCCGCTGAAAAGTCAGGCGGACGGACATATCGTTAAAATTCTGGAGGGGCAACTGTGTCCTGAGTGTGGCGCCGTACTGGTGCTGCGTCAGGGGCGCTTTGGCATGTTCATCGGATGCAGTCAGTATCCGCAATGTGAACATACAGTGGTTATTGATAAACCGGATGAAACGGCGATTGCCTGTCCAGCCTGCCAGCAAGGACATTTGGTCCAGCGCCGTTCTCGTTACGGTAAAATCTTTCATTCCTGCGATCGCTACCCGGAATGTCAGTTCGTCATTAACTTCACACCGGTTGCGGGGGAATGCCCCGAGTGCCATTATCCGCTACTCATCGAAAAGAAAACCGCGCAGGGCGTGAAGCGCTTTTGCGCCAGTAAACAATGTGGAAAGCCGGTTCCGGTGGAATAAACAAGTGAATAATAACCTGCCAACAGGATCTATCGTCGCAGCGGTAGATCTCCTGAATAAAGAAAATGTCATCGCTTATCCAACAGAAGCCGTTTTCGGCGTCGGCTGCGATCCCGATAGTGAAACAGCCGTTACGCGCCTGCTGGCGTTAAAACAACGGCCCGTCGATAAGGGACTCATTTTGATTGCCGCCAGCTTTGAGCAGTTAAAACCTTATATTGATGACAGCATACTTACCGCCGCACAGCGTAAAGCGGTATTTGATTGCTGGCCCGGGCCGGTAACGTTTGTTTTTCCTGCGCCCGCGACAACGCCGCGTTGGCTCACGGGACGTTTTGATTCCCTGGCCGTTCGTGTTACCAACCACCCGCTGGTGGTCGCGCTATGCAATGCGTATGGCAAACCGCTGGTTTCCACCAGCGCCAATCTGAGCGGATTACCGCCATGTCGTACCGTTGAAGAGGTACGTGCGCAATTTGGCGATGATTTTCCGGTGGTTGAAGGCGCAACGGGTGGGCGTTTAAATCCTTCAGAAATTCGCGATGCTCTGACGGGCGAACTGTTTCGACAGGGGTAATATGATGGAAACCTATGCTGTTTTTGGAAATCCGATTGCTCACAGCAAATCGCCATTTATTCATCAGCAATTTGCTCAGCAGCTAGATATTGTTCACCCCTATGGTCGCGTGCTGGCCCCTATTAATAATTTCATTAATACGCTTGATGCTTTTTTCGCGGCAGGGGGAAAAGGCGCAAACATCACAGTACCTTTTAAAGAGGAGGCGTTTGCGCGATCGGATGAGTTAACGGAACGAGCATCGCTGGCGGGAGCAGTCAATACATTAAAGCGGCTGGAAGATGGTCGTTTGCTTGGCGACAATACTGACGGTATCGGTTTATTAAGCGATCTCAAACGGTTAAATTTTATCCGCCCAGGATGGCGTATTTTGCTGATTGGCGCGGGCGGCGCATCCCGGGGCGTGCTGTTACCTCTGCTTTCTTTGGATTGCGCGGTCACTATCACTAACCGTACAGCTTCACGTGCCGAAGCGTTGGCGAAAATCTTTGCTCATACCGGCAGCGTTCATGCCACGGATATGGACAAGCTGGATGGTTGTGAGTTTGACCTGATTATTAATGCGACCTCCAGCGGCATACGGGGCGAAATCCCGGCGATTCCGGCGTCACTTATTCACCCTTCCCTCTGTTGCTATGACATGTTCTATCAAAAAGGGAATACGCCATTTCTCTCCTGGTGTGTACAACAGGGCGCAAAACGCTACGCAGATGGGCTGGGAATGCTGGTGGGGCAGGCTGCACATGCCGTTTTGCTTTGGCACGGTGTATTACCGCAGGTCGAGCCAGTGATTGAGCTGCTACAGCAGGAATTATTAGCGTGAACCAGGCCATACAATTTCCTGACCGCGAAGAATGGGATACTGCCGCCAGCGCTGTCATCTTTCCCGCCCTGGTTAATGGGATGCAACTCACGTGTGCAATAAAAAAAGATGTACTGGCGTATCGCTTTGGTGGAGAAACAGCGGAGCAATGGCTGGCCATTTTTCGTGAGTATCGCTGGGACCTGGAAGAAGAGGCTGAAGCATTAATCCTGGCCCAGCAGGAAGACGATCACGGTTGGATATGGTTATCCTGAGAAAGATAGTCGTCTTTCCATTTTACATAGTTATTGGCGGAGTATTGCAGGCCCGATCTCTCAGCATCGCTTAGGGGGCGGATCTGTTTTACCGGACTGCCAAGATATAAATAGCCGCTTTCCAGCCGTTTGTGCTGCGGCACCAGGCTTCCCGCGCCAATCATTACGTCATCTTCTATTATCGCGCCATCCAGCACAATGGAGCCCATACCGACCAGTACGCGGTTACCGATGGTACAGCCGTGCAGCATAACTTTATGGCCAACGGTAACATCTTCGCCAATGATTAATGGGTTGCCGTGTGGATTGGATGGAGACTTGTGGGTTACGTGAAGAACGCTGCCATCCTGAATGTTCGTACGAGCCCCTATCGCAACGTAATTCACATCGCCGCGAATCACCACAAGCGGCCAGATCCCGACATCATCCGCCAGACGGACATCGCCAATAACCACGCTGCTGGTATCGATCATCACGCGCTGACCGATTTCAGGAAAAAGATCCTTATAAGGACGTAATGTGTCAGACATGTCTACCTCATCATAAATGAATAGTCATGAAGACTTTGGTTGCTTTAACGGCGTTGTGCAAGGGGAGATAGCATCAAAAAATCGCCACTTTGCGCAGGAATGGAGCGAAAGGGATGAAAAATCAACAAACAGAAAAAAAGATCCAAAAAACGCTTGTGCAAAAAAATGGGATCCCTATAATGCGCCTCCATCGACACGGCGGATGTGAATCACTTCACACAAACAGCCGGTCGG
>NZ_JBKFRY010000023.1:0-31929 GCF_046569105.1 Salmonella sp. 741265073_HBA | reverse complement strand
TCTGCGTTTCGCAATCCGTGAAGGCGGCCGTACCGTTGGCGCGGGCGTTGTTGCTAAAGTTCTCGGCTAATCGCTGATAACATTTGACGCAATGCGCAATAAAAGGGCATCATTTGATGCCCTTTTTGCACGCTTTCACACCAGAACCTGGCTCATCAGTGATTTTATTTGTCATAATCATTGCTGAGACAGGCTCTGTAGAGGGCGTATAATCCGAAAGGCGAATAAGCGTTTCGATTTGGTTTGCCTCGCGATTGCGGGGTGAAAATGTTTGTAGAATACTTCTGACAGGTTGGTTTATGAGTGCGAATACCGAAGCTCAAGGGAGCGGGCGCGGCCTGGAAGCGATGAAGTGGATAGTTGTTGCCATATTGCTGATCGTCGCAATCGTCGGCAACTACCTCTATCGCGACATGATGCTGCCGCTGCGTGCGCTGGCCGTAGTAATTCTGATTGCTGCAGCGGGTGGTGTCGCGCTGTTGACGACAAAAGGTAAAGCAACCGTTGCTTTTGCCCGTGAAGCGAGAACCGAAGTCCGTAAGGTCATTTGGCCGACTCGCCAGGAAACGCTGCACACCACGCTGATCGTCGCTGCGGTTACCGCAGTTATGTCACTGATCCTGTGGGGACTGGATGGTATTCTGGTTCGCCTGGTATCCTTTATCACTGGCCTGAGGTTCTGAGATGTCTGAAGCACCTAAAAAGCGCTGGTACGTCGTTCAGGCGTTTTCCGGTTTTGAAGGCCGCGTAGCCACATCGCTGCGCGAGCATATCAAATTACACAATATGGAAGAGCTGTTTGGCGAAGTCATGGTGCCGACTGAAGAAGTCGTTGAGATCCGTGGCGGCCAGCGTCGCAAAAGCGAACGCAAATTCTTCCCGGGTTACGTTCTGGTCCAGATGGTCATGAACGACGCAAGCTGGCACCTGGTGCGCAGCGTGCCGCGTGTGATGGGCTTTATCGGCGGTACGTCTGACCGTCCGGCGCCGATCAGCGACAAAGAAGTCGATGCGATCATGAACCGCCTGCAGCAGGTTGGCGATAAGCCGCGGCCGAAAACTCTGTTTGAACCGGGTGAAATGGTTCGTGTTAACGACGGTCCGTTCGCAGACTTTAACGGCGTTGTCGAAGAAGTCGATTATGAGAAGTCTCGCCTGAAAGTGTCTGTTTCTATCTTCGGTCGTGCGACCCCGGTAGAGCTGGACTTCAGCCAGGTTGAGAAAGCGTAAGGCTGCGATCAAAAAAGCAGCGATCTAATCGTTGCATAGGGCGCGAAATTGACATACAATTTCGCGCCTTTTGTTTTTATGGGCCTTATGCCCATAAAGCGATATTTATCACGGGGAGCTTCTTTGAAGCGATACTACCCAATTCGAGGAATTTAGAATGGCTAAGAAAGTACAAGCCTACGTCAAGCTGCAGGTTGCAGCTGGTATGGCGAACCCGAGTCCGCCGGTTGGTCCAGCACTGGGTCAGCAGGGTGTGAACATCATGGAATTCTGCAAAGCGTTCAACGCAAAAACGGATTCCATCGAAAAAGGTCTGCCGATTCCGGTTGTTATTACCGTTTACGCTGACCGTTCTTTCACCTTCGTTACCAAAACGCCTCCGGCAGCTGTTCTGCTGAAAAAAGCGGCTGGTATCAAGTCTGGTTCCGGCAAGCCGAACAAAGACAAAGTAGGTAAAATTTCCCGCGCTCAGCTGCAGGAAATCGCGCAGACCAAAGCTGCCGACATGACCGGTGCCGACATTGAAGCGATGACTCGCTCCATCGAAGGTACTGCACGTTCCATGGGCCTGGTAGTGGAGGACTAAGAAATGGCTAAACTGACCAAGCGTATGCGCGTGATCCGTGAAAAAGTTGATGCGACCAAACAGTACGACATCAACGAAGCTATTGCCCTGCTGAAAGAGCTGGCCACTGCTAAATTCAACGAAAGCGTTGACGTTGCCGTTAACCTCGGCATCGATGCTCGTAAATCTGACCAGAACGTTCGTGGCGCGACTGTACTGCCGCACGGTACTGGCCGTTCTGTTCGCGTTGCCGTATTTACCCAGGGCCCGAACGCTGAAGCAGCTAAAGCTGCTGGCGCTGAGCTGGTAGGTATGGAAGATCTGGCTGACCAGATCAAGAAAGGCGAAATGAACTTCGACGTTGTTATCGCATCCCCGGATGCAATGCGCGTTGTTGGCCAGCTGGGCCAGGTTCTGGGTCCGCGCGGCCTGATGCCAAACCCGAAAGTCGGTACCGTAACCCCTAACGTTGCTGAAGCGGTTAAGAACGCTAAAGCAGGTCAGGTTCGTTACCGTAACGACAAAAACGGCATCATCCACACCACCATCGGTAAAGTGGACTTTGACGCTGACAAACTGAAAGAAAACCTGGAAGCTCTGCTGGTTGCGCTGAAAAAAGCAAAACCGAGCCAGGCGAAAGGCGTGTACATCAAGAAAGTTAGCATCTCCACCACCATGGGTGCTGGCGTTGCCGTTGATCAGGCTGGTCTGAGCGCATCTGCGAACTAAGATTAGTCTTTACGTGGGCGGTGATTTTGTCTACAATCTTACCCCCACGTATTCTGCTAGTTGCAGACGTATATCCGAGATATTCGGGTTGTGGCAAGGCGGCAACTGAGTGAGTCGCCAGGAGCATAGCTAACTATGTGACTGGTGCGAACGAAGGAAGCCAACGCCGCCACAAGCTGAATAGCGGCGGATAGAAAAGATTTGTTCGTTGGAGCCTGGCCTATCCAGGCCTCCGTCGAAGACCGCAGGCGTCTCGCAAGAGGCTTAATCCCCTGCGTAGACGGTGACAGAACGCTAAGATTATTTTTGATACTCTGGCTTGTTTCTGCTCACCGTATTAAGACGCTCTTCTCGTTGAGATGAGTGAAGTGAGTTCCGGAACATGAGTTCCGGCAAACATCCAGGAGCAAAGCTAATGGCTTTAAATCTTCAAGACAAACAAGCGATTGTTGCTGAAGTCAGCGAAGTAGCCAAAGGCGCGCTGTCTGCAGTAGTTGCGGATTCCCGTGGCGTAACTGTAGATAAAATGACTGAACTGCGTAAAGCAGGTCGTGAAGCTGGCGTATACATGCGTGTTGTTCGTAACACCCTGCTGCGCCGCGTCGTTGAAGGTACTCAGTTCGAGTGCCTGAAAGACACGTTTGTTGGTCCGACCCTGATTGCATACTCTATGGAACACCCGGGCGCTGCTGCTCGTCTGTTCAAAGAGTTCGCGAAAGCGAATGCAAAATTTGAGGTCAAAGCTGCAGCCTTTGAAGGTGAGCTGATCCCGGCGTCTCAGATCGACCGCCTGGCAACTCTGCCGACCTACGAAGAAGCAATTGCACGCCTGATGGCAACCATGAAAGAAGCTTCGGCTGGCAAACTGGTTCGCACACTGGCTGCTGTACGCGATGCAAAAGAAGCTGCGTAATCGCAGTTGTCTTTATCAAGCATTTGCTTACGTATAAACTTATTCTGATATTCAGGAACAATTTAAATGTCTATCACTAAAGATCAAATCATTGAAGCAGTATCCGCTATGTCCGTAATGGACGTTGTAGAACTGATTTCTGCAATGGAAGAAAAATTCGGTGTTTCCGCTGCTGCTGCTGTAGCTGTAGCTGCTGGCCCGGCTGAAGCTGCTGAAGAAAAAACTGAATTCGACGTAATTCTGAAAGCTGCTGGCGCTAACAAAGTTGCTGTTATCAAAGCAGTACGTGGCGCAACTGGCCTGGGTCTGAAAGAAGCTAAAGACCTGGTAGAATCTGCTCCGGCCGCTCTGAAAGAAGGCGTGAGCAAAGATGACGCTGAAGCACTGAAAAAATCTCTGGAAGAAGCTGGCGCTGAAGTTGAAGTTAAATAAGCCAACCCTTCCGGTTGCAGCCTGAGAAATCAGGCTGATGGCTGGTGACTTTTTAGTCACCAGCCTTTTTGCGCTGTAAGGCGCCAGTAGCGTTTCACACTGTTTGACTACTGCTGTGCCTTTCAATGCTTGTTTCTATCGACGACTTAATATACTGCGACAGAGCGTACGTTCTGTGTAAATCGCAATGAAATGGTTTAAGCGTGATAGCAACAGGCATTGCGGAAAGTATCCATTTTCCGGTCAACAAAATAGTGTTGCACAAACTGTCCCCCGCAGGACAGATGGGTCGACTTGTCAGCGAGCTGAGGAACCCTATGGTTTACTCCTATACCGAGAAAAAACGTATTCGTAAGGATTTTGGTAAACGTCCACAAGTTCTGGATGTACCTTATCTCCTTTCTATCCAGCTTGACTCGTTTCAGAAGTTTATCGAGCAAGATCCTGAAGGGCAGTACGGCCTGGAAGCAGCCTTCCGTTCCGTGTTCCCGATTCAGAGCTACAGCGGTAATTCCGAGCTGCAGTACGTCAGCTACCGCCTTGGCGAACCGGTGTTTGACGTTCAGGAATGTCAGATCCGTGGCGTGACCTATTCCGCACCGCTGCGCGTAAAACTGCGTCTGGTGATCTACGAGCGCGAAGCGCCGGAAGGCACCGTAAAAGACATTAAAGAACAAGAAGTCTACATGGGCGAAATTCCGCTCATGACCGACAACGGTACCTTTGTTATCAACGGTACTGAGCGTGTTATCGTTTCTCAGCTGCACCGTAGCCCTGGCGTCTTCTTTGACTCCGACAAAGGTAAAACCCACTCTTCGGGTAAAGTGCTGTATAACGCGCGCATCATTCCTTACCGTGGTTCTTGGCTGGACTTCGAATTCGATCCGAAGGACAACCTGTTCGTGCGTATCGACCGTCGCCGTAAACTGCCTGCGACCATCATCCTGCGTGCGCTGAACTACACCACTGAGCAGATCCTTGACCTGTTCTTTGAGAAAGTCGTCTTCGAAATTCGCGACAACAAGCTGCAGATGGAGCTGATTCCAGAACGTCTGCGCGGCGAAACCGCGTCGTTCGATATCGAAGCTAACGGCAAAGTGTACGTTGAAAAAGGCCGTCGCATTACCGCGCGTCACATCCGTCAGCTGGAAAAAGACGATATCAAGCATATCGAAGTTCCGGTTGAGTACATCGCAGGTAAAGTCGTCTCTAAAGACTACGTTGACGAATCCACTGGCGAGCTGATCTGCGCGGCGAACATGGAGCTGAGCCTGGATCTGCTGGCTAAGCTGAGCCAGTCCGGCCACAAGCGTATCGAAACGCTGTTTACCAACGATCTGGACCACGGCCCGTACATTTCTGAAACGGTACGCGTCGACCCAACTAACGATCGTCTGAGCGCGCTGGTAGAAATCTACCGCATGATGCGCCCTGGTGAGCCGCCGACTCGTGAAGCGGCTGAAAGCCTGTTCGAGAACCTGTTCTTCTCCGAAGACCGCTATGACCTGTCTGCGGTGGGTCGTATGAAGTTCAACCGTTCTCTGCTGCGCGACGAAATCGAAGGTTCCGGTATCCTGAGCAAAGACGACATCATTGATGTCATGAAGAAGCTCATCGATATCCGTAATGGTAAAGGCGAAGTGGATGATATCGACCACCTCGGCAACCGTCGTATCCGTTCCGTCGGCGAAATGGCGGAAAACCAGTTCCGCGTTGGCCTGGTGCGTGTAGAGCGTGCGGTGAAAGAGCGTCTGTCTCTGGGCGATCTGGATACCCTGATGCCTCAGGATATGATCAACGCCAAGCCGATTTCCGCCGCAGTGAAAGAGTTCTTTGGTTCCAGCCAGCTGTCTCAGTTTATGGACCAGAACAACCCGCTGTCTGAGATTACGCACAAACGTCGTATCTCCGCACTCGGCCCAGGCGGTCTGACCCGCGAACGCGCAGGCTTCGAAGTTCGAGACGTACACCCGACGCACTACGGTCGCGTATGTCCTATCGAAACGCCGGAAGGTCCGAACATCGGTCTGATCAACTCCCTGTCCGTGTACGCACAGACTAACGAATATGGCTTCCTTGAGACGCCGTACCGTCGTGTGGTTGATGGCGTGGTCACTGACGAAATTCATTACCTGTCTGCTATCGAAGAAGGCAACTACGTTATCGCTCAGGCGAACTCCAACCTGGATGACGAAGGCCACTTTGTAGAAGATTTGGTTACCTGCCGTAGCAAAGGCGAATCCAGCTTGTTCAGCCGTGACCAGGTTGACTACATGGACGTTTCCACCCAGCAGGTGGTCTCCGTCGGTGCGTCCCTGATCCCGTTCCTGGAACACGATGACGCCAACCGTGCATTGATGGGTGCGAACATGCAACGTCAGGCGGTTCCGACTCTGCGTGCTGATAAGCCGCTGGTGGGTACCGGTATGGAACGTGCTGTCGCCGTCGACTCCGGTGTTACTGCAGTAGCTAAACGTGGCGGTACTGTTCAGTACGTGGATGCGTCCCGTATCGTTATCAAAGTTAACGAAGACGAGATGTACCCGGGTGAAGCAGGTATCGACATCTATAACCTGACCAAATACACCCGCTCTAACCAGAACACCTGTATCAACCAGATGCCATGTGTGTCTCTGGGCGAGCCGGTTGAACGCGGCGACGTGCTGGCAGACGGTCCGTCCACCGACCTCGGTGAACTGGCGCTCGGTCAGAACATGCGCGTGGCGTTCATGCCGTGGAACGGCTACAACTTCGAAGACTCCATCCTCGTCTCCGAGCGTGTGGTTCAGGAAGACCGTTTCACCACCATCCACATTCAGGAACTGGCGTGCGTGTCCCGCGACACCAAGCTGGGGCCGGAAGAGATCACCGCTGATATCCCGAACGTGGGTGAAGCTGCGCTCTCCAAACTGGATGAATCCGGTATCGTTTACATCGGTGCGGAAGTGACCGGCGGCGACATTCTGGTCGGTAAGGTGACGCCGAAAGGTGAAACCCAGCTGACGCCGGAAGAGAAACTGCTGCGTGCGATCTTCGGTGAGAAAGCGTCTGACGTTAAAGACTCTTCTCTGCGCGTACCTAACGGTGTCTCCGGTACGGTGATCGACGTTCAGGTCTTTACTCGCGATGGCGTAGAAAAAGACAAACGTGCTCTGGAAATCGAAGAGATGCAGCTCAAGCAGGCGAAAAAAGACCTGTCTGAAGAACTGCAAATCCTCGAAGCGGGCCTGTTTAGCCGTATCCGTGCGGTACTGGTGTCCGGCGGCGTTGAAGCTGAGAAGCTCGACAAACTGCCGCGCGACCGCTGGCTGGAACTCGGTCTGACCGACGAAGAGAAACAAAATCAGCTGGAACAACTGGCTGAGCAGTATGACGAACTGAAACACGAGTTCGAGAAAAAACTTGAAGCGAAGCGCCGTAAAATCACCCAGGGCGACGATCTGGCGCCGGGCGTGCTGAAGATCGTGAAGGTCTATCTGGCCGTTAAACGCCGTATCCAGCCGGGTGATAAGATGGCAGGTCGTCACGGTAACAAGGGTGTTATCTCTAAGATCAACCCGATCGAAGACATGCCTTACGATGAAAACGGCACGCCGGTAGACATCGTACTGAACCCGCTGGGCGTACCGTCTCGTATGAACATTGGTCAGATTCTGGAAACCCACCTGGGTATGGCTGCGAAAGGTATTGGCGACAAGATTAACGCCATGCTGAAACAGCAGCAGGAAGTCGCGAAACTGCGCGAATTCATCCAGCGTGCCTACGATCTGGGCGCCGACGTTCGTCAGAAAGTCGACCTGAGCACCTTCAGCGATGATGAAGTGCTGCGTCTGGCAGAAAACCTGCGTAAAGGTATGCCGATTGCCACACCAGTGTTCGACGGTGCGAAAGAAGCGGAAATCAAAGAGCTGCTGAAACTGGGCGATCTGCCGACCTCCGGTCAGATCACCCTGTTCGATGGCCGTACGGGTGAACAGTTCGAACGTCCGGTAACCGTCGGTTACATGTACATGCTGAAACTGAACCACCTAGTTGATGACAAGATGCATGCGCGTTCTACCGGTTCTTACAGCCTGGTTACTCAGCAGCCGCTGGGTGGTAAGGCGCAGTTCGGTGGTCAGCGCTTCGGGGAGATGGAAGTGTGGGCGCTGGAAGCTTACGGCGCCGCCTACACCCTACAGGAAATGCTCACCGTTAAGTCTGATGACGTGAACGGCCGTACCAAGATGTATAAGAACATCGTGGACGGCAACCATCAGATGGAACCGGGTATGCCGGAATCCTTCAACGTTCTGTTGAAAGAGATCCGCTCGCTGGGCATCAACATCGAACTGGAAGACGAGTAATTCTCGCTCAAACAGGTCACTGGTGTCGGGGTAAAACCCGACACCAGATTGTGCTAACTCCGACGGGAGCAAATCCGTGAAAGATTTATTAAAGTTTCTGAAAGCGCAGACTAAAACCGAAGAGTTTGATGCGATCAAAATTGCTCTGGCTTCGCCAGACATGATCCGTTCATGGTCTTTCGGTGAAGTTAAAAAGCCGGAAACCATCAACTACCGTACGTTCAAACCTGAGCGTGACGGCCTTTTCTGCGCCCGTATCTTTGGGCCGGTAAAAGACTACGAGTGCCTGTGCGGTAAGTACAAGCGCCTGAAACATCGTGGTGTTATTTGTGAGAAGTGCGGCGTTGAAGTGACCCAGACCAAAGTACGCCGTGAGCGTATGGGCCACATCGAGCTAGCGTCCCCGACTGCTCACATCTGGTTCCTGAAATCGCTGCCGTCCCGTATCGGTCTGCTGCTCGATATGCCGCTGCGCGATATCGAACGCGTACTGTACTTCGAATCTTATGTGGTTATCGAAGGCGGTATGACCAACCTGGAACGTCAACAGATCCTGACTGAAGAGCAGTATCTGGACGCGCTGGAAGAGTTCGGTGACGAATTCGACGCGAAGATGGGTGCGGAAGCTATCCAGGCCCTGCTGAAGAGCATGGATCTGGAGCAAGAGTGTGAAACTCTGCGCGAAGAGCTGAACGAAACCAACTCCGAAACCAAGCGTAAGAAGCTGACCAAGCGTATCAAACTGCTGGAAGCCTTCGTACAGTCTGGCAACAAGCCAGAGTGGATGATCCTGACCGTTCTGCCGGTTCTGCCGCCAGATCTGCGTCCGCTGGTTCCGCTGGATGGTGGTCGTTTCGCCACGTCAGATCTGAACGATCTGTATCGTCGCGTCATTAACCGTAACAACCGTCTGAAACGTCTGCTGGATCTGGCTGCGCCGGACATCATCGTACGCAACGAAAAACGTATGCTGCAGGAAGCGGTTGACGCCCTGCTGGATAACGGTCGTCGCGGTCGTGCGATCACCGGTTCTAACAAGCGCCCTCTGAAATCTTTGGCCGACATGATCAAAGGTAAGCAGGGTCGTTTCCGTCAGAACCTGCTCGGTAAGCGTGTTGACTACTCCGGTCGTTCTGTAATCACCGTAGGTCCATACCTGCGTCTGCACCAGTGCGGTCTGCCGAAGAAAATGGCGCTGGAGCTGTTCAAACCGTTCATCTACGGCAAGCTGGAACTGCGTGGCCTTGCCACCACCATCAAAGCCGCGAAGAAAATGGTTGAGCGTGAAGAAGCTGTCGTTTGGGATATCCTTGACGAAGTTATCCGCGAACACCCGGTACTGCTGAACCGTGCACCGACTCTGCACCGTCTGGGTATCCAGGCATTTGAACCGGTACTGATCGAAGGTAAAGCTATCCAGCTGCACCCGCTGGTTTGTGCGGCATATAACGCCGACTTCGATGGTGACCAGATGGCTGTTCACGTACCGCTGACGCTGGAAGCCCAGCTTGAAGCGCGTGCGCTGATGATGTCTACCAACAACATCCTGTCTCCGGCGAACGGCGAACCTATCATCGTTCCGTCTCAGGACGTGGTATTGGGTCTGTACTACATGACCCGTGACTGTGTTAACGCCAAAGGCGAAGGCATGGTGCTGACTGGCCCGAAAGAAGCTGAGCGTATCTATCGCGCAGGTCTGGCCTCTCTGCATGCGCGCGTTAAAGTGCGTATCACTGAATATGAAAAAGATGAAAACGGCGAATTCGTTGCGCACACCAGCCTGAAAGACACGACCGTTGGTCGCGCCATTCTGTGGATGATCGTACCGAAAGGTCTGCCTTTCTCCATCGTCAACCAGGCGCTGGGCAAGAAAGCGATCTCCAAAATGCTGAACACTTGCTACCGTATTCTGGGTCTGAAACCGACCGTTATTTTTGCGGACCAGACGATGTACACCGGCTTTGCTTATGCAGCGCGTTCAGGTGCGTCCGTTGGTATTGATGACATGGTCATCCCGGAGAAAAAACACGAGATCATCTCTGAGGCGGAAGCTGAAGTTGCTGAGATCCAGGAGCAGTTCCAGTCCGGTCTGGTAACCGCTGGCGAACGCTATAACAAAGTTATCGATATCTGGGCTGCGGCGAACGATCGTGTATCCAAAGCGATGATGGATAACCTGCAAACCGAAACCGTGATTAACCGTGACGGCCAGGAAGAGCAGCAGGTTTCCTTCAACAGCATCTACATGATGGCCGACTCCGGTGCGCGTGGTTCTGCGGCACAGATTCGTCAGCTGGCAGGTATGCGTGGTCTGATGGCGAAGCCAGATGGCTCCATCATCGAAACGCCAATCACCGCGAACTTCCGTGAAGGTCTGAACGTACTCCAGTACTTCATCTCCACGCACGGTGCGCGTAAAGGTCTGGCGGATACCGCACTGAAAACCGCGAACTCCGGTTATCTGACCCGTCGTCTGGTTGACGTCGCGCAGGATCTGGTAGTGACCGAAGATGACTGTGGTACGCACGAAGGTATCCTGATGACCCCGGTTATCGAGGGTGGCGACGTGAAAGAGCCGCTGCGTGACCGCGTTCTGGGTCGTGTGACGGCGGAAGATGTGCTGAAACCGGGTACCGCGGACATTCTGGTTCCACGCAACACGTTGCTGCACGAACAGTGGTGTGACCTGCTGGAAGCAAACTCCGTTGACGCCGTTAAAGTGCGTTCCGTTGTATCCTGCGACACCGACTTTGGTGTATGTGCGCACTGCTATGGTCGTGACCTGGCGCGTGGCCACATCATCAACAAAGGTGAAGCTATCGGCGTTATCGCGGCACAGTCCATCGGTGAACCGGGTACACAGCTGACGATGCGTACGTTCCACATCGGTGGTGCGGCATCGCGTGCGGCTGCTGAATCCAGCATCCAGGTTAAGAACAAAGGTAGCATCAAGCTCAGCAACGTGAAGTCGGTTGTGAACTCCAGCGGTAAACTGGTTATCACTTCTCGTAACACCGAACTGAAGCTGATCGACGAATTCGGTCGTACCAAAGAGAGCTATAAAGTGCCTTATGGCGCTGTCATGGCGAAAGGTGATGGCGAGCAGGTTGCCGGCGGCGAAACCGTGGCAAACTGGGACCCGCACACCATGCCGGTTATCACCGAAGTGAGTGGTTTCATCCGCTTCACTGACATGATCGACGGTCAGACCATTACGCGTCAGACCGACGAACTGACCGGTCTGTCTTCGCTGGTGGTTCTGGATTCGGCTGAACGTACTACCGGTGGTAAAGATCTGCGTCCGGCGCTGAAAATCGTTGATGCTCAGGGTAATGACGTTCTGATCCCGGGTACCGATATGCCTGCGCAGTACTTCCTGCCGGGTAAAGCGATTGTACAGCTGGAAGATGGCGTACAGATCAGTTCTGGTGACACCCTGGCGCGTATTCCGCAGGAATCCGGCGGTACCAAGGATATCACCGGTGGTCTGCCGCGCGTTGCCGACCTGTTCGAAGCGCGTCGTCCGAAAGAACCGGCAATCCTTGCTGAAATCGCAGGTATCGTTTCCTTCGGTAAAGAAACCAAAGGCAAACGTCGTCTGGTGATTACGCCGGTTGATGGTAGTGACCCGTACGAAGAGATGATTCCGAAATGGCGTCAGCTCAACGTGTTCGAAGGGGAACGTGTAGAACGTGGTGATGTGATTTCCGATGGTCCGGAAGCGCCGCACGACATTCTGCGTCTGCGTGGCGTTCATGCTGTGACGCGTTACATTGTTAACGAAGTTCAGGATGTATACCGTCTGCAGGGCGTTAAGATTAACGATAAACACATCGAAGTTATCGTTCGTCAGATGCTGCGTAAAGCGACCATCGAAAGCGCCGGTAGTTCCGACTTCCTGGAAGGCGAACAGGTTGAATACTCTCGCGTCAAGATCGCTAACCGCGAGCTGGAAGCGAACGGCAAAGTGGGGGCTACCTTCTCCCGCGATCTGTTGGGTATCACCAAAGCGTCTCTGGCAACCGAATCGTTCATCTCTGCCGCATCGTTCCAGGAGACCACGCGTGTCCTGACCGAAGCAGCCGTTGCGGGTAAACGCGACGAACTGCGCGGCCTGAAAGAGAACGTTATCGTGGGTCGTCTGATCCCGGCCGGTACCGGTTATGCGTACCACCAGGATCGTATGCGCCGTCGTGCCGCGGGCGAGCAGCCAGCAACACCGCAGGTCACTGCGGAAGATGCATCTGCCAGCCTGGCAGAACTGCTGAACGCAGGTCTGGGCGGTTCTGATAACGAGTAATCGTTAAATGGTGGAGGGGTATTTGTCCCTCCACCAGCATTGTGCTGGGGCTTGTACATCAAGTTGTTACAGGGAAGGGGAAATGCCAGCAATCATTTCATTATTTTATTTAGTGTTTGGTTTTTTTTTATTTACAAGAAAAATTAGGATCTCAAAACTTCTCTCTGGGTTTTTATTGTTTTTGTCATTGAATATATTGCAACATAACCCTCTGCTGATATTTATCTATTGTCTTTTTATTATCATTGCCACTATTATTATTGGCAGAATAAATACCAGCAAAGCCAAAAAAGAAGTTTTTTATTTTTCAATGCCATGCTGGCTTTTAATTTTATCTGTAATTATAAATTTAATGAATAAATGAATTATTTTTTCATGTCTCTTGTTTCTCGCATTATTTGTAAAAACTCATTATCACTGGTTATATGAATAAATTGTCCAGTTTTTGCATTATATTTTGCCATCGCGCAGGGAATACTATTACCGCCGTTAGCCATAACAAATTTTGCTTTCGTATTACGATAAAGATTGACACCAGGAATGGGGTCCTGCCCGAATGTATAAGGCGTTGGGACACTTACATTATGTTTTTCTGAGAACCACTTTGGTAACTTCCCACCAAAACCATCAATCGGGGTGATGAATGTAGAAAATCCACAATACTCAAAATTGAAAGTTTTTTTACCATTGGGTTTGGTTTTTTCTGTAACATTGAGTCCAAATGTGACTTTAAATTTATCCCATAAATCTAAGTTATTAAAGTCTATTGGCTCGCCATTATAAAATGCCTGCTGTTCATACATTAAATGATAAACTTGTTTTAATACCTGTATGCTGGTAGGGCTAATAGTATTCGCAAAGGAGGGTAAGCCATTTTTGCTATAAATCTGTTCTTTTATAAAATATATACATGTGCCTTTGAAAAGATTCATGTCCTGTCCTTACAGTCAAACGTTTATTAATGGGTACGATGATAAAAGACGTCATCTAATTATTACAGTTATTTTGGAGATGTTTTTATCAGGAATGCATTATATTTGCTATATGAATATTGTTGATTGAAGCTGATAAGCTAATAAATAGCTATTATTTTGAGTTGAAAAAACACGGGCCCGGTAAAGTGTGTATCACTGGGCGATTGAAAAGAAATTAATCGATTAAAGGCAACCGACGATACAGCTCAATCATGCCGCCTGCCAGATCCTGAATAACCATTGCATTCATCAGATGATCTTGCGAGTGCACGGTGATCAAATTGACCGGCAACTTACTCGTACCTTCGTCGATACCGAGAAGTTAGGTCTGAATTTTACGTGCCACTTTCACGTAATCTCGCGATTTCTCCATTGCCTGCCCTGTGCCGACGAAATCCCCTTTGCGCGCCAGTTAAACTGCGGTTCACGCCTGGCTACGTGTTGCTCCCGCGTTGACCAATAGCTCCATGATAATTGTTTCTAACTCTTCCATGCTGTTACTCTATCAGTTTAAACGCTTTCTCCAGCACCGCATCGCCTTTCATCATACCGTAATCCATCATATCGATAACTGCGACCTTCTTGCCTAATGGGTCAGTAAGCGCCTGAGCTTGGCTTGTTCATACTTAACCTGTGGACCCAGCAGAACAATACCCGCTGTAGCGATGTTCTCTTTGAATTCGGCGTTGATGTGACTTCCACGCCTTTTTCTGAGCCGCGTCTTTCATTCTTTGTACCAGCTCACGGTTATGTTGATACTTCATTTTTAATCCGGGCAGGTGATGAGAACAATTGTCTTACTGTGAATGTGTAAAGCATCACACAAAAACTGAAACCGGTTACATGAATTCGCCAGCTTTCCAGCAGCCTTCAAACATAGTGAAGGCAGGGCGAAACGAGGAAGACGCTTTTCGCCCTGGACTACATTCCCGCTGACGGCACTACCATGAAAAACGTAACGCTTTCAACAGCCTTTAATTTTTCGTGGCAGCGCGGAATAAATTTACGTTTTTACATTCTCTCTCATCTGCTTTGCGAAGTGCGCCCCAGCCAACTGTCCCAGTCTTTCCACACGGGCTGTAACCCTTGCGCGCTTAACGCGCTTGCTACGGTTTCAGGCCGACGGGCATCGTGGGGAGAAAACTGCTCAAGTTCCGGATGATCGTCAGCGTAGCCACCGGGCTGGGTTTTCGAGAAGGCGCTAACGTTGTTGATCGCCAACGGGATCACGTTATCGCGAAACCACGGCGATTCGCGGGTGGAGAGTGATAATTCAATTTCCGGCGCCAATAACCGGAAAGCGCAAATCGTTTGCACCAGTTGCTTTTCATCCATCACAGATGCGGGTTCCACACCGCCAGTACACGGACGCAGACGCGGGAAGGAAACAGAATAGCGACTCTGCCAGTACTGTTTCTGCATCCACAACAGATGCTCCGCCACCATATAGCAATCCACCCGCCAGTTGTCCGACAGACCAATTAGCGCGCCAAGACCGATTTTGTCGATACCTGCCCGGCCTAACCGATCCGGCGTTTCCAGCCGCCAGAAAAAATCCTGTTTCTTTCCCTTCAGGTGATGCTGTGCATAGATTGCCTCATGGTAAGTTTCCTGATAAACCATCACGCCATCGATCCCCAGCGTTTTGAGCTCCGCATAGTTTTCTTGCGACAAGGGCTGGACTTCCATCTGTAATGATGAAAATTGACGACGGATAGCCGGTAAATGACGGCGAAAATAGTCCATGCCGACTTTGGCCTGATGTTCGCCAGTCACCAGCAACAGATGCTCAAAGCCCAGTTTACGGATAGCATCGCACTCCCTTTGAATATCCACCTCATCCAGCGTTTTACGCTTAATGCGGTTGCTCATCGAGAAACCGCAGTAGGTACAGTCGTTGGCGCACAGGTTCGAGAGATAAAGCGGCACATAGAAACTGACGGTGTTGCCAAAGCGCTGGCGGGTAAGTTTTTGCGCGCGCTGCGCCATCGGCTCCAGATAATCGGCGGCAGCGGGGGAGAGCAGAGCCATCAAATCGTCCCGGCTAAGATGCGCGGCGTTCAGCGCGCGCTCCACGTCGGCGGCGGTTTTACCGTTGATACGCAGGCGAATATCGTCCCACTCCAGTTGCCGCCATCGGTCGGTGAAGGTTTTCATGCTAACGCCTCCAGAAACCCGGTGAGCGGGCTGGTGGCGCTGGCGTAGGTGCTACGATTACCCGGCACCGCCTGACGCGCCAGTACTCCCGCTTCTACCGCCAGGCGGAAAGCGGTTGCCATCATCACCGGATCGTCCGCCACGGCAATCGCCGTGTTGACCAGTACCGCATCAGCGCCCATTTCCAGCGCCTGCGCCGCGTGGCTGGGTACGCCGATTCCGGCGTCGACCACCACCGGCACGGTGGCCTGCTGGATAATAATCTCCAGCATCGCTTTGGTTTCCAGCCCCTGATTCGAACCGATAGGCGCGCCAAGCGGCATCACCGCCGCGCAGCCGACCTCTTCCAGCCGCTTGCACAACACCGGATCCGCGCCGCAGTAGGGCAGTACCACGAAGCCCTGCTTCACCAGCGCCTCGGTAGCTTTTAGCGTTTCGATCGGGTCCGGCAATAGCCAGCGGGCATCCGGATGGATTTCTAATTTCAGCCAGTTTGTGCCCAGCGCTTCACGCGCCAGCTGGGCGGCGAAGATCGCTTCTTCAGCGGTTTTCGCCCCTGAAGTATTGGGTAACAGCGTGACGCCCGCTTCAATGAGCGGCGTGAGGATAGCGTCGTTGTGCTGACGTAAATCCACGCGCTTCATCGCCAGCGTCACCAACTGGCTGCCGGAGGCGCGAATCGCCTCGATCATCAGCGGCGACGAAGCAAATTTTCCGGTGCCGGTGAACAGATGTGAATCAAACGTTTTATCGGCAATACGTAACATATCAACCCCCTGCAATAACCTGAAAAAGCAGGATCTGGTCGCCTTCCTGCACGATTTGCTGCTGCCACTGCTCGCGTGGCAGGATCTGCTGATTGAGCGCCAGCGCCGCGCCCGGTTTAAGCTGATTGAGTTGCGTGAGCAGCTCACTGACGGTTTGCCCTTCGGCGCACTGCATCGGTTCATCATTGAACTGAATCTGCATGTCGCCCTCCGCAGACCGGACAGCCGCTGGCGCGATGCAGCGCGAGGCTGCGCCACTGGCTGGTTTTACCGTCAAAGAGGCGTAGCTCACCGCTCGGTGTTTCCATCCCGCTAAGCAATTTAATTGCCTCCAGCGCCTGCAAGGTACCCATCACGCCCACCACCGGGCCGAGCACGCCAGCGGTGCGGCAGTTACGTTCCGGCTCGACATCATCCGGCCACAGGCAGCGGTAACAGCCTTGTCCCCACGGCGGCGTGAGCACCATCAATTGGCCGCCAAAGCCGACGGCGCTGGCGGAAATTAACGGAGTGTTGAGCGCCACGCAGGCGGCGTTAATTTCCTGGCGCGTGGCCATGTTATCGGTACAGTCGAGCACCACGTCGGCTCGCGCGACCGCGTTTTTAAGCACATCGCCAGTCAGACGCTGTTGCAATACGATCAGCTCGCTACCGGGGTTGAGCTGCGCCAGCCGTAGCTTTGCCGACTGCGCCTTCGGGTGGGCGATATCGTCGGTGGTGAACAGAATTTGCCGCTGGAGATTGCTCAAGTGAACATCGTCATCATCCGCCAGCGTCAGTGTGCCGATGCCTGCCCCCGCCAGATACAGCGCGGCGGGTGAACCTAACCCGCCTAAACCTACGATCAGGACATGACTCGCGAGCAACTTTTGCTGGCCTTCAATGGCGATATCGCCGAGCAGGATTTGCCGGCTGTAGCGCATAAAATCGCGGTCATTCATCGCCAACTCCCGCAATATCCAGTAACTGCGCGGTAGCGGCGCGCCAGTCGGCAGCCTGAGTAATGGCGCTGACCACGGCAATACTGCCGACGCCAGTAGCCAGTACCGCCGGAGCGCGTTCAAGGCTGATGCCGCCGATCGCGACGGTCGGGTAATCCGCCAGTCGTTCAATATGACTGGCCAGTTGCGCCAGCCCCTGCGGGGCGGAAGGCATCTGCTTGGTTTGAGTAGGGAAGACGTGACCCAGCGCGATATAAGAAGGCTTAGCGGCCAGCGCGACGTCTATCTCCATATCATCGTGGGTCGATACGCCCAGGCGTAAGCCCGCCGCCTGAATCGCTTTCAGGTCGGTGGTTTCAAGGTCTTCCTGGCCCAGATGCACGCCGTAAGCGCGGTGCTTAATTGCCAGCCGCCAGTAATCGTTGATAAACAGGCGGGCGTCATAACGACGCCCCAGTGCGATGGCGGAGATAACGTCGGCTTCTACCTCTTCATCGCGCTTATCTTTGATACGCAACTGGATCGTGCGCACGCCTGCCTCCAGCAGGCGCTCAATCCATGCAACGCTGTCCACCACCGGGTAAAGCCCGAGGCGGAACGGCACGGTCGGGAAATCAGGCTGATACATCAGACTTCCTCCCGCTTGAGATAGATTTCGCCACCTTTGGCGCGGAAGTTTTCCGACATATCCGCCATGCCGACTTCAATGGCTTGCGCGGCGGCGTAATCGCGGACTTCCTGGCTGATTTTCATCGAGCAGAACTTCGGCCCGCACATGGAGCAGAAGTGGGCAATCTTGCCGGACTCCTGTGGCAGGGTTTCATCGTGATAAGCGCGGGCGGTGAACGGGTCGAGCGCGAGGTTAAACTGATCTTCCCAGCGGAATTCAAAGCGCGCTTTCGACATGGCGTTATCGCGGATCTGCGCGCCCGGATGTCCTTTGGCTAAATCCGCGGCGTGGGCGGCGATTTTGTAGGTGATTAGCCCCTGCTTCACATCTTCTTTGTTTGGCAGGCCGAGATGCTCTTTCGGCGTCACGTAACACAGCATCGCACAACCGAACCAGCCGATCATCGCCGCGCCAATACCGGAGGTGAAGTGGTCATAGCCCGGCGCGATATCGGTGGTCAACGGCCCTAAGGTGTAGAACGGCGCTTCGTGGCAGCTCTCCAGCTCTTCGGTCATGTTGCGCTGAATCATATGCATCGGCACGTGGCCCGGGCCTTCAATCATCACCTGCACGTCGTATTCCCAGGCGATTTTGGTCAGCTCGCCCAGCGTATGCAGCTCGGAGAACTGCGCTTCGTCGTTGGCGTCCTGAATGGAGCCGGGGCGCAGGCCGTCGCCCAGCGACAGGGAAACGTCGTAGGCGGCGCAGATTTCGCAAATCTCGCGGAAATGTTCGAACAGGAAGTTCTCTTTGTGATGGGAGAGACACCACTTCGCCATGATCGAACCGCCGCGCGAGACAATCCCGGTCAGGCGTTTGGCGGTCATCGGCACGTAGCGCAGCAGCACGCCCGCGTGGATGGTGAAGTAGTCGACGCCCTGTTCGGCCTGCTCCAGCAGCGTGTCGCGGAACGCTTCCCAGGTAAGATCTTCGGCGATCCCGTTGACCTTCTCCAGCGCCTGGTAGATCGGTACAGTACCGATCGGTACCGGGCTGTTACGCAGGATCCACTCACGGGTTTCGTGAATATAGCGACCGGTGGAGAGATCCATTACCGTATCCGCGCCCCAGCGGGTTGACCACACCAGTTTTTCCACCTCTTCTTCGATAGAGGAGGTGACCGCCGAGTTGCCGATGTTGGCATTCACTTTGACCAGGAAGTTGCGGCCAATAATCATCGGCTCCGATTCCGGGTGGTTGATGTTGGCAGGAATAATCGCGCGGCCCGCAGCCACTTCATCACGTACGAATTCCGGCGTAATGTTTTCCGGCAGGCGCGCGCCAAAGTTCATCCCCGGATGCTGGTGGCGCAGTACTTCACTGCGGATACGCTCCCGGCCCATGTTTTCACGGATGGCGATGAACTCCATTTCGGGAGTGACGATCCCCTGGCGGGCATAATGAAGTTGCGTCACGCGGTGTCCGGCTTTGGCGCGTTTTGGCGTTAACAGACCGGTAAAACGCAGATCGTTCAGGCCATCGTCGGCCAGACGTTCTCTGGTGTAAGCCGAGCTACGGTCGTCTAATTCTTCGCTATCGTTACGTGCGTCAATCCACGGCTGGCGCAGTTTCGCCAGACCCTGCTGGACGTTAATCGCCACCTCAGGATCGCCATAGGGGCCGGAGGTGTCGTACACCGGCACGGGTTCGTTCTCTTCAAACTGCGGGTTGTCTTTACTGCCGCCGATAAGCGTCGGGCTAAGTTGAATTTCGCGCATCGGTACGCGAATATCATGCTGCGAACCGGTCACGTAGATGCGTTTCGAGTTGGGAAATGCGGTGCCTTCCAGCGTATCGATAAAATGCTGGGCTTTAGCGCGCTGCTCGCGGCGGGTTAACGTTGTTGTAGACATAGCTCATTCCAAAAAATTAAGGACGTGGCTTGTCAGACGACGGATGGAGTAATGGATGTGCGCCGCCCGTAAAGGCAGCAGCATAAAGCAGAATTACTCTTGTTCCCTTCGCAGGTATTAACCTGATCAGGTTCCGCGGATCCCGAATTAACGGTCTCAGCCTTTTCCACTTCATCCTTCGCGCTGCCTCTTCTTTGGCTTCGTCCGCTCACTCCAGTCACTTACCTATGTAAGCTCCTGGAGATTCACCGACTTGCCGCCTTGACGCATCACGAACGCTTTTGTGGAAAATTAGCACTCCGACAAGATAACCGCCCCTCCGAAGAGGGGGCTGAAGTAAACTACCCGTTACTCGCGCAGAACTCAAGCGGGACGTTTGACTCTGGCGCCGTCGTGCATCGCGTCAAACACCAGCATAATCAGCTTGTCTTCCAGTACAAAGCGGGCTTCCAGCGCTTCGCCGATATCTGACAAAGCTTGTTGAAATTCGAGACAATTATCGTGATCGATGGCAGTTTCCAGGCTGGTGTCGTAATAATCCATAATGCGCTGCGTATTATCTTCCAGCAGCGGCCAGATTTTTGCCGCATGTAAAAGCTGACCGTTTCCTTCCAATTTATGGAGAATACGTTCATAAATACTGAAGTGCCCGGCGGAAAGGTAATCGACCAGGCTCTGACAAAAATCATCCAGCGCTTTTTCATTCAGCCGCATGTACGATTCTTTGCCAGGCTTAATGCCAACCAGATTGTAGTAAGCCACGAGCAGGTGCTTACGTACATCCAGCCAGCGATCGACCAGTTTGTTGCTTCCGCCAACGCGCTCCGTCAGGGTTTCCAGCTGGTTTAGCATGATTGTCTCCGCAAGTTAGATAAAGGCTGCTCGCCATGAATGTAAAAATAATGTTAACAACATGCCAGTGAAGCAAAGGTAGTGCAAGAGCTATGGATCGTATAATTGAAAAATTAGAGAGTGGCTGGTGGATCGTCAGCCATGAACAAAAATTATGGTTGCCGTATGGGGAATTACCACACGGGCTGGCGGCAAATTTCGATCTTGTGGGGCAGCGCGCACTCCGGATAGGTGAATGGCAAGGCGAGCCCGTCTGGCTGGTGTTACAGCATCGACGTCATGATATGGGATCGGTTCGCCAGGTTATCGATCAGGATGCCGGGTTGTTCCAACTGGCGGGACGTGGCGTACAGTTGGCGGAGTTTTATCGGTCGCATAAATTTTGCGGCTATTGCGGGCACCCTATGTACCCGAGTAAAACCGAATGGGCGATGCTGTGCAGCCATTGCCGCGAGCGTTACTACCCGCAAATCGCCCCCTGCATTATTGTTGCCATTCGCCGTGAGGATTCTATTCTACTTGCCCGGCATGTTCGCCACCGCAACGGCGTGCATACGGTACTGGCCGGGTTTGTTGAAGTCGGCGAAACCTTAGAACAGGCGGTCGCGCGAGAGGTAATGGAGGAGAGCGGCATTAAGGTGAAAAATCTGCGCTATGTGACTTCCCAGCCGTGGCCTTTCCCGCAGTCGCTGATGACCGCTTTCATGGCGGAGTACGACAGCGGCGATATCGTCATCGACCCGAAAGAGCTGTTGGAAGCAAATTGGTACCGTTATGACGATCTGCCGCTACTGCCGCCGCCGGGCACCGTCGCGCGCCGTTTGATCGAAGATACGGTGGCAATGTGTCGGGCTGAATATGATTGACATGTTACACTGGGCGCATCAACGCTAAAGGAATGTAAAAATGACCGAACTCAAAAACGATCGTTATCTACGTGCGCTGCTGCGCCAGCCCGTTGATGTTACGCCAGTGTGGATGATGCGCCAGGCGGGCCGTTATCTACCGGAGTACAAAGCCACTCGCGCTCAGGCGGGCGATTTTATGTCGCTGTGCAAAAATGCCGAACTGGCCTGCGAGGTCACTTTACAGCCGCTGCGCCGTTATCCGCTTGATGCGGCGATCCTTTTCTCGGATATCCTGACGATTCCGGACGCGATGGGCCTGGGGCTCTATTTTGAAGCCGGGGAAGGCCCGCGCTTTACGGCTCCTGTCACCTGCAAAGCCGATGTCGATAAGCTGCCCATTCCCGATCCGGAAGATGAACTGGGTTATGTGATGAATGCAGTGCGTACGATTCGCCGCGAACTAAAAGGCGAGGTTCCGCTGATCGGCTTCTCCGGCAGCCCGTGGACGCTGGCGACTTACATGGTGGAAGGCGGCAGTAGCAAAGCCTTCACGGTGATTAAAAAGATGATGTACGCTGACCCGCAGGCGTTGCATCTGCTGCTGGATAAGTTGGCGAAAAGCGTCACGCTGTACCTCAACGCGCAGATTAAAGCGGGTGCGCAGTCGGTGATGATTTTCGATACCTGGGGCGGCGTGCTGACTGGCCGCGATTACCAGCAGTTCTCCCTCTACTACATGCATAAAATCGTCGATGGCCTGCTGCGTGAAAACGACGGTCGCCGCGTGCCGGTAACGCTGTTCACTAAAGGTGGCGGTCAGTGGCTGGAGGCGATGGCGGAAACCGGCTGCGACGCGCTGGGTCTCGACTGGACGACAGATATCGCCGGTGCGCGCCGTCGCGTTGGCCATAAAGTGGCGCTGCAGGGCAATATGGACCCCTCGATGCTGTATGCGCCGCCGGCACGGATCGAAGACGAAGTAGCGACTATACTTGCTGGTTTCGGTCAGGGAGAAGGGCACGTCTTTAACCTTGGACATGGCATCCATCAGGATGTGCCGCCAGAACATGCTGGCGCATTTGTGGAGGCAGTGCACCGACTTTCTGCGCAGTATCACAGCTAAGGAGTTAGTATGGATCTCGCGTCGTTACGCGCTCAACAGATAGAACTTGCTTCATCGGTTTGCCGCGAAGATCGGTTGGACAAAGATCCGCCAGCGTTTATCGGCGGGGCGGACGTCGGTTTTGAGCAGGGGGGCGAGGTGACGCGGGCGGCGATGGTATTGCTGAAATATCCGTCGCTTGAACTGGTAGAGTACAAGGTGGCGCGTATTGCCACCACTATGCCATATATCCCCGGCTTTCTCTCTTTTCGTGAATATCCTGCGCTGCTGGCGGCGTGGGAACAGCTCTCGCAAAAGCCCAATTTGCTGTTTGTAGACGGTCACGGTATTTCGCATCCGCGTCGGCTTGGCGTCGCCAGTCATTTTGGACTGTTGGTGGACGTGCCGACCATCGGCGTAGCGAAAAAACGGCTATGCGGTAAATTTGAACCACTTTCCACCGAACCTGGCGCACTTAGCCCCTTAATGGATAAAGGCGAGCAACTGGCGTGGGTATGGCGCAGCAAGGCGCGCTGTAATCCGCTGTTTATCGCGACGGGGCACCGGGTCAGTACTGACAGCGCGCTGGCGTGGGTACAGCGCTGTATGAAAGGGTATCGCCTGCCGGAGCCGACGCGCTGGGCGGATGCCGTCGCTTCCGGGCGTCCGGCGTTTATTCGTTGGCAAGAAATTCAGCGCTGATTCAGGTAAACTGCCGCTAATTTCCGATTCGAGATTCCATCATGTTACAAAACCCGATTCATTTGCGTCTGGAGCGGCTGGAAAGCTGGCAGCACGTTACTTTTATGGCCTGCTTGTGCGAGCGCATGTACCCGAACTACGCCATGTTTTGCAAGCAGACGGAATTCGGCGACGGACAGATCTACCGTCGCATTCTGGATCTGATCTGGGAAACCCTGACGGTGAAAGATGCAAAGGTCAATTTCGATAGCCAACTGGAGAAGTTTGAAGAGGCAATTCCGGCAGCTGACGACTATGATCTGTACGGCGTTTACCCGGCGATTGACGCCTGCGTCGCATTAAGCGAATTAATGCATTCTCGTCTTAGCGGCGAAACGCTGGAACACGCTATTGAGGTTAGTAAGACTTCTATTACTACGGTGGCGATGTTGGAAATGACTCAGGCTGGTCGGGAAATGACCGATGAGGAGCTCAAAACGAACCCTGCCGTTGAACAGGAATGGGATATTCAGTGGGAAATATTCCGACTTTTAGCCGACTGCGAAGAACGCGATATTGAACTGATAAAAGGGCTCAGGGCAGACCTGCGCGAGGCTGGTGAGAGCAATATCGGTATAAATTTTCAGCAATGACACCAGAAAACGTGATTTAACGTCTGATTTGTCGTGCCATAAGGCTTCCCTTATGCCCCCCGTCTGGTCTACATTTGGGAGGCGAAAAAAAGTGGCTATCGGTGCGTGTATGCAGGAGAGTGCTTTTCTGGCATTTCCGTCGCACTCGATGCTTAGCAAGCGATAAACACATTGTAAGGATAACTTATGAACAAGACTCAACTGATTGATGTAATTGCAGACAAAGCAGAACTGTCCAAAACCCAGGCTAAAGCTGCTCTGGAATCCACTCTGGCTGCTATTACTGAGTCTCTGAAAGAAGGCGATGCTGTACAACTGGTTGGTTTCGGTACCTTCAAAGTGAACCACCGTGCTGAGCGCACTGGCCGTAACCCACAGACCGGTAAAGAAATCAAAATCGCCGCCGCTAACGTACCGGCGTTTGTTTCTGGTAAAGCTCTGAAAGACGCAGTTAAGTAAGACACGTAACTGTGAACAGTTTTATCGAAGGGGCTCGTCAGCCCCTTTTGTCTGTCTGGCGTCGCGCGTTTCTATTTTCTGGCGCGCTGTTGCTGACTGCCTGCAGTCATAACGCTTCACCGCCTCCGTTTACTGCCAGCGGCTTTGCCGGCGATCACGGCGCGGTGCGTATCTGGCGTAAAGATACGAACGATGAAGTCCATCTGCTTTCTGTTTTTAGCCCGTGGCATAGCGGCAGCACGACGACCAGCGAATATCGTTGGCAGGGTGATACGCTTTCGCTTATTGAACTCAATATTTACAGCAAACCGCCAGAACATATTCGCGCGCGTTTCGACGCTCATGGCGAACTCAGTTTTATGCAGCGTGAAGTCGGGGGGCAGAAGCAGCAGCTTTCCAACGATCAGATTGCCTTGTATCGCTATCGCGCCGAACAAATCCGTCAGACCAGCGACGCCTTGCGCCTGGGGCGGGTCATACTACGCCAGGGACGCTGGCACGCCGACCATACGGTAACCACCTGTGAAGGTGAAACGCTGAAACCGGATCTGGATTCCTGGGCAATAAGCCACATTGAGCGCCGCCAGAACCGCTCATCGGTAGAGGTGAGCGTAGCATGGCTGGAGGCGCCGGAAGGATCGCAACTTTTGCTGGTGGCGAATTCAGATTTCTGTCACTGGCAACCGCAAGCGAAAACCTTTTGATGGAATACCGAATGGCGAAGCCGCCATTCGGCAGACATACTTTACCAGTTTCCCATACCCATGTGACCGCCGCCGCGATGATAACCGCTGCCATAGCCGCCGCAACCGCCATAGCCCATTCCTGCGCCGCGTGGTATGCCAGCCTGCGCCATCGCGACATCCCGTTTCACGCGTTGCTCATCTAACTTCTGGCCTAATGACTCCATCTCTTTGGCAACCGCATTAATTTTCGCAGTATCCGGCGAACTGGCGGTCAGTAGCGCGTTATATTCATAACGTTTGGATATCAGTTGCTGGCGCAGCGCGCTGGTCTGCGTGTAGTAGTCATCATAAATCTTCTGCGCCGTCGCCTGCTGTTCCGTAGTTAATGGGCTACCTCCCTGTTGCCACATACCGTCATTGTTGCTCCAGTGATGCCCGGCGAAGGCGGCGCCGGAGCTCAGGGCCAAAAGAGAGAGGGCGATTAGCGCGATAGCTGATTTATTGTTCCGTTTCATTTTGCGTTCTCCTGTTGCTCATCTTATCCTCTCTCTTGCATCTTCCGTGCCAGGTAACTATTCCTTGTCGGGCAGCGAGTTAACCCGCTTCAGGCGGCAAAAAGCGAGTAAAAATGACTCGCATAACCCGCCTGGCGAGTCATTTTTACCCACCCGTATCCGAAAGGGTGTGCGACAACGCGCGGTTATGCGGAGCGAAGAATGGCATGATCTCTGCTTAAATAAGGAAAATAAAAACGAGCCGGGGAAGCCTGTGAGTTTTATACGATTACATAAAGATGCCGCTGCAACGTGGTTGAGTCGGCTGTTACCTGCGGCGATCTTCATTCTGGTGGGGCTATTTTCCATTATGGTCATTCGCGACTATGGCCGTGAGAGCGCTGCCGCCAGGCAGACGCTGCTGGAAAAGGGAAATGTACTCATTCGCGCTCTGGAGTCCGGCACGCGAGTAGGTATGGGAATGCGGATGCATCACGCGCAGCAGCAGACATTGCTGGAAGAGATGGCGGGTCAGCCAGGCGTGTTGTGGTTCGCCGTAACGGATGCGCAGGGGGTAATCATTACTCATAGTAACCCTGGCATGGTGGGCAAATCGCTCTATTCCCCATCTGAAATGCATCAACTAAACCCCGGGCCGCAGGAGCGTTGGCGGCGTGTCGACGTTGCTGCTAACGGCGAGACGGTGCCTGCGCTGGAAATTTACCGCCAGTTCCAGCCGCTTTTCGGTATGAGAGGTCACGGTATGAGGGGGCACGGCATGGCGCGTAGCGCCAATGACGACGAACCAGCGAAACAAACTATTTTTATTGCCTTTGACGCCAGCGAGCTGGCCGCGACACAGGCAAGGGAGTGGCGTAATACGCTGATTGTTTTGTCTGCGTTAGCGACGGTGCTGTTGGCAACGTTACTGGCGTTTTTTTGGCATCAGCGTTATCAGCGCTCGCACAGAGAACTGCTTGATGCAATGAAGCGTAAAGAAAAGCTGGTGGCGATGGGGCATCTGGCGGCGGGCGTCGCGCACGAAATTCGTAACCCGCTCTCGTCCATCAAAGGGCTGGCGAAATACTTTGCCGAGCGCACGCCAGCCGGCGGCGAGTCGCATGAACTGGCGCAGGTGATGGCCAAAGAGGCCGATCGTTTGAACCGGGTGGTAAGCGAATTGCTCGAACTGGTAAAGCCCGCGCATCTGACGCTCCAGGCGGTTAACCTCAATGATATTATTACTCACTCCCTGAATCTGGTCAGCCAGGATGCCCAAAGCAGAGAGATTCAGTTGAGATTCATGGCGAATGAGACGCTTAAGCGTATTCAGGCTGACCCGGACAGGCTGACTCAGGTGCTGTTGAATTTGTACCTGAACGCTATTCATGCGATTGGCCGCCAGGGAACGATTACCGTAGAGGCAAAAGACAGTGGGACCGACCGCGTTATCATCACTGTTACCGATAGCGGGAAAGGGATCGCGCCGGATCAGCTGGAGGCGATTTTTACACCTTATTTTACGACCAAAGCTGACGGGACAGGCCTGGGGCTGGCGGTGGTGCAAAATATCATCGAACAGCATGGCGGCGCGATTAAGGTGAAAAGTATTGAGGGTAAAGGCGCGGTCTTTACTATCTGGTTGCCAGTGATAGCGAGACAACAGGATTAACAAGGGTGATACGCGGAAAAATCGATATTCTGGTTGTGGATGATGATGTAAGCCACTGCACGATTTTACAGGCGCTGCTTCGGGGCTGGGGCTATAACGTCGCTCTGGCCTACAGTGGGCATGATGCGTTGGCTCAGGTGCGTGAGAAAGTCTTTGATCTGGTACTGTGCGATGTGCGTATGGCGGAGATGGACGGTATCGCCACGCTGAAGGAGATTAAAGCGCTCAACCCCGCCATTCCGATTTTGATTATGACGGCATTCTCCAGCGTGGAAACGGCGGTAGAGGCGTTGAAAGCCGGCGCGCTCGACTATTTAATTAAACCGCTGGATTTTGACCGTCTGCAGGAGACGCTGGAAAAGGCGTTGGCGCATACGCGGGAAACGGGCGCTGAATTGCCATCGGCGTCGGCTGCGCAATTTGGCATGATTGGCAGCAGTCCGGCGATGCAACATTTACTGAATGAAATCGCGATGGTCGCACCATCAGACGCCACGGTATTGATTCACGGAGACTCCGGCACGGGTAAAGAGCTGGTGGCGCGGGCGCTACACGCCTGTAGCGCCAGGAGCGATAAACCGCTGGTCACGCTCAACTGCGCCGCGCTTAATGAATCGCTGCTGGAGTCCGAGCTGTTCGGACACGAAAAAGGCGCGTTTACCGGCGCGGATAAACGTCGGGAGGGACGCTTTGTCGAAGCTGACGGCGGGACATTGTTTCTTGATGAAATCGGCGATATCTCGCCGTTAATGCAGGTACGTTTGCTGCGGGCGATTCAGGAGCGCGAAGTGCAACGCGTGGGAAGTAACCAGACGATATCTGTGGATGTTCGGTTAATTGCCGCTACCCACCGCGATCTGGCGGAAGAGGTGAGTGCTGGTCGTTTTCGCCAGGATCTCTATTACCGCCTGAATGTGGTGGCGATTGAAATGCCTTCTTTGCGCCAGCGTCGGGAAGATATTCCGCTACTGGCAGACCATTTTCTGCGGCGTTTTGCCGAACGTAACCGAAAAGCGGTAAAGGGGTTTACGCCGCAGGCGATGGATCTGCTGATCCACTACGACTGGCCGGGCAATATCCGTGAGCTGGAAAACGCTATCGAGCGGGCGGTGGTGTTGCTGACGGGAGAATACATTTCTGAACGCGAATTGCCTCTCGCTATTGCCGCGACGCCGATAAAAACGGAATACAGTGGTGAGATCCAACCGCTGGTGGACGTCGAAAAAGAGGTGATTCTGGCGGCGCTGGAAAAAACGGGCGGCAATAAAACCGAAGCCGCCCGTCAATTGGGCATTACGCGCAAAACGCTGCTGGCTAAACTCAGCCGTTAGCTTTGCTCACGCTCGATGGCGCGCCAGCCGATGTCGTTACGGCTGAAGCTGCCGTCCCAGCGGATGTCGGTCATCAGGGCGTAAGCGCGTTTCTGCGCCTCAGCCACAGTGTGACCCAGCGCGGTGGCGCATAGTACGCGACCGCCGCTGGTCAACACGCGGTCGTCATCGGCGAGTTTGGTGCCCGCGTGGAAGACCTTACCGTCAGCCACTTCTTCCAGCGGCAGGCCGTGGATCTCGTCGCCGGTGCTGTAGCTGCCCGGATAACCGCCCGCGGCGATCACCACGCCTAATGAAGCGCGTTCGTCCCACTCGGAGGTTTTCTCATCCAGCTTGCCGTCGCAGGCGGCCAGGCAAAGATCCACCAGATCCGATTTCATGCGCAGCATGATCGGCTGGGTTTCCGGATCGCCGAAGCGGCAGTTGAACTCGATAACCTTCGGATTGCCCTGCTTGTCGATCATCAGACCCGCATACAGGAAGCCGGTATAGGTGTTACCTTCCGCGGCCATGCCTTTCACGGTTGGCCAAATGATGCGTTCCATGGTGCGCTGATGCACTTCATCAGTCACCACCGGCGCCGGTGAGTAAGCCCCCATGCCGCCGGTGTTCGGGCCGGTATCGCCGTTGCCTACGCGTTTGTGGTCCTGACTGGTGGCCATCGGCAGCACGTGCTTGCCGTCGACCATCACGATAAAGCTCGCTTCTTCGCCGTCGAGGAACTCTTCAATCACGATACGGTGGCCCGCATCGCCAAAGGCGTTGCCTGCCAGCATGTCATGAACGGCGGCTTCGGCTTCTTCAAGCGTCATCGCCACGATAACGCCTTTACCGGCAGCCAGACCGTCAGCTTTGATGACGATCGGCGCGCCTTTCTCACGCAGATAAGCCAGCGCAGGCTCAATCTCGGTGAAATTCTGGTATTCCGCCGTCGGAATCTGGTGACGATCGAGGAAATCTTTGGTGAACGCTTTGGAGCCTTCCAGTTGCGCGGCCCCTTCGGTTGGGCCAAAGATCTTCAGACCCGCCGCGCGGAACGCATCGACCACGCCAATCACCAGCGGCGCTTCCGGGCCGACGATGGTCAGATCAATCTTCTCGTTCTGGGCAAAGCTCAGCAGCGCCGGAATATCGGTGACGCCGATAGCCACGTTCTGCAACGCGGGCTCCAGCGCGGTACCGGCATTACCCGGTGCGACAAAAACGGTATCAACCAGCGGCGACTGTGCGGCTTTCCAGGCCAGCGCGTGTTCGCGCCCGCCGTTACCAATGACTAAAACTTTCATCGTCTGCTCCCTGAATTAATGGCGGAAGTGGCGCATGTCGGTGAAGATCATCGCAATGCCGTGTTCATCGGCAGCGGCAATGACTTCATCATCACGGATAGAACCGCCAGGCTGGATAACGCAGCTCACGCCGACAGCGGCAGCGGCATCAATACCGTCACGGAACGGGAAGAAGGCGTCGGAAGCCATGGCTGAGCCTTTCACTTCCAGACCTTCGTCAGCCGCTTTAATCCCGGCGATTTTCGCGGAGTAGACACGGCTCATCTGGCCTGCGCCTATGCCGATAGTCATGTTCTCTTTGGCATACACAATGGCGTTGGATTTCACGAACTTCGCCACTTTCCAGCAGAACAGCGCATCGCGCAGCTCCTGCTCGGTCGGCTGGCGTTTGGAAACCACGCGCAGTTCAGCTTCGCTCACCATACCCAGATCCCTGTCCTGAACCAGCAGGCCGCCGTTAACGCGTTTGAAATCCAGGCCCGGAACGCGGCTTGCCCATTGGCCGCAGGTCAGAACACGGACGTTCTGCTTGGCAGCGGTAATTTTCAGCGCTTCTTCGCTTGCGGATGGGGCGATGATCACTTCCACGAACTGACGGGAGATGATGGCCTGCGCGGTTTCGGCATCCAGCTCGCGGTTGAAGGCGATGATGCCACCGAACGCGGAGGTTGGGTCGGTTTTGTATGCGCGGTCGTAAGCGTCGAGAATAGAGGTACTTACCGCCACGCCGCATGGGTTAGCGTGCTTGACGATTACGCAGGCTGGCTCGTTGAACGCTTTCACACACTCCAGCGCCGCATCGGTATCGGCGATGTTGTTATAGGAAAGCGCTTTGCCCTGAACCTGCTGTGCGGTGGCAACGGACGCTTCTTTGACATTCTCTTCTATATAGAAGGCAGCCTGCTGGTGGCTGTTCTCGCCATAGCGCATATCCTGCTTCTTAATGAAGTTCAGATTCAGCGTACGCGGGAAGCGACCGGCGGCTTCTTTGCTTTCACCGTGGTAGGCCGGAACCATGCTGCCGAAGTAGTTAGCGATCATGCTGTCGTAGGCGGCGGTGTGTTCGAAGGCTTTAATCGCGAGATCGAAACGGGTGTCGAGGGTCAGAGAACATTCGTTAGCGTCCATCTCTTTAATAATGGCGTCGTAGTCGCTGCTCTTCACCACGATGGCCACGTCTTTATGGTTCTTCGCGGCGGAGCGCACCATGGTCGGGCCGCCGATATCGATGTTCTCTACTGCATCTTCTAGCGAGCAACCTTCGCGGGCAACGGTCTCGGCGAACGGATACAGGTTAACGACAACCATATCGATAGGGGCGATGTGGTGCTGTTCCATAATGGCATCGTCCTGGCCGCGACGACCGAGGATGCCGCCGTGGACTTTTGGATGCAGGGTCTTTACGCGTCCATCCATCATTTCCGGGAAACCGGTGTAATCGGAAACTTCGGTCACCGGCAGGCCTTTTTCTGCTAACAGGCGGGCTGTGCCCCCCGTAGACAGCAGCTCCACACCGCGTGCGGAAAGTGCCTGGGCGAATTCGATGATACCGGCCTTGTCAGAAACACTGAGCAGAGCGCGGCGGACTGGACGACGTTGTTGCATGGTAAATCCCCTGGATTTGACGATTACAGAGAGCGTTAGCTGAATTTTTCGTAAAAAACTCAGCTAACGCCCCTTATGGGGCATTCTCATTTTGCGGCGACATTGTAACGAAAACGTTTGCGCAACGCTCGCGAATTTTTCTTTTTAAATTCTGGCCCCGCTTTTATCCCTGAAAGATCGTTTGCAGAGTGAGAAGATCCAGGAAATGAACGCGCATTTTGTGGATAAGTCTGTGCGTAAATGGGTATAACCAAGGGTTTTGCTGGGGAATGCAGCAAACAGTCATTTTTCTGCAATTTTTCTATTGCGGTCAGCAGAGAACTCCCTATAATGCGCCTCCATCGACACGGCGGATGTGAATCACTTCACACAAACAGCCGGTC
>NZ_JBKFRY010000022.1:0-43515 GCF_046569105.1 Salmonella sp. 741265073_HBA | reverse complement strand
GGCTTAAAGCTGAAAGCTTTCCGGAACCCCCAGCCTAGCTGGGGGTTTTCCATAGACAACAAAAACGAGCCCGTCAGGGCTCGTTTTATTCAAATTTGTGACTTACTGCACTGCCACAATACGATCATCATTGGCTTCAAGGCGAATCACTTTGCCAGGAACCAGTTCACCAGACAGGATTTGCTGCGCCAGTGGGTTTTCGATCTGCTGTTGAATAGCACGTTTTAACGGACGCGCCCCGTAGACCGGATCGTAACCGTTGGCGCTCAACAGTTTCAGCGCCTCGTCGGAGATATGGATTTCATAACCACGTTCTTCCAGACGTTTGTACAGACGCTGCAGCTGGATCTGAGCAATAGAAGCGATGTGTTGCTCACCTAACGGATGGAATACCACAACTTCATCAATACGGTTGATAAATTCCGGACGGAAGTTTTGGCTAACCACACCCAGCACCATCTCTTTCATTCGACCATAATCCAGTTCGCCAAAGCGCTCCTGAATGAGATCGGAACCGAGGTTAGAAGTCATAATGACCACCGTATTACGGAAGTCGACCGTTCTCCCTTGCCCGTCAGTCAGTCGACCGTCGTCCAGCACCTGCAACAGAATGTTGAATACATCCGGATGCGCTTTTTCCACTTCATCCAACAAGATGACGGAATAAGGGCGACGGCGCACCGCTTCCGTCAAATAACCGCCTTCTTCATAGCCGACATATCCTGGAGGCGCCCCGACCAAACGAGACACGGAGTGTTTCTCCATAAACTCAGACATGTCGATACGCACCATCGCGTCGTCGCTGTCGAACATAAAGTTAGCCAGCGCTTTACACAGTTCGGTTTTACCGACCCCCGTCGGCCCCAGGAACAGGAAGGAACCAATCGGACGGTTCGGATCGGACAACCCCGCGCGGCTACGACGTATGGCGTTCGATACTGCTTCAACGGCTTCATTCTGCCCGATCACACGGCTGTGTAACTCTTGTTCCATACGCAACAGTTTTTCACGTTCGCCTTCCAGCATTCTGGCAACCGGAATACCGGTCCAGCGTGCCAGCACTTCGGCAATTTCCGCATCCGTTACTTTGTTACGTAACAGACGCATGGTTTTACCTTCCGACTGGGTCGCGGCTTCCAACTGTTTTTCCAGCTCCGGAATTTTGCCGTACTGCAGTTCAGACATTCGCGCCAGATCGCCCACACGACGCGCCTGCTCAATGGCGATCTTCGCCTGCTCCAGCTCCGCTTTAATAGTTTGCGTACCAGAGAGCGACGCTTTTTCCGCTTTCCACTCTTCTTCTAACTCAGAATACTGGCGCTCTTTGTCGTCCAGTTCTTCGTTGAGCATATCGAGACGTTTTTTACTCGCCTCGTCAGACTCTTTCATCAACGCCTGCTGTTCCAGTTTGAGCTGAATAATGCGGCGGTCGAGCCTGTCCAGCTCCTCCGGCTTAGAGTCAATCTGCATACGAATGCTGGATGCCGCTTCATCGATCAGGTCGATAGCTTTATCCGGCAACTGACGGTCGGCGATATAGCGGTGAGACAATGTTGCCGCCGCCACAATCGCCGGGTCAGTGATCTGCACATGGTGGTGCAGCTCGTAACGTTCTTTCAGGCCACGCAGAATAGCAATGGTGTCTTCCACTGAAGGTTCTGCGACAAACACTTTTTGAAAACGACGTTCCAGCGCCGCGTCTTTTTCAATGTACTGACGGTATTCATCCAGCGTGGTGGCGCCCACACAGTGCAGTTCACCACGCGCCAGCGCCGGTTTCAGCATATTCCCGGCATCCATGGCGCCATCGGCCTTACCTGCGCCAACCATCGTGTGCAGCTCGTCAATAAACAGAATGACGTTGCCTTCCTGTTTTGCGAGGTCGTTCAGCACGCCTTTCAGACGCTCTTCAAATTCGCCGCGATATTTCGCCCCGGCCACCAGCGCGCCCATATCCAGCGCCAGTACGCGGCGACCTTTTAAGCCTTCAGGGACTTCACCGTTAATAATGCGCTGCGCCAGTCCTTCAACAATTGCCGTTTTACCGACCCCTGGCTCACCGATTAACACCGGGTTGTTTTTAGTACGACGTTGCAGTACCTGAATGGTACGGCGAATTTCTTCATCACGACCAATTACCGGGTCAAGCTTACCTTGTTCAGCCCGCTCGGTCAGATCGACGGTATATTTTTTCAAGGCCTGACGTTGGTCTTCAGCCCCTTGATCGTTCACGCTTTCACCTCCGCGCATCTGTTCAATTGCCTGAGTGATATTGGCCGTGGTCGCATCGGCTGATTTCAGCAGATCGGTTAACGTGCCGCGAGACTCAAGCGCCGCCAGAACAAACAGCTCTGACGAAATAAAATTGTCCCCCCGTTTTTGCGCCAGCTTGTCGCAAAGGTTCAGTACGCGTACCAGTTCCGAAGAAGGCTGTACGTCGCCGCCGGTGCCTTCCACCTGCGGTAAACGGCTCAGCGCCTGATCGATAGCGGTGCGCAACTGGCCAGCATTAATGCCGGCGGAGGTTAATAAAGGACGTATCGATCCCCCTTCCTGGTTCAGCAAGGCGCTCATTAAATGAAGTGGTTCGATGAATTGATTGTCGTGCCCCAGCGCAAGCGACTGGGCATCGGCAAGAGCAAGCTGGAATTTATTAGTAAGACGATCCAGACGCATAACTCCTCCCATAACAGGTCAAAATTGCTACTGGAGATTAAATGAGGTCATCCCTCAATTATTCAAGGTGAATGACCTGAATTATGTGAAAAGAAAGTTACCCGTACCGGATCGTCTTGATTCTTTAGGTTATATCAGCCAAATAAAACTTGCCATACGACCTGTCGTCTTGTCGCGACGATAAGAGAAGAAAGTCTCACTTTCGCTAAAGGTGCAGCGATCCCCGCCATAGACATGTTCAACGCCGGTATTCGCCAGACGTTGGCGTGCAAGCTGATAAATATCCGCCAGAAATTTTTCCCCGTGCGGCAAAAATGCGCTATCGGCTTGCGCATCTTTTGCTAAAAATGCGTCACGCACTTCCGGCCCCACTTCAAACGCGGTCGGGCCGATCGCCGGACCTAACCAGGCGATGATATTTTCTGGTTTGTCAGCAAAGCAGGTGACAGTTTCCTCCAGTACGCCTTCACATAATCCGCGCCAGCCCGCATGAGCTGCCGCCACTTCTGTTCCCTCACGGTTACAGAATAGCACAGGCAGGCAGTCTGCCGTCATTACCGCGCAGACGGTTCCTGGCGTATTGCTGTAAGACGCATCCGCACGTTTGGAGGCATAAGGTTCTCCGGTAAGCCTCAACACATTTTTACCGTGAACCTGTTCAAGCCAGACTGGTTTCGAAGGCAGATTGCCCGCCGCAAACAGACGCTTGCGGTTCTCTTCAACATGCTCCGGGTTATCGCCGCAATGCGCGCCCAGATTCAGCGAGTCGTAAGGCGGTAAACTCACCCCGCCAATACGGGTAGAACTACAGGCTGCGACGCCTTTCGGCAGCGGCCACTGCGGGACAATCAGTGCATTCATAACCAGTCCACATCATCTTTATGATCTTCGAAATCGGCGCGCATCGCATCGATAAGGTCCACCATATCTTGTGGAATCGGCGCGTGCCACTCCATTTCGATACCCGATACAGGATGGTAGAGACGCAGCATCGTTGCATGAAGCGCCTGGCGGTCAAACTTACGCAGCGTGGAAATAAACTCTTCCGATGCGCCTTTCGGTGGACGTGGACGACCACCGTAGACCTGATCGCCCACTAACGGGTGCGTAATATGCGCCATATGCACGCGGATCTGGTGCGTACGCCCGGTCTCCAGACGCAACCTAAGACGCGTGTGCACACGGAAATGTTCCATAATGCGGTAGTGGGTCACCGCCGGTTTGCCCATGGGATGCACCGACATATGGGTACGTTTGGTCGGGTGACGACTAATGGGTTCATTCACCGTTCCTCCCGCCGTCATATGTCCGATCGCGACCGCTTCATATTCGCGGGTGATCTCGCGCAGCTGCAAAGACTCCACCAGGCGCGTTTGCGCCGGAACGGTTTTGGCCACCACCATCAGCCCCGTCGTGTCCTTATCCAGACGATGCACAATGCCCGCGCGCGGAACATCCGCAATCGGCGGATAATAATGTAGCAACGCGTTCAGTACCGTACCGTCCGGGTTACCCGCGCCAGGATGTACCACCAGATCGCGTGGTTTGTTGATAACCAGAATATCGTCATCTTCATAAACAATATCTAACGGGATATCCTGCGCTTCAAAACGAATCTCTTCGTCAATCTCCGCATCAATAGCCACCCGCTCGCCGCCTAACACTTTTTCTTTTGGCTTATCGCAAAGTTGACCATTGACCAACACGCGTTGATTCAAAATCCATTCTTTTATACGCGAACGTGAATAATCCGGGAACATTTCGGCCAAAGCCTGATCTAAGCGTTGACCGAGTTGGTTTTCGGAGACCGTTGCGGTGAGTTGTACTCGTTGTGCCATATACAGCTTCTTCGTTTAACGTTGGGTTTTACGGCTTTGCCGTTTAATATAGTGTGCTATTGTAGCTGGTCTTAACCGGGAGCAGGAACAGAGAATCTCCCGTAAAACATTTTGAGGAAAGTCAAAACGTCATGACGCGCATGAAATATCTGGTGGCAGCAGCCACGTTGAGCCTGTTTCTGGCGGGTTGCTCGGGTTCAAAGGAAGAGGTGCCCGATAATCCGCCGAATGAAATCTACGCGACTGCTCAGCAAAAGCTGCAGGACGGTAACTGGAAACAGGCAATAACGCAATTGGAAGCGTTAGATAATCGTTATCCATTCGGACCGTATTCTCAGCAGGTGCAGTTGGATCTTATCTACGCCTATTACAAAAACGCCGATTTGCCGCTAGCGCAGGCCGCCATCGATCGTTTTATGCGTCTTAATCCAACGCACCCTAATATTGACTATGTCATGTACATGCGCGGCCTGACGAACATGGCGCTGGATGATAGCGCGCTGCAAGGTTTCTTTGGCGTCGATCGCAGCGATCGCGATCCGCAACATGCGCGGGCGGCGTTCAATGACTTTTCGAAACTGGTACGCAGCTATCCTAATAGCCAGTACACCACCGATGCCACTAAGCGTCTGGTATTCCTGAAAGACCGTCTGGCGAAATATGAATATTCCGTCGCAGAGTACTATACCGCGCGCGGCGCATGGGTTGCGGTCGTAAACCGGGTAGAAGGTATGCTACGCAATTATCCTGATACGCAGGCCACGCGCGATGCGTTGCCGCTGATGGAAAACGCCTATCGTCAGATGCAGCTGAATGCGCAGGCTGACAAAGTCGCGAAAATTATTGCCGCTAACAGCAAAAACACCTGAAGCAATACCAACAAGCAAAACGGCAGCCTTCCGGCTGCCGTTTTTTTATTCGGTATCTGATGCAACAGAAATGATTTCACTGCAACGCATCCAGTCAAATATGGCCTGCTTTCAGCCATTCCTCAAGTAAAAGATCGCTTCTTCCTGCGATGCCTCACAAAAAGTTCGCCTTGACAAAAAGTGACAAAATAATGTGATTTACATCACACATTTTGACATTAAGAACGGTATGCTGGAATCACCAAGACGGGAAAGACAAGAGGTAAAATTTATGACAATGAACATTACCAGTAAACAAATGGAAATTACTCCGGCAATCCGCCAACATGTCGCAGACCGTCTCGCCAAACTGGAAAAATGGCAAACTCACCTGATTAATCCTCATATCATTCTGTCTAAAGAGCCACAGGGCTTTATTGCTGACGCCACCATTAATACACCGAACGGACATCTGGTCGCCAGCGCAAAACACGAAGATATGTATACCGCTATTAATGAATTGATCAACAAGCTGGAACGGCAGCTCAATAAAGTGCAGCACAAAGGCGAAGCCCGTCGTGCCACCGCATCGGTGAAAGATGCCAGCTTCGTCGAAGCAGAAGAAGAGTAGTCCCTTACATTGAGTGTATCGCCAACGCGCCTTCGGGCGCGTTTTTTGTTGACAGGATTAAAACAGTACGAGTACTGTACTTACGTACACAAAGGAAACAGTTATGAAGCTAACCCGGTTTTTCTTCGCATTCTTTTTTATCTTCCCCTGACCGGGAGGCGTTTCGTCATGTGATAAAGAATGCGAAGACGAACAAGAAGGCCTCCCCCACCGGGAGGCCTTTTTTATTGATAACAAAAAAGGCAACACTATGACATCGGAAAACCCATTACTGGCGCTGCGAGATAAAATCAGCGCCTTAGACGAAGAGTTACTGGTCTTACTGGCAAAACGACGCGCGCTGGCGATTGAAGTGGGACAAGCAAAACTACTGTCGCATCGTCCGGTTCGGGATATCGATCGTGAACGCGCGCTGCTGGACAGGCTCATCCATCTCGGTAAAGCCCACCATCTCGACGCACACTACATTACCCGTCTGTTCCAGCTTATCATTGAAGACTCCGTGCTTACTCAGCAGGCGCTGCTGCAACAACATCTGAATAATACTCACCCTCATTCGGCACGTATTGCGTTTCTTGGGCCGAAAGGCTCCTATTCTCATCTCGCGGCGCGCCAGTATGCTGCACGCCATTTTGAGCAATTTATCGAGAGCGGTTGCGCAAAATTCACCGATATTTTTCATCAGGTCGAAACCGGCCAGGCCGATTACGCCGTGGTTCCGATAGAGAACACCAGCTCCGGCGCTATCAACGATGTGTACGACTTATTGCAACACACCAGTCTGTCGATTGTCGGTGAGATGACCGTCACTATCGATCACTGCGTGCTGGTTTCCGGCGCTACGGATCTGAATACCATCGAAACGGTGTACAGCCATCCGCAGCCGTTCCAGCAGTGCAGTAAGTTTTTGAGCCGCTATCCGCACTGGAAAATCGACTATACCGAGAGTACGTCGGCAGCGATGGAAAAAGTCGCGCAGGCGAACTCTCCGCGCGTCGCGGCGCTCGGCAGCGAGGCAGGCGGCATGTTGCACGGTTTACAGGTGCTGGAACGCATCGCCGCAAACCAGACGCAGAATATCACCCGCTTTCTGGTACTGGCGCGCAAAGCCATCAACGTTTCCGATCAGGTTCCGGCAAAAACCACTCTGTTAATCGCCACCGGGCAACAGGCAGGCGCGCTGGTCGAAGCGCTGCTAGTGCTGCGTAACCATAATCTCATCATGACGAAACTGGAGTCGCGCCCCATTCACGGCAATCCGTGGGAAGAGATGTTTTATCTCGATGTTCAGGCGAACCTGGAGTCGCAGGTAATGCAAAGCGCGCTAAAAGAGCTGGGCGAGATCACGCGCTCAATGAAAGTGCTTGGCTGCTATCCCAGCGAAAACGTCGTGCCGGTAGAACCTGCCTGACGTTCAATAAAACGGCTTTTCTTCATCCCTGCGACGGCTACCTGCAGGGTGAAGATGGCGCCGGAGAGCGGATAATCCGCCACTTCCTGAGCAGACATATTTTCTCTGGTAGTTGTAATAAACAGCGTTTTCATGTCTGCGCCGCCAAAACAAACCATCGTCGGACAACGTACCGGCAACCGGTACTCTTCCAGCTGCTCTCCTTGCGGTGAGAAACGCGCCACGCGCCAGCCGTCAAACATCGCGCTCCAGTAGCACCCTTCGCTATCCATCGCCGCGCCGTCGGGAAGTCCTTCTCCTTCGCCAAAATGGCGAAAAAGTTCACGCTTGCCCGGTTCGCCATGTTTATCAAGTAACGTGCGGTATATCACGCCATTCGGCGTATCGGAGGTATACATCCACTGGTTATCCGGGCTGAACGCCAGGCCGTTGTGTCCCTGGATATCGCACTGGATCACTTTTGCCGTCAGGTCATGATTGATCCGCATCAGCAACGCGCCATTATAGTCACCTGGCGCCCAGAACGTTCCGGCATAAAAACGTCCATCGCCATCAGTGCCGCCATCGTTGAAACGCGCCAATTTCGTATTAGAGGGATTGTCGCAAACCTTACGCTGCAATAATCCATTTTTATCGGCCAGCCAGATAGCATGACGCATGGCCACAATAAATCCGCCCTGCTCACGCAAGGCAAAACAGCCCACCTCTTCCGGAAACGCCAGCACGCTATGCGTCCCGCTCGCCGGATGGTAACGATGGATCTCCTGTTCCAGGATATCGGTCCAATACAGCGAGCTTTCATCCTTGCTCCATGTGGGGCATTCTGGTAGATGTCCGACATAATCAAATAAAACGTGCGGCGTAGTCATAACGGTTCCTTAAACGAAAAAAGCCAGCAAAGCTGGCTTTTAGTATAGATGTCATCATTATGGTCGGCTGTCATTCGCCTGACGCAATAACACACGGCTTTCATTCTGGAAACGTCTGGCATAATCGCCAAACCAGTGTTCAACTTTGCGAAAACTGTCGATAAAAGCCTGCTTATCACCCTGTTCCAGTAACCCGATCGCATCGCCAAAACGTTTATAGTAACGCTTGATAAGCGCCAGATTGCGCTCCGACGACATAATAATGTCCGCATACAGTTGCGGGTCCTGGGCGAACAGACGCCCGACCATCGCCAGCTCCAGTCGATAAATCGGCGATGATAGCGCCAGAAGCTGCTCAAGCTGGACGTTCTCTTCCGCCAGATGCAGCCCATAAGCGAAGGTAGCAAAGTGGCGCAACGCCTGGATAAAAGCCATGTTCTGATCGTGCTCGACAGCGCTAATTCGATGCAACCGCGCGCCCCACACCTGGATTTGCTCAAGGAACCACTGATACGCTTCCGGTTGACGCCCATCACACCAGACCACCACCTGCTTCGCCAGGCTCCCGCTGTCCGGACCAAACATCGGATGCAAGCCCAACACGGGGCCATCATGGGCCGCCAACATTGTCTGCAACGGACCGCTTTTCACCGATGCCAGATCGACCAGAATACAGTCGGACGGCAGGGGCGGCAGTTGCGCTATGACCTGTTCAGTAACATGAATCGGCACGCTGACGATCACCATTCCGGCATCGGCAACAATGTCCCTGGCGCGCGGCCAGTCCTGCTGTTCCAGAATACGGACCTGATAGCCCGACAGCGTGAGCATTTTTTCAAACAGACGCCCCATCTGTCCGCCGCCGCCCACAATGACGACCGGACGCAGAGAAGGACAAAGCGTTTTGAACCCCTTATCATTTTCGCTGGAGTAAGATTCACGCATTACCCGGCGCAGGACATCTTCAATGAGATCGGGCGGGACACCGATCGCTTCTGCTTCCGCCCGTCGTGAAGCCAGCATAGAGGCCTCACGCTCTGGCACGTAAATAGGCAGGCCAAAACGGCTTTTCACCTCGCCGACTTTGGCAACCAGTTCCAGGCGCTTAGCCAGTAAATTCAACAACGCTTTATCGACATCATCTATTTGATCGCGTAATGCGGTCAATTCAGCAACCATAACAACCTCTTATGCGACGCGCACCGCCAGCTGGCCGCTCAAATCTTTATGAATTTCACGCAACAGGGCATCGGTCATCTCCCAGCTAATACAAGCATCGGTGACGGAAACGCCATACTTCATTTCGCTGCGCGGCTGTTCGGAAGACTGATTACCCTCATGAATATTACTTTCAATCATTAAGCCAATGATTGAACGATTGCCATCTTTAATCTGCGCAACCACAGATTCGGCAACGGCTGGCTGGCGGCGATAATCTTTATTGGAGTTACCATGACTGCAATCTACCATCAGCGAAGGACGTAGTCCCGCCTGTTCCATCTCTTTTTCACACTGAGCGACATCTGCCGGGCTATAGTTTGGCGCTTTGCCGCCACGCAGAATTACATGGCCATGCGGATTTCCCTGGGTTTGCAATAACGCAACCTGACCGGCCTGGTTAATGCCAACAAAACGATGAGGTTGCGCAGCGGCGCGCATGGCGTTAATCGCTGTCGCCAGGCTGCCATCCGTGCCGTTTTTAAAGCCGACCGGCATAGAAAGACCAGACGCCATTTCGCGGTGGGTTTGCGATTCGGTTGTGCGCGCGCCTATCGCCGACCAGCTAAACAGATCGCCCAGGTATTGCGGGCTGTTCGGATCCAACGCTTCGGTCGCCAATGGCAACCCCATATTCACCAGTTCCACCAGTAGCTGACGCGCTATTTTCAACCCGGCTTCCACATCAAATGAGCCATCCATGTGAGGATCGTTAATCAGCCCTTTCCAGCCGACGGTAGTCCGCGGCTTTTCAAAATAGACGCGCATTACCAGATAGAGGCTATCGCTGACCTCTGCGGCAAGGGCTTTAAATCGACGGGCATATTCCAGAGCGGTTTCAGGATCGTGAATAGAACAAGGACCGCATACCACCAACAGACGCGGATCGCGCCCGGCAATAATGTCAGAAATGATTCCCCGGGACTGCGCTATCTGCGCTTCCTGCGCCAGGCTCAACGGAAAGGCCGCTTTAAGCTGCTCCGGCGTCATTAATACCTGTTCATCGGTGATACGTACGTTATTCAGCGCGTCTTTTTGCATGATGGCGATCCTGTCTTTTCTTGTTTGCGATAGTTGATCCTCCACGAGGATGTTTAAACCATACCACAAAAAGTAAAGATTTCAATCCATATTACGTAAAATAAACTTTACACCATGCGAAATAGTCGATTAAACCCCTTTATTTTGTATCAAAAACTTTACACAACAAGTGAATTATTTTATTCCCAGCCTCAGAAAAGCGGTAAAATGAGCGATGCTCGCTATTTTTTGATTATTTTTTCTCCGCACACATATTTTTACTTTCTGATATAGGGTGATTAATACCATAATCACAAGAATTTAATATCAGGGACGCCAATTAAATTATTCATATTATCAATAAGACATAATGACGATATGGCAAAATAATGTTATTTTGCTACAAACAATCACGGATGTATTTTAATGCTTTACGACTGAAGATGGTGGGGACTTGTTAATGCGTTTTTCTCACCGATTTATCCTTCTGTTATCGCTATTATTAGCCAGCTTGCCTCTGTATGCTCAACGCGTCACGGAAGAAGAGAAATCCGTACGCGCCATCGTCTCCGGTATCGTCAGTTATACACACTGGCCGGCGTTATCCGGGCCGCCAAGGCTATGTATATTTTCATCTGCGCGTTTTGTCAGGGTACTTAGCGAAGAGGCTGACTGGGCTTTCCCTTATCAACCGCTTGTCATCCGTACCACACAAGAAGCCCTGAGCGCCCGCTGTGATGGTTTTTACTTTGGCAATGAATCGCCAGCTTATCAGGTGGAGTTAACGCGTCATTATCCAGTTAATGCTTTGTTATTAATTGCCGAGCAAAATACCGAATGTATTATTGGCAGCGCATTTTGTCTGATCATTAACAATGATGAAGTCAAATTTTCCGTCAACCTGGACTCCCTCTCGCATAGCGGCGTGAGAGTAAATCCAGAAGTATTAATGCTTGCACGGAATCAAAAGCATGAATAAGGAATTTTCTCTGTCCAGGCCAACATTTAAACGCACACTACGGCGGATTAGTATAATCAGCGTGCTGCTTACGATGACATTGATCTGGCTATTAATTTGCGTTGCGTCTGTCCTTACGCTCAAACAGTATGCGCAAAAGAATCTCGATTTGACCGCCGCCACAATGGCCCATAGCCTTGAAGCGGCACTGGTATTTTCCGATAACGCGGCCGCAGCGGAAACGCTCGCCACACTGGGACGCCAGGGACAATTTTCAGCGGCGGAGGTCCGCGATAAAAATGGCCGTACTATCGCCTCATGGCGCTATGATGCGCGAGCCGCAGACGATAAGCTCATCGGCTTAATTAGCCACTGGCTTTTTCCATTGCCGGTATCACAACCCGTCTGGCACAACGGCAGGGCCATCGGTGAAGTACGGCTTGTCGCTCGCGACAGCCTTATTGGTCATTTTATCTGGCTATCGCTGGCAGTGCTGACAGGATGTATTCTGCTGGCATCCGGCATTGCCCTGCTGCTCACGCGTTATTTACACAATGGCGTTGTGGATGCGCTGCAAAATATTACTGAAGTTGTACACGACGTTCGCACTAACCGAAATTTTTCACGCCGGGTACCTGATGAGCGTATTGCGGAATTTCACCTGTTTGCGCAGGATTTCAATAGCCTTCTGGATGAGATGGAAGAATGGCAGCTACGGCTTCAGGCTAAAAATGCCCAGTTACTACGTACCGCGCTGCACGATCCGCTGACGGGGCTTGCCAATCGCGCGGCATTTCGCAGCTGTATTAACGCGCTGATGAAGGACAATTCCGCTCGTAGCAGTTCGGCATTGTTATTTCTGGATGGCGATAACTTTAAATATATTAATGATACCTGGGGACATGCGGCAGGCGACCGCGTACTTATAGAGGTTGCCAAAAGATTAGCGGAATTCGGTGGTAGCCGTTATCAAACTTACCGACTCGGCGGCGATGAATTTGCGATGGTGCTTTACGATGTACATTCGGAATATGAAGTACAACGTATTTGCGCAGCGCTATCCCAGGCGTTTAATCGACCTTTTGAACTGCATAACGGCCAGCGGATAACGATGACCCTGAGTATTGGCTTTGCGCTGACATGGGAACATGCCACTGCCGAAAAACTACAAGAACTGGCCGATCGAAATATGTATCAGGCTAAACACCGGCGTGCGGAACGCTCGCTAAACTAAGGAACGGGCCTGGCCGTTTCTGACTCAGCCTTGAGACCACAGACCCGGCCTAATCATGCAACCGTCTATGGCGTGGAGCAACCCATAAAAAAAGGGGCCAGCGTAATGCCAGCCCCTTCTTTTCTACAAGCTTTCGGATGTTGCGAAAGCGCGTTCTTAGTTAAGACGCTCTTTGATACGAGCCGCTTTACCAGTACGCTCACGCAGGTAGTACAGTTTAGCTTTACGAACAGCACCACGACGTTTAACAGCAATGCTGTCAACTACCGGAGAGTGAGTCTGGAAGACACGCTCAACGCCTTCGCCGTTGGAAATTTTACGAACAGTGAATGCAGAGTGCAGACCGCGGTTACGAATAGCGATAACCACGCCCTCGAATGCCTGCAGACGTTTCTTGGTACCTTCAACAACCCATACTTTCACTTCCACGGTATCGCCCGGACGGAAGGAAGGTACGTTCTGCTTCATCTGCTCTTGTTCAAGTTGCTTAATAATGTTGCTCATAATTTAATCTCTTATCCTGGGTAAACTGATATTCGGGGGCCTATGCCATCCCATCATGTTTATGCTGCTGTTGTGCGTGTTCTGTTTTGAACTCCGCCAGCAACCTTGCTTGCTCTTCAGTCAGAGCCAGGTTTTCCAGAAGTTCAGGTCTTCTAAGCCAGGTTCGGCCCAGCGACTGTTTCAAACGCCAGCGACGTATCTCAGCATGGTTTCCCGACAGCAATACTGGCGGTACTTCTATCCCCTCTAACACTTCAGGGCGCGTATAGTGCGGACAATCCAGCAACCCATCAGCAAACGAATCTTCGATTGCTGATGCTTCATGCCCCAGAACTCCCGGTATAAACCGGGCGACGGAGTCAATCAGCGTCATTGCCGGTAGTTCGCCACCGCTGAGAACGTAATCGCCAATTGACCATTCTTCGTCAATTTCGGTCTGAATTACGCGCTCATCTACGCCTTCGTAGCGACCACACACCAGAATAAGTTTCTGATTCGTGGCCAGCTCGCTAACGCCCGCTTGATCAAGCTTGCGTCCCTGAGGCGACAGATAAATCACTTTAGCGCCTTCACCTGCCGCGGCTTTTGCTGCGTGAATGGCGTCCCGCAAGGGTTGCACCATCATTAACATCCCCGGTCCGCCGCCGTAAGGACGATCGTCCACGGTACGGTGCCGGTCATGCGTGAAGTCGCGAGGACTCCAGCTTTGGATGTTCAGCAGGCCTTTTTTTACTGCCCGGCCAGTTACCCCGTAATCGGTAATTGCGCGGAACATTTCAGGAAACAGGCTAACTATGCCAATAAACACAAGCCAATCCCCATAACGCCATTTATTACCGTTTATTCGGTGGTTTAAAAACCAGGATCCCAGTCTACTTCGATAGTACGAGTAGCGAGATCGACTTTCTTGATAACCTGCCCATCGAGGAACGGTACTAGTCGTTCCTTGATACCAAATGCATCTTTCAGGTTCGCCTTAATGACGAGAACGTCATTCGACCCGGTTTCCATCATGTCGATAACTTTACCGAGATCGTAGCCTTCAGCGGTGACTACCTGGCAGCCCATCAGGTCTTTCCAGTAGTAGTCTCCCTCCTCAAGCGCAGGAAGTTGCGAGGAATCCACGACAATTTCGCAATTCGTCAGAAGATTCGCGGCATCTCGATCGTCAACGCCTTTCAGCTTGATGATCAGATCCTGATTGTGGTGCTTCCAGCTTTCCAGCTGTACCTGCTGCCACTGACCCGCCTTCTGGATAAACCAAGGCTGATAGTCAAAAATGCTTTCGGCGTCTTCAGTGGAGGAAAACACTCTGAGCCAACCACGGATACCGTATGAAGAACCCATTTTCCCCAGTACAACCGGTTCAGCGGGTACTTGTGCGGCGAGTTGCTTGCTCATCATGACCACCGTGACAGATTAAGCTGCTTTTTTTACTTCTTTGATCAGCGCCGCAACGCGATCGGAAATGGTTGCGCCCTGGCCAACCCAGTGAGCGATGCGATCCAGATCCAGGCGGGTGCCTTCTTCTTTTTCGCTAGCGATTGGGTTGAAGAAACCAACGCGCTCAATGAAGCGACCGTTGCGTGCATTACGGCTGTCGGTGACAACAACCTGGTAGAACGGACGCTTTTTAGCGCCGTGACGAGCTAAACGAATAGTTACCATAACATCCTCTTGTGTGAATAAAACAACCGGGCCCCATCGAGGAACGGAGCCCGGCGTCATATTAAAAGCCCGAAAATTTTACTGATTTCTGGGAAAATTGCAATCAACAGTTAATAACTCTGCTGTAGAAGGCCGTCGGCGGCGCAGCGAGTTCGGTGCCGGCGTGCGCGCAGCCACCGCAGCGTACACGCAGTACGTGAGGATGGCGAGCACACCCCGGTGCCGAAATAGCAAGTGAGCCAGGCCGGGAAATTAGCGGCCAGGGAAGCCTGGCGGCATCATCCCCTTCATACTCCGCATCATCTTCGCCATCCCGCCCTTCTTCATTTTCTTCATCATGCGCTGCATGTCGTCGAACTGTTTCAGAAGGCGGTTAACGTCCTGCACCTGCATCCCACAGCCTTGTGCGATACGGCGTTTACGGGAACCTTTGATGATTTCCGGCTTCGCTCGCTCTTTCAGCGTCATCGAATTGATGATCGCCTCCATACGCACCAGCACTTTGTCATCCATCTGCGATTTAACGTTGTCCGGAATCTGCCCCATGCCCGGTAATTTGCCCATCAGACTGGCCATACCGCCCATGTTTTTCATCTGTTTGAGCTGTTCCAGGAAGTCGTTCAGGTCGAAACCGTCGCCTTTCTTCAGTTTGGTCGCCAGCTTTTCAGCCTGTGCGCGGTCAACTTTGCTTTCGATGTCTTCGATAAGAGACAGTACGTCGCCCATGCCGAGAATACGTGAGGCGATACGATCCGGGTGGAACGGCTCCAGCGCGTCGGTTTTCTCGCCGACACCGAGGAATTTAATCGGCTTGCCGGTGATATGACGAATAGAGAGCGCCGCACCGCCACGCGCATCACCATCGACCTTGGTCAGCACCACGCCGGTTAACGGCAGCGCTTCGTTAAAGGCTTTTGCGGTATTCGCGGCATCCTGACCGGTCATCGCATCGACGACAAACAGCGTTTCTACTGGCTTGATAGAAGCGTGGACCTGTTTGATTTCGTCCATCATCGCTTCGTCAACGTGCAGACGACCGGCGGTATCCACCAGCAGCACGTCGTAGAATTTGAGCTTCGCTTCTTTCAGCGCGGCGTTGACGATATCAACCGGTTTCTGGCCGACATCAGACGGGAAGAAATCCACGCCAACCTGCTCAGCCAGCGTTTCGAGCTGTTTGATCGCCGCCGGGCGATAGACGTCGGCAGAGACGACCAGCACTTTCTTCTTGTGCTTCTCGCGCAAGAATTTACCCAGCTTACCGACGCTGGTGGTTTTACCCGCCCCCTGCAGACCCGCCATCAATACTACGGCTGGCGGCTGCGCAGCTAAATTCAGCGTCTGGTTCTCTTCGCCCATCGCCGCAACCAGTTCGCTACGGACAATCTTGACGAACTCCTGCCCTGGGGTCAGGCTCTTGTTAACTTCATGACCAACCGCTTTCTCTTTTACGCGATTGATGAACTCACGCACTACCGGCAGCGCAACGTCAGCCTCCAGCAGCGCCATGCGCACTTCGCGCAGCGTCTCTTTAACGTTGTCTTCAGTAAGGCGCCCACGGCCACTGATATTGCGCAGCGTGCGCGACAAACGATCGGTTAAATTATCAAACATTGTCTCTCGCCTGGGGTGGAAACGGTTGGTCGCCGCAGCGACACAGTTACAGAATTTCGCCACAGTATACCATGAAGCCGTCTTTGTTGTTATGCAACGGTTGGAGCTGCGGTCACGTAACGCTATACTGCTTCTCTTTCTCACTGGTCAACTGTCGACACAACTATGCCCGTTTTTGCTTTACTTGCCCTTGTCGCCTACTCCTTCAGCCTCGCGCTGATCGTTCCCGGACTGTTGCAAAAAAACAGCGGCTGGCGGCGTATGGCTATTCTTTCTGCGGTCATCGCTCTGGTGTGCCATGCTGTCGCGCTGGAATCGCGTATTCTGCCCGGCGGCGACAGTGGACAAAACCTGAGCCTGCTGAATGTCGGTTCGCTGGTCAGCCTGATGATCTGCACGGTAATGACCATTGTCGCGTCGCGTAATCGCGGCTGGCTACTTCTGCCCATTGTCTATGCTTTTGCGCTGATTAACCTGGCCTTCGCCACGTTCATGCCTAATGAATATATTACGCATCTGGAAGCGACCCCAGGCATGATGGTGCACATCGGTCTGTCGCTTTTCTCTTACGCGACGCTGATAATCGCCGCTCTGTATGCGCTACAGCTGGCGTGGATCGACTATCAGTTGAAGAACAAAAAGCTGGCGTTTAGTAATGAAATGCCGCCATTGATGAGCATTGAGCGCAAAATGTTTCATATCACGCAGATTGGCGTCGTACTGCTGACCCTTACTCTGTGTACCGGCCTGTTTTACATGCATAACCTGTTCAGCACTGAAAATATTGATAAAGCCGTGCTCTCTATCGTGGCATGGTTTGTCTATATCGTTCTGCTGTGGGGGCATTACCATGAAGGCTGGCGGGGTCGGCGGGTCGTGTGGTTTAACGTCGCAGGCGCGGGTATTCTGACGCTGGCCTATTTTGGTAGCCGCATATTACAGCAATTTGTAAGCTAAGCTTTTAAAGGAGTTTCCCCTGGAACACATCTCCACCACCACGCTGATTATCATATTAATCATCATGGTGGTCATCTCGGCCTATTTTTCCGGTTCCGAAACTGGAATGATGACGCTAAACCGTTACCGTTTACGCCATATGGCGAAGCAAGGTAATCGCTCGGCAAAACGGGTAGAAAAATTACTGCGTAAACCCGACCGACTGATAAGCCTGGTGCTGATCGGCAATAACCTGGTCAACATTCTTGCCTCGGCGCTCGGCACGATTGTGGGTATGCGGCTTTACGGCGACGCCGGCGTGGCTATCGCCACTGGGGTACTGACGTTTGTCGTGTTAGTTTTTGCCGAAGTCCTGCCCAAAACTATCGCCGCGCTCTATCCGGAAAAAGTGGCCTATCCCAGCAGCTTCCTGCTGGCGCCGTTACAGATACTGATGATGCCGCTGGTGTGGTTACTTAACACCATCACCCGCCTGCTGATGCGTCTGATGGGGATTAAAACGGACATCGTGGTCAGCGGGTCGTTAAGCAAAGAGGAATTACGCACTATCGTGCATGAATCCCGTTCGCAAATCTCTCGCCGCAATCAGGATATGCTGCTATCGGTCCTCGACCTGGAAAAGGTCAGCGTGGATGACATCATGGTACCGCGTAATGAAATTATCGGGATCGATATCAATGACGACTGGAAGTCTATCGAGCGGCAGCTCACCCACTCCCCGCACGGACGCATTGTGCTCTATCGCGATTCGCTGGATGACGCCATCAGTATGCTGCGCGTGCGTGAAGCCTGGCGGTTAATGGCTGAGAAAAAAGAGTTCACCAAAGAGATGATGCTGCGCGCCGCCGATGAAATCTATTACGTCCCGGAAGGTACGCCGCTCAGTACGCAACTGATCAAATTTCAGCGCAATAAAAAGAAAGTCGGACTGGTCGTCAACGAATATGGCGATATCCAGGGGCTGGTCACCGTGGAAGATATTCTCGAGGAGATCGTTGGCGACTTCACCACATCGATGTCGCCGACACTGGCGGAAGAGGTCACGCCGCAAAACGACGGTTCGGTCATTATTGACGGTACCGCCAACGTCCGGGAAATCAATAAAGCGTTTAACTGGCACCTGCCGGAAGATGACGCGCGCACCGTCAACGGGGTGATTCTGGAGGCGCTGGAGGAAATTCCGGTTGCTGGCACGCGCGTGCGCATTGAGCAGTACGATATCGATATTCTCGATGTACAGGAAAATATGATTAAGCAGGTAAAGGTTGTACCGGTAAAACCGCTGCGCGAGAGTATTCTTGAATAACCCTCCTCCTTTCTTAAAACGGCAGCCAATGGTTTGCCGTTTTCCTTGTTAATTAAGATTTTATTCATTCATCTCCTCTCCGGAATAGTGACACAATAAAAACTTATTAATGGAAAGGAAAACCATACTATGTACGATGATTACGTTGTTGAATGGGATCTGGCGTTTGCTGAATATTTAAAAAAGCTGGCCAGCATTTTCTTAAAGGAAACGCCAGATTTATGGCCCAATATCGTCTCCCGCCTCGCCAGCGATCCTGCCAGTTTTGAAGACGACGAGGACGATGACTACGGGATGGTGGAAGTGCTTGATTGCAGTGGCGGTGATTTAGACAATCGTGCATTGTTACAGGCATTCATGCTGGTTCTACGTACTGAAGGCGTTATTGAAGAAATCGATTACAAGGGGGAGGGTGAAGAAGGTCTGCTCGCCACTTTTGCGGCCAATCGTTATTATGACCTGACAAAAGATTTTGCCAGTACAGATGAACTAAAAACGCGACTACTGGCACTCACCAGATATGATGAAATAGGCAAGGTCTGCAAAGAAGGCGACCGTTACGTCGATGAGATATTTGAGCGCATTCAAAGCCAGCTCAACGAACGTGGCTTTCAGATAGCCAGTCTCAATGAAAGCACTGATGCCTATAATATATTTGTTTTACCTATGGATGAGTACGAACAAATAGCTGACTTCAACACGCCGTGGCTGGAAGTGCAGGATTTTTTAAGCTAAAAAAATGGCCGACTTTACATCGGCCATCAGACTTTTACTTCGCCTTCGCTACAGTCACCATCGCCGCGCGAATGGTACGACCGTTCAGCGTATAGCCTTTCTGCATAATACCCAGCACATTGCCTGCCGGAACCTCTTCCGACTCCACCATCGCAATCGCCTGATGCACGTTCGGGTCCAGCGGCACGTTGGTCTCAGCAATCACTTCCACGCCGAACTTACGCACCACATCCAGCATAGACTTCAGCGTCAGCTCAATCCCTTCGACCATTGCCGCCATATCCGGATTGGCTTTGTCTGCGACTTCCAGCGCGCGATCCAGGCTATCGATTACCGGCAGCAATTCGTTGACGAACTTCTCGAGAGCGAATTTATGCGCTTTTTCGATATCCTGTTCAGTACGACGGCGCAGGTTTTCCATTTCCGCTTTGATACGCAACACGGTGTCGCGTTCGCGAGTCTGGGCTTCTGCAAGCTGAACTTCCAGATTCGCAATTTTTTCATCGCGCGGATCCACCTGCTCAGCAGAATCGTTTGGTTCAACTGCCTCAACCTCTTCGTGCTGATCCATGATAATTTCTTCCGGGGCTTGCCCCTCAGGCGTTTTCTGTTCTTTACTACTCATGAATTTCTCCGCGTTTTTTTCGCATTCATCTCGCTAACTTCGCTTATTATGGGGATCAGATTCAGGGTTTCAAGGGAAGTACTCACATTGTCATCAATCTTCGCTACAAGGACCTCAGAAAAATGAATAATCATTTCAAGTGTATCGGCATTGTGGGGCATCCGCGTCATCCCACCGCACTCACGACACATGAAATGCTCTACCGTTGGCTATGCGATCAGGGTTATGAGGTCATTGTGGAGCAACAAATCGCCCACGAATTACAGCTAAAAAATGTACCAACCGGTACGCTGGCGGAAATTGGTCAACAGGCGGATCTGGCGGTAGTCGTGGGCGGCGACGGTAATATGCTTGGCGCAGCGCGTACGCTGGCGCGTTATGACATCAATGTGATTGGCATTAACCGCGGTAATCTTGGCTTCCTGACCGATCTCGATCCGGACAACGCCCTGCAACAATTATCTGATGTGCTGGAAGGGCGCTATATCTCCGAAAAACGTTTTCTGCTGGAAGCGCAGGTCTGCCAACAGGATCGCCAGAAGCGTATCAGCACAGCCATTAATGAAGTGGTGCTGCATCCGGGAAAAGTGGCGCATATGATCGAATTCGAGGTTTATATTGATGAAACCTTCGCTTTTTCACAGCGGTCTGATGGTCTGATCATTTCTACGCCGACCGGCTCCACCGCCTATTCGCTCTCCGCAGGCGGCCCTATTCTGACCCCTTCACTGGATGCCATCACCCTGGTGCCGATGTTCCCGCATACCTTGTCGGCGCGCCCGTTAGTCATTAACAGCAGTAGCACGATTCGTCTGCGTTTTTCGCATCGCCGTAGCGATCTGGAAATTAGCTGCGACAGCCAGATAGCGCTGCCTATTCAGGAAGGAGAAGATGTGCTGATTCGCCGCTGCGACTACCACCTCAACCTGATACATCCCAAAGACTATAGCTATTTCAATACATTAAGCACAAAACTCGGTTGGTCAAAAAAATTATTCTAATTTTACGTTAGCCTCTTTACTGTATAAAAAACCAGTTTATACTGTATTTAATTACAGTCATGGTTTTTCATACAGGAAAACAGCTATGTTGGCGCAACTGACCATCAGCAATTTTGCTATCGTTCGTGAGCTTGAGATCGATTTTCAGAGCGGAATGACCGTCATTACTGGTGAAACCGGCGCGGGTAAATCTATTGCGATTGATGCCCTGGGTCTGTGTCTGGGCGGTCGCGCTGAGGCCGATATGGTCCGTACCGGAGCAACCCGCGCCGATTTGTGTGCCCGCTTTGCACTGAAAGACACGCCTGCGGCATTGCGCTGGCTGGAAGAAAACCAGCTTGAAGAAGGGCGCGAATGCTTACTTCGCCGCGTTATCAGCAGCGATGGTCGCTCACGGGGCTTTATTAACGGCACCGCTGTGCCCCTGTCTCAATTGCGCGAGCTCGGTCAGTTGCTGATTCAAATTCACGGTCAACATGCGCACCAGCAGCTTACCAAACCCGAACAGCAAAAATCGCTGCTGGATAGCTATGCCAACGAAGCCGCTTTAGCGCAGCAGATGGCTGCCCGCTACCAATTATGGCATCAAAGCTGCCGCGATCTCGCCCATCACCAACAACAAAGCCAGGAACGCGCCGCGCGCGCGGAACTGCTGCAATATCAGTTAAAAGAGTTGAACGACTTTAATCCGCAGGCCGGCGAATTCGAGCAAATTGACGAAGAGTACAAACGGCTGGCCAACAGCGGGCAGTTGCTTACGACCAGCCAGAACGCTCTGGCGCTACTCGCGGACGGCGAAGACGTTAACCTGCAAAGCCAGTTATATAGCGCAAAACAACTGGTTAGCGAGCTGGTGGGTATGGACAGCAAGCTTTCCGGCATCCTGGATATGCTGGAAGAAGCCACTATCCAACTCACCGAAGCCAGCGATGAATTACGCCACTATTGCGAGCGTCTGGATTTAGACCCCAATCGCCTGTTTGAACTTGAACAGCGCATCGCTAAACAAATTTCGCTGGCGCGAAAACATCACGTCAGCCCGGAAGCGCTGCCGCAGCTTTATCAGTCACTGCTCGAAGAACAGCAGCAGCTCGACGATCAGGCCGATTCGCTGGAAACGCTGACGCTGGCGGTTAATAAGCATCACCAACAAGCGCTGGAAACGGCGCAAGCGCTGCATCAACAGCGTCAGTTTTACGCTCAGGAGCTGGGGCAGTTGATCACTGAAAGTATGCATTTACTTTCGATGCCGCACGGTCTGTTTACTATCGACGTGAAATTTGATGAGCATCATCTGAGCAACGACGGCGCCGATCGCGTGGAGTTTAAAGTGACGACAAACCCAGGTCAGCCGCTGCAGCCTATCGCTAAAGTCGCGTCTGGCGGTGAACTGTCGCGCATTGCGCTGGCTATTCAGGTGATTACCGCGCGCAAAATGGAAACGCCGGCGCTAATTTTTGACGAGGTCGATGTTGGCATCAGCGGCCCAACCGCCGCCGTGGTCGGTAAACTCCTGCGTCAGCTTGGCGAATCCACTCAGGTGATGTGCGTCACTCACCTGCCACAGGTAGCCGGGTGCGGTCACCAGCACTTCTTTGTCAGTAAAGAAACAGACGGGGCAATGACCGAAACCCATATGCAACCGTTGGATAAACGTGCGCGTTTACAGGAACTGGCCCGCCTGTTGGGAGGAAGTGAAGTTACGCGTAATACGCTGGCAAACGCAAAAGAACTGCTGGCGGCGTAAACTTTTTTACCTCCCGAAGGTCTGAGTTCACAACAAAAACGCCGTAAGACCCGACAGCAAAAGGTTTTAAAGTGATGAAAGGTCTATTATCATCGGCATATTAATATGAGCCACGTACTGCTCAGGCCCGAAAAGGAACCCAATCACTATGCGCTGTAAAACGCTGACTGCTGCCGCAGCAGTACTCCTGATGTTGACCGCAGGCTGTTCCACTCTGGAGCGAGTGGTTTACCGACCTGACATCAATCAGGGGAACTATCTTACACCTACGGATGTCGCCAAAGTGCGTGTTGGTATGACGCAACAACAGGTTGCGTATACTTTAGGCACGCCGATGATGTCCGATCCTTTTGGTACGAACACCTGGTTTTATGTCTTCCGCCAGCAGCCAGGACATGAGAACGTGACGCAGCAGACTCTGACGCTCACCTTTAACAGCAGCGGCGTGTTAACCAATATTGATAACAAACCGGCGTTGACGAAGTAATTTTGTGATACCGCCTGATGATGTTACGTTCATCAGGCCTGCAAACCTCTCCCCCCGCCATTTGGTACGAGTTTGCCTGATGGCGCTACGCTTATCTGGCTTACAGGCACACCTGTGCTTCATGTGTGGTACGGCTTTCACACCGTTATCCGGCAAAAGAGTCTAATTATCTGCCAGCCGATTTTTCGGCGCGCTGGCGGCGTAATGCCTTTGGATCGGCGATTAAAGGACGGTAAATTTCAACCCGATCGCCATCCTGCACCGTATCGGTGAGTTTTACCGGACGACTGTAGATACCCACTTTATTTTTCGCCAGATCGATATCCGTGCGCAATTCCAGCAAGCCGGAAGCGCGAATCGCCTCCTCGACCGTCGCGCCCTCCTCCAGCGTTACGCGCTGCAAATACTGCTTTTCCGGCAGCGCATAAGCCACTTCAACCACAAGTTTATCCGGCACGGTAAACCTCTTTGGCGCGAACCGTAAACGCCTGCACCATGTTTGACGCTAACTCTTTGAATACACGACCAAACGCCAGCTCAATGAGTTTATTGGTAAACTCAAAATCAAGCTGAAACTCAATACGGCACGCCTCGGGGCTGAGCGGGGTAAATTTCCAGCCGCCGATCAGCTTTTTAAAGGGGCCATCCACCAGATGCATCAGAATGCTCTGGTTACGCGTTAGCTGATTACGCGTCGTAAACGTCTTGCTGATACCCGCCTTCGACACGTCAACAGCCGCCGTCATCTGTGCTGGCGATGACTCCAGGACGCGACTACCAACACACCCAGGCAAAAACTGGGGATACGATTGCACGTCATTCACTAACTGATACATCTGTTCCGCACTGTAGGGGACTAAAGCAGTCCGACTAATCTGAGGCATAGCAATTCCCATCAACATAAATCGTGTAAATAATACCACTTATCAGCGAGTAAAAAAAATGCTGTCCCCAACCGTCATGCCTTAATTGTGCGTGCATAGCCCAACTCATGCTAAGATAGATTTTTGCACCTCATCAGGACGTAATGGGGTGTTTTCGATATCAGATTACCTATGAATTCACGACACTTATGACGAAGAAAAAAGCACATAAACCGGGCTCAGCCACCATCGCGCTGAATAAGCGCGCCCGGCACGAATACTTTATCGAAGAAGAGTTCGAGGCTGGTCTCGCCCTGCAAGGCTGGGAAGTAAAATCTCTGCGCGCAGGAAAAGCCAATATCGGCGACAGTTACGTTATCCTCAAAGATGGCGAGGCCTGGCTGTTTGGCGCAAACTTTACGCCGATGGCGGTCGCCTCGACACATGTTGTATGCGACCCAACCCGAACCCGCAAACTGTTGTTAAATCAGCGTGAGCTTGATTCGCTGTATGGCCGTATTAATCGTGAAGGTTATACTGTCGTCGCGCTTTCTCTGTACTGGAAAAATGCCTGGTGCAAAGTGAAGATCGGCGTGGCGAAAGGTAAAAAACAACATGATAAACGTTCCGATCTTAAAGAACGTGAGTGGCAACTGGATAAAGCACGCATTATGAAAAATGCAGGCCGATAATAGACATTTTTTGTGACCAGCTTCTCAGTATGAAGCTGGTCAATATTCATATCTCATTCATGCCTCGAAAATATATTCTCTGTGTCTGACGCTTATCAATAGCAATAAACACCACAACAAGAATATATTCTTTGTTTAAAAAATTTTTATAGCCTAATAACACAATACTTCAAATGATTTTTATAAAATTTAATATTGCTGAATACCTTCACAAAAAGTATTGTTTTCATGTTAAAAAAGAAAAAGAAGCAGAAATTAAAATTCATTATAAAACATAAAGATAAATAAAAAATCATCATGCGTTGTTAGCCCACCCCACCTCTCCTTAACACAAACTCCGTTATATTTCAGATGCACTAACACCTTTATCAATAGATCTTAATTTGCAGAAAGATTTTTTTCTGACTATATCATCTAATACGAAAGCACTAGTCAGGCACAAAAAACAAAGGGTTATTCGGCGAGAAAACCAGACCTTCACCTACGCTCATAAAAAAGAATATGGCTACGGAAATTCATCTCTCACGATGAACGGGAAGGCTCGTCTACGCATTTTGCCCTGAACGTCGTGCCCGTTAATTAATACACAGAGCAAATCCATCAGGAGCTAATTTATGCGTCTACTCGCCGTGGTTTCGAAATTGACTGGCGTCTCCACCACTGTGGAATCCTCAGCGGTCACTCTTAACGCCCCGTCAATTGTTAAATTATCAGTGGCCCGGGAAGAAATTAGTCAACTTACGCGCATTAATCAGGATCTGGTGGTGACGCTCCATTCCGGCGAAACGATCACGATTAAAAACTTTTACGTTACCAACGATCTGGGCGCAAGCCAGCTGGTACTGGCGGAAAACGATGGCACGTTATGGTGGGTAGAAAATCCGCAAGCCGGGCTACATTTTGAACAAATCGCTGATATTAATGAGCTGCTGGTCACTTCCGGCGCTTCCCATGAAGCAGGCGGCGCCGTTTGGCCGTGGGTACTGGCTGGCGCGGTGGCGGCTGGCGGCATTGCCGCTATCGCGTCTTCCGGCGGCGGCGATTCCCACCATCATTCGGATGGCGATAATCCGCCCCCCGATAACACCAATTCTGACGGTAATCCCCCTGATAACAGCAATCCCGGCGGCAGTAACCCTAACGGCAATACTCCAGGTAGCAGTAATCCTGTAGATACTACCCCGCCTCTCGCTCCCGGCAAGTTGTTGATTTCAGCGGACGGAAAAACGGTGAGCGGCGAGGCCGAAGCGGGCAGTACCATTACCATCAAAGATCCTTCAGGTAACGTCGTTGGCGAGGGCAAAGCGGATAGCGACGGTAAATTTAGTATTGATCTGACAGCGCCACAGCTTAGCGGCGAACAACTTACCGTGACCGCGACTGACGATGCCGGCAATACCGGCCCATCCGCAACCATTGATGCGCCCAACATTCCTCTCCCCGATACACCAGCTATCACCGCCGCTATCGATGATGCCGCTCCCCTCACCGGCACGCTGAGCAATAATCAGTTTACGAACGACAATACCCCCACGCTGGAGGGAACCGGCAGCGCAGGCACAGTCATCCATATTTACGCCAATGGTCAGGAAATAGGCTCCACAACGGTTGATGCCAGCGGAAACTGGCATTTTGCCATTACCAGCGCGCTAGCGGATGGGGAAAATCATTTCACCGCCATTGCGACTAACGTTAAAGGCGAAAGTAGCGAATCAGCCCGCTTTACGCTGACTATCGACACACTCAGCCCCGATGCCCCACGCGTTGAACTGATTGCCGATAACACCGGTTTGCTCACCGGGCCGCTACAGAATAATGACCGGACTGACGAGGCAAAACCGCTATTTTCCGGGCAGGGAGAGGCAGGTAATACCATCACGATTAAAGAGGGTTCAACCGTTATCGGCAGCGCTACCGTAGACGAAAATGGACGCTGGACCTTTACGCCGACTACGCCGTTAAGCGATGGCGAACATACCTTTACCGTCGAACAAAGCGACAAAGCCGGAAACACGAGCCGCGTGACGACAACGCCTACTATCATTGTGGACACCACGCCGCCTGACGCCGCTATCATTGATAATGTCGCGAAAGACGGCACAACCGTTAGCGGTACCGCTGAAGCTGGCAGTACCGTGTCGATCTATGACCCGGCGGGAAATTACCTGGGCTCCACGATTACCGGAGAAAATAACCAATTCAGCATCACGCTGAATCCGGCTCAGACCCACGGCGAGCGTCTGGAAGCGCGTATTCAGGACGCCGTTGGTAACATCGGCCCCGCCACGGAGTTTACCGCTTCTGACTCACAGTATCCTGCCCAGCCGACTATCCTTACCGTGACGGATGACGCTGGCGCCGTTACCGGGCTGCTGAAAAATGGCGATGCCACAGATGATAACCGCCCAACCCTCAGCGGTATTGCCGAACCAGGCAGTACGATATCGATTAACGATAATGGCTTTCCTGTACTGACCTTTCCGCCCATTGTCGCTGACGCTGACGGCAAATGGAGCTTTACCCCCTCGCTGGCGCTTGCCGATGGCGACCATGTCTTTACCGCTACCGCGACCAACGATCGCGGCACCAGCGGGCAGTCCGTCTCCTTTACCATTGATATCGACACGCAGCCGCCGGTGCTGGAAGGCCTGGCGGTTAGCGACGTCGGCGACAGACTTACCGGCACTACGGAAGCTGGCAGTACTGTGGTTATCAAAGACAGCCAGGGAAATACGCTCGGTAGTGGAACGGCAGGCGACGACGGTACCTTCTCAATAGGTATTAGCCCGGCGAAAATTAACGGCGAAACATTAAGCATTAGCGTTACCGATAAAGCCGCGAATAGCGGTCCGGTAGAAACGTTGAACGCGCCGGATAAAACTGCACCAGCGGCACCGGACGGCCTTATCGTGGCGACCGACGGTCTGTCCGTAAGCGGTCAGGCGGAAGCCGGGGCAACGGTCACTATCCGCGACAGTAGCAACACCGTACTTGGCAGCGCCGTCGCTAACGGCAACGGACAATTTATCGTTCCGCTGAATACGGCGCAGACTAACGGCCAGGCGCTTATCGCTACCGCCACCGATGTCGCGAAAAACGAAAGCGCCGCCGCGACGGTTATCGCGCCGGACAGTACCGCGCCGGAAATGCCGAAAAACGTGGTAATTAGTGAGGATGGTGCCAGTATCAGCGGCACCGCCGAACCGGGTAGCGCCATCACGATCGCCACGCCGGACGGCACGCCGCTCGGCAGCGGCAAAGCAGATGGCGAAGGTCATTTTACCCTTCCCCTCGTCCCCGCACAGACCAACGGCGAACAGGTTACCGTCACCGCCACCGACAGCGCCAACAACGTCAGCCCGCCAACCACAGCGCAAGCGCCCGATATCACCGCCCCGGATAAGCCCATTATCACTCAGGTGCTGGACGATGTTGAAAGCTTCACCGGGCCGCTGGTTAACGGACAAACCACCAATGATAACCGCCCCACCCTTAGCGGTACGGCGGAGGCTGGCGCGCGTGTCGAAGTCTTTGATAACGGCGTTTCGCTGGGACTCGCCACGCTACAGCCCAACGGCGGCTGGACGTTTACGCCGTCGCAAAATTTAGGTGAAGGCGCGCATCGACTGACCGTAATCGCAACCGACGCTAAAGGCAATGCCAGTCCGGCCGCGTCATTCGACCTGGTGGTCGATACGCAATCGCCGCAGCAACCGGTAATCACCTTCATTACAGATGATGCGCCGGGTATTCTCGGTAGCGTCGCGCATCTGGGGCTCACTAACGACAGCACGCCAACGATTAACGGTACAGGTGAACCGGGTTCCACTGTACACCTGTATCAGAATGGCGCCCGGATAGCGGATATTATCGTCGGTAATTCCGGCGTCTGGAGCTACGCCTACACCACGGCCTCGCCACTGGCGGACGACACCTACACCTTTACCGTGACGGCCAGCGACAGTAACGGCAACACCACGCCTTTTTCGACCGATTTTACGATTACCATTGATACCCAGGCCCCTGCCGCTCCCGGCGTTATCGGCGTAGCTGACGGCGACGGAAATACGATTGATACCAATCAGATTACCCAGGAATCCCAGCCCCGGTTAAGCGGTAGCGGCACCGCAGGCGATACAATCATCCTTTACGATAACGGCAATGCCATAGGTCAGGTGCTGGTCGGCACGGACGGGCGCTGGCAGTTTACGCCGCCTGCCGCGCTGGGCGACGGCGACCACCTTCTGACCGCTCGCGCCAACGATCCGGCGGGGAACGAAAGTCCCGAATCCATCAGCTTTACCCTGCGCGTCGATACCCAGGCGCCGGATGCGCCGCAGATCGTGTCAGCCGCCATCACCGGCGGAGAAGGCGAGGTGCTACTGGCAAACGGCAGTATTACCAATCAGCGTATGCCGACCCTCAGCGGCACCGGCGAACCCGGTACCATCATCACCCTGTACAATAACGGCGTAGAACTGGCTACCGTCCAGGTCAATCCACAGGGTAGCTGGACCTATCCGCTAACCCGTAATCTGAGCGAAGGGTTAAACATCCTGACGGCCACCGCCACGGATGCCGCAGGCAATAGTAGCCCCACCTCCAGCGTTTTCTCCGTTACCCTTGATACCCAGCCTCCAGCGCAGCCTGACGCGCCGCTAATCAACGATAACGTCGCGCCGGTTATCGGCAACATCGGCAATAATGGCGCAACGAACGATACCACGCCGACCTTCAGCGGCACGGGAGAGATCGGCAGCACGATAATTCTCTACAATAATGGCAGTGAAATTGGTCGCACAACGGTAGGCGATAACGGTAGCTGGAACTTTACGCCTGCGGCACTGACGCCAGAAACCTATACCATTACCGTCACGGAAACCGATATAGCGGGCAATATCAGTCCACCTTCCGCCTCAGTCACTTTTACGCTAGACACCACTGCGCCCGCCAATCCAGTTATCACTTTTGCCGAAGATAACGTCGGCGAAGTCCAGGATACTATTGTCAGCGGCGCAACCACTGACGACAATACACCGGTCATTCACGGCACTGGCGACATCGGCAGCATTATTACGCTCTATAACGGCAGCAGCGTTTTAGGCGTAGTCACCGTCGATGAGACCGGCACCTGGACGCTAGCGGTGACCAGCGCGTTGCCGGATGGCGTCTACACCCTGACCGCCATTGCCGCCGATGCCGCCGGAAACAGCAGCGGCGTATCGAACAGCTTTACCTTCACCGTCGACACCGTTCCGTTGCAGCCGCCCGTCGTCAATGAAATCCTCGACGATGTTGCGCCAGTGACCGGGCCATTAACCGATGGCGCCTTTACTAACGATCGGACGCTGACTATCAACGGCAGCGGCGAAAACGGCAGCACCGTCACGATTTACGACAATGGCGTGGCAATCGGGACGGCGCTCGTCACCGACGGGGTCTGGACATTCAATACGCCCGAATTATCAGAAGTCAGCCATGCGCTAACCTTCAGCGCGACTGACGATGCTGGAAATACCACGGCGCAAACCCAACCGATCACCATTACCGTGGATATCACCGCCCCGCCCGCGCCAACGATCCAGACGGTGGACGACGATGGCACGCGCGTCGCCGGACTTGCCGATCCTTACGCTACCGTTGAAATTCATCATGCCAATGGCACCCTGGTCGGCAGCGCTGTCGCTAATGGCACCGGTGAATTCGTCGTTACGCTCAGTCCGGCGCAAACCGATGGCGGTACGCTGACGGCAATTGCTATCGATCGCGCGGGGAATAACGGCCCGGCTACGAATTTTCCCGCTTCCGACAGCGGTCTGCCCGCCGTCCCGGCCATCACGGCGATTGAAGATAATGTCGGGAGCGTACAGGGGAATATTGCGGCGGGCGGCGCCACGGACGACACCACGCCAACGCTGCACGGCACCACGGATATCGGCTCTACCGTTGAAGTTTTCATTGATGGCGATTCGGCAGGCTTTGCCACCGTTGACGCCAGCGGGAACTGGATCTTTGAGATCGCGACGCCATTAAGCGAAAGTACACATTACTTCACCGTCCAGGCAACCAATGCGAATGGCCAGGGCGGCCTGTCCGCACCGGTCGGGATCACTGTCGATCTTAGCGCGCCGGCGCAACCGGTTATTACCAGCGCAACGGATGATGTCCCCGGCATGACCGGTACGCTGGATAACGGCGCGCTCACCAATGATTCACGCCCGACGCTCAACGGAACGGGAGAAGCAGGCGCCACGATCCGCATTCTGGATAACGGCGTAGAAATCGGTTCCGCTACGGTAGATCAAAGCGGCAACTGGCGCTTCACCCCGAACGCGCCGCTGGAGAGCATCGCACATATCTTTACCGCCGTGGCGACCGATCCCGCCGGCAATAGCGGCCAGCCTTCGGACGGCTTTACGCTGAACATTGACGCGCAGGCGCCAGATGTGCCGGTTATCACGTCCGTGATTGACGATAACAATCAACCGACCGTTCCGGTGCTACCGGGGCAATCCACCGACGATCGGCAGCCAATACTGAACGGAACTGGCGAACCTGGCGCGACAATCACCATTTTTGATAACGGTACGCCGCTTGGCACGGCTCAGGTAGGCGAAAACGGTAGCTGGACCTTCCCGGTGCCCCGCAATTTGTCAGAGGGAAGCCATAATCTGACGGTTAGCGCTACCGATCCGGCGGGCAATACCAGCGCGGTCTCCGCGCCGTGGACGATCATAGTCGATATTACGCCTCCGGCGATCCCGGTTCTCACCTCCGTCGTGGATGACCAGCCCGGTATTACCGGCAACCTGGTAAGCGGGCAGCTAACGAACGATGCGACGCCCACCCTGAACGGGCGCGGAGAGGCAGGCGCGACGATTAATGTCTATCTTGACGGTAATCCCGCGTCCATCGGTACCACGACGGTGAATAGCGACGGCACGTGGAGTTTCACGCCGCAGACGCCGCTTGCAAACGGTAGCCACACGTTCACCCTTAGCGCCACCGATCCGGCGGGTAATAGCAGCGCGGTGTCCAGCGGATTTGTGCTGACGATTGACGCCACACCGCCCGCCGCGCCGGTTATCGCCAGCGTGGCAGACAATACGGCGCCGGTAACGGGCATCGTCCCCAACGGCGGCTCGACGAACGAAACCCGACCAACACTTTCGGGTACCGGTGAGGCGGGTACAACCATCTCGATTTATAATGGCAGCGCGCTGGTCGGCACGGCGCAAGTTCAGGCCAACGGTAGCTGGAGCTTTACGCCGTCTACCTCGCTGGGCGCGGGCGTCTGGAACCTGACGGCGACAGCAACCGATGCGGCAGGCAATACCAGCGCCGCGTCCGAAATACGCTCGTTTACTATTGATACCACGGCTCCCGCCGCGCCTGTTATTGATACGGTCTACGACGGTACGGGCCCCATTACCGGCAATCTGAGTTCAGGGCAGATCACAGACGAGGCGCGCCCTGTCATTAGCGGCACCCGTGAAGCCAACACAACTATTCGTCTCTACGATAACGGCACGCTGCTGGCTGAAATTCCCGCCGACAATAGCAGTAGCTGGCGCTACACGCCCGATGCCTCGCTGGCGACGGGCAACCATGTAATTACCGTCATTGCCGTTGATGCCGCAGGCAACGCCAGTCCCGTTTCAGACAGCGTTAATTTCGTCGTCGATACCACGCCGCCGCTGACGCCGGTAATCACATCAGTCAGTGACGATCAGGCGCCAGGCCTCGGCACGATCGCGAACGGCCAAAATACCAACGATCCTACGCCAACCTTCAGCGGCACCGCAGAAGCCGGCGCCACGATCACGCTCTATGAAAATGGCACGGTCATTGGCACGACAACGGCTCAGCCTGACGGCGCGTGGAGCGTCTCCACCTCAACGCTGGCAAGCGGAACGCACGTCATCACCGCCGTGGCCACCGATGCTGCAGGAAACAGCAGCCCGAACAGTACGGCTTTCACCCTGACGGTCGATACCACCGCGCCGCAAACGCCAATCCTGACGTCCGTGGTGGATGACGTCGCGGGCGGGGTCACAGGAAATCTCGCTAATGGTCAGATAACCAATGATAACCGTCCCACGCTGAACGGCACTGCCGAAGCGGGCAGCGTGATCAGTATCTATGATGGCAACACTCTGCTTGGCGTCACCTCGGCTAACGCGGGCGGCGCGTGGAGCTTCACGCCAACGACAGGGTTAAACGACGGCACGCGCACATTAACAGTGACCGCCACCGACCCGGCAGGCAACGTTAGCCCGGCCACCAGCGGTTTTACTATCGTGGTCGATACCCTTGCGCCAACGGTTCCGCTTATAACCAGCATCGTTGATGATGTCCCGAACAATACCGGCGCCATTGGCAATGGACAATCGACCAATGACACACAGCCGACGCTCAACGGTACCGCGGAAGCCAACAGCGCGGTAAGTATCTTCGATAATGGCGCGCTGGTCGCGACCGTGAACGCCAATGCCAGCGGCAACTGGAGCTGGACGCCAACCGCCGCGCTCGGCCAGGGAAGTCACGCCTATAGCGTTAGCGCCGCCGATGCGGCTGGCAACGTTAGCGCCGCTTCGCCATCGATAACGGTTATCGTGGATACCATTGCGCCCGGCGCGCCCGGCAACCTGGTCATCAATACTACCGGTAATCGCGTGACGGGCACCGCGGAAGCAGGCAGTACAGTGACGATTACCTCTGAGACTGGTGTGGTACTGGGAACCGCCACCGCCGACGGTACAGGCAGCTTCACCGCCACACTCACGCCCGCGCAGACCAATGGTCAGCCGCTACTGGCATTTGCCCAGGATAAAGCAGGCAACACTGGCATTGCCGCCGGATTTACCGCGCCCGATACGCGCGTGCCGGAAGCACCGATCATCACCAACGTAGTGGATGATGTGGGTATTTATACCGGCGCTATCGCCAACGGTCAGGTCACTAATGACGCACAACTTACATTGAATGGTACCGCTCAGGCGGGCGCCACGGTGAGCATTTATAACAACGGGGCGCTGCTCGGCACCACCACGGCGAACACCAGCGGAAACTGGAGCTTTACCCCGACAGGCAATTTGACCGAAGGCAGCCACGCCTTCACCGCTACCGCAACTAACGCCAACGGTACAGGCAGCGTCTCCACCGCCGCGACGGTGATTGTCGATACGCTGGCGCCCGGTACGCCGTCAGGTACGCTCAGCGCCGATGGCGGTTCACTTTCCGGACAGGCAGAGGCAAACAGCACCGTAACCGTCACGCTGGCGGGCGGCGTGACGCTCACCACCACCGCCGGCAGCAACGGCGCATGGTCTCTCACCTTGCCGACAAAACAAATTGAAGGTCAGCTCATTAACGTGACGGCCACTGACGCTGCGGGTAACGCCTCCGGCACGTTAGGCATTACTGCGCCGGTTCTGCCGCTGGCGGCAAGGGATAACATCACCAGTCTTGATCTGACCTCGACCGCCGTCACCAGCACGCAAAACTATTCGGATTACGGCCTGCTGCTGGTTGGCGCGCTTGGCAATGTCGCCTCGGTTTTGGGTAACGATACCGCTCAGGTTGAGTTCACCATTGCTGAAGGTGGTACGGGCGACGTCACCATCGATGCCGCCGCAACGGGAATCGTGCTTTCGCTGCTCAGTACTCAGGAGATTGTGGTACAGCGCTACGACACCAGCCTCGGCGCCTGGACGACGATCGTCAACACCGCCGTTGGCGACTTCGCGAATTTGCTTACCCTGACCGGGAGCGGCGTTACTCTGAACCTGAGCGGCCTGGGCGAAGGCCAGTACCGGGTACTCACTTATAACACCAGTCTGCTCGCCACCGGGTCATATACCAGCCTGGATGTCGATGTACACCAGACCAGCGCAGGTATTATTAGCGGGCCAACCATCAGTACCGGCAACGTCATGGCTGATGATACCGCCCCGACGGGCACCACGGTCACCGCCATCACCAACGCCAACGGCGTCAGTACGCCGGTCGGCGCGGGCGGCGTGGATATCCAGGGGCAATACGGCACGCTGCACATTAATCAGGATGGCAGTTACACCTACACGCTGACTAAGCCCACGGCGGGATACGGACATAAAGAGAGCTTCACCTACACCATCACCATCACCCAGAATGGCGTCGGTAGCAGCGCCGCGCAACTGGTTATCAATCTGGGTCCCGCGCCTGTACCGGGCAGCGTGATAGCGACAGACAATAACGCCTCTCTGGTCTTTGATACTCACGTTAGCTACGTCAACAACGGTCCCTCGACACAAAGCGGCGTCACGGTATTAAGCGTCGGACTTGGTAATGTACTGAACGCGAATCTGCTTGATGATATGACTAATCCGATCATCTTTAACGTTGAAGAAGGCGCTACGCGAACCATGACGTTACAGGGAACCGTCGGCGGCGTCTCACTGGTTTCCACGTTCGATCTGTACGTTTATCGCTTCAACGATGCCATTCAACAATATGAGCAGTTCCGGGTGCAAAAGGGCTGGATTAACACCCTGCTGTTAGCCGGACAGTCCCAGCCGCTGACCCTGACGTTGCCTGGCGGCGAATACCTGTTCGTGCTGAATACCGCCAGCGGCATTAGCGTCCTCACTGGCTATACGCTGGCGATTTCCCAGGACCACACCTATGCCGTTGACAGTATCACCGCCAACACCACCGGCAACGTACTGACCAATGATGTCGCCCCTACGGACGCCCTCCTCACTGAAGTAAACGGCGTGGCGATTGCGGCGACCGGCACGACGGAGGTAAACGGGTTGTATGGCTCGCTCATCATTGACGCAAGAGGCAACTATACCTACACGCTGAAGAACGGCGTCGGCGCCGACAGCATTAAAACGCCGGACAGCTTTATCTATACGGTCAAAGCGCCAAACGGCGATACCGATACGGCCTCGCTCAATATCACGCCAACCGCCAGGGCGCTGGATGCGATTAATGATGTCAGCGATACCCTTAGCGTCGCCACGCTTCAGGATACCGCTGCCTGGCTGGACTCCAGCGTCGGCAGCGCCAGTTGGGGGCTACTCGGCAAATCGGGCAGCGGGAGCGGCACCTTTGACGTTGCAACGGGCACCGTACTTAAAGGCGCGTCACTGGTCTTTGATGTCTCCACGCTCATTACGCTGGGCAATCTGAATATTAGCTGGGCCATTCAGGAGAACGGGACCGTCATACGCAACGGAACCGTCCCGGTGGCGAATATCACGCTGGGCAGCGCGACGGTGACCGTCAACCTGAGCGGCCTGGAGCTGGATGCCGGAACGTACACGCTTAACTTTACCGGCACCAATACCCTGGCCGGGGCGGCGACGATCACGCCACGCGTCATCGGCACCACCGTCGATCTGGATAATTTTGAAACGTCCGGAACGCATACCGTTCTCGGCAATATTTTTGACGGCAGCGATGCGGCGGGGGCGATGGATCAGCTTAATACGGTGAATACCCGCCTGAGCATTAGCGGGTATAACGGCAGCGCCGCCACGCTGGACGCCGCGGCGAATACCACCAGCGCCACGATTCAGGGACATTACGGCACATTGCAAATTAACCTCGATGGCGCTTACACCTACACGCTGAATAATGGCATCGCGATGTCGTCCATCACCAGTAAAGAGGTCTTTACCTATCAACTGGATGACAAGATGGGTCATACGGATAGCGCCACATTGACCATTGATATGGCGCCGCAAATCGTCAGTACCAACCAAAACGATGTTCTCATCGGCTCCGCCTATGGCGATACGCTGATTTACCACCTGTTAAACGGCGCGGACGCGACCGGCGGCAACGGCGCCGATCGCTGGCAAAACTTCTCCACCGCGCAGGGCGACAAGATCGATATCCACGAACTGCTGACCGGCTGGGATCACCAGGCGGCGACGCTGGGTAACTTTGTTCAGGTTCATACCAGCGGCGCCAATACGGTGATATCCGTCGATCGCGACGGCGCCGGCAGCGCGTTTAAATCAACCGACCTTGTCACTCTGGAGAATGTGCAGCTCACGCTAAATGATCTGTTGCAGAACAACCACCTGATAACCGGCGGTTGATAAAAAAGCCCCGAACGCCACGACGTTCGGGGCAACAAGCGGTGATATTTAAAAGGGATAAACTATGGGAAGAGTCGCGCCTGTCGCCATCGTACTGGCATTTGCTTTGTTTCATCACCAGCCCCGGGGCGCAGAAGCGCCGCCAATGATTACATCCGAAGGATTAGCAACGGACCAGATGCTTCCTTCGCTGGATGGCTCCGCCGCTGAGTTGCCGCTCAGCGCCGCCGCGCCGGGCAACCTGACGCTCAATGACGCGGTCAATCGCGCCGTTAACTGGCATCCTTCTATTCGCGAAGCCGTCGGCAAACTGCTCGCACAGAATGAACAAATAGAGGTCGCCAAATCGAAATATTATCCGCAAGTCAGCGCTGGCGTGAACAATGGGTACAGCAATACCTACACCGATCACGGGTATAGCCCCTCGCTGGTGCTGTCGGTATCGCAAATGCTTTATGACTTCGGCAAAGTGGCAAGCCAGGTTCGCGCCGAAACCGCAGGCGCAGCGCAGCAACAGGCCAATGTGTTGCTCAGTATTGATACCGTCGCGCACGAAACCGCCAACGCCATTGTACAAACGCAGAGCTGGCAGCAAATGGTAGAAGCGGCGGAAGAACAGCTCGTCGCGCTGGACAGTATCGGTAAACTTATCCGGCAGCGCAGCGATGAAGGCGCTACGTCGCTATCTGACGTAGTGCAAACCGAAGCCAGAATCGAATCCGCCCGCTCGCAACTGGCGCAGTATCAGGCCAATCTCGACAGTGCGAAAGCCTCACTGATGAGCTGGCTGGGCTGGAATTCGCTTAACGGCATCAATAATGACTTCCCGGCGAAACTTGCTCGCAGCTGTGAGACGGCGACTCCCGACGATCGGCTGGTGCCTGCGGTACTGGCCGCCTGGGCGCAGGCCAACGTTGCGCGGGCGAATCTGGACTATGCCAGCGCGCAAATGACGCCGACGATTTCGCTCGAACCTTCTGTACAACATTATCTTAATGATAAATATCCCAGTCATGAAGTGCTGGATAAAACCCAGTATTCCACCTGGGTAAAAGTTGAGATGCCGCTTTACCAGGGCGGAGGGCTGACTGCCCGACGCAACGCCGCCAGCCATGCGGTAGACGCGGCTCAGTCGACCATTCAGCGCACCCGGCTTGATGTCCGCCAGAAACTGATGGAGGCGCGCAGCCAGGCAATGAGTCTTGCCAGCGCGTTACAAATCCTTCGTCGGCAACAGCAGCTTAGCGAACGCACGCGCGAACTGTATCAGCAGCAATACCTTGACCTCGGTTCCCGCCCGCTGCTCGACGTGCTTAATGCGGAGCAGGAAGTTTACCAGGCGCGTTTTGCCGAACTGCAAACGGAAAGCCAGTTGCATCAGTTGCAACTGAACTGTCTGTATAACACCGGCGCGCTTCGTCAGGCGTTCGCGTTAAATCATCGCAGCATTCAATCCGTGGAGATCCAGCCATGACCCGCGCCGCCCCCGATGTAGAAGAGGTACTCAGTGAGCGCGCGCTAAGCCAATGGGCGCAGGCCATCAGCTATGTCGCCGGTCATTATCGCGTTGCCTGTTCTCCCGGTTCAATTCAGGCCAACGCCCCGTGGTTTAGGGGTAAAAGCAGAACGACCGCCTTAACGCAGCTCGCGCGGCAGGCGGGTTTATCCTTTCATGCGCCGGACATAGACAAAACGGCATTTAGTCAGTGGCGATTGCCGTTGGTTGTCGAGCTCCGGGACGGGCAGTTATTGGTCATCGAGCATGTTAATGGCGAAGATGCGGTAGACGTTTTTGTGATTGAAGAAGAGGGTCAGCGTAACCGCCTGACGCTCAGCGAGTTATTGCCGGAGATCCTCTATGTTGCCGCGCTACGCCCGCTATCGGCGCTCAAGGATAGCCGCGTCGACCGCTATATCTCCCGCTTTAAACCCGACTGGATGCGCGAGCTGGTTCTGCAGGATATTCGCCCTTATTTACCGGTAATGGTCGCCGCCTTTCTGATTAACGTGCTGTCGCTGGCCGGGATTGTGTTCTCTATGCAGGTTTACGATCGAGTGATCCCCGCTCAGTCATATCCTACCCTGTACGTTCTCTCCTTCGGCGTACTGGTAGCGGTGCTGTTCGGTTTTCTGCTGCGTGAAGCGCGTACGCACATTATGGACGTGCTCGGTAAACGCGCCGATATGCGCATTTCCGATCGGGTATTCGGTCATGCGTTAAGGCTGCGCAACAGCGCTATCCCCCGTTCCACCGGCAGTTTTATCTCGCAGTTACGCGAACTGGAGCAAATCCGCGAGATGATTACCTCTTCAACGCTGGCGACCATTGTCGATCTGCCTTTCTTTTTCCTGTTTATGATAGTCCTGGCGATTATTGCCCCACCGCTGGCATGGATAGCGCCCGTGGCGGCTCTGCTGATGATCCTGCCGGGCGTGGCACTGCAAAAAAAACTGGCTGTCCTCGCCAACCAGGCCGCCCACGAAGCGACGCTACGCAATGCAGTCTTGGTCGAAAGCGTTCAGGGGCTGGAAGATATTAAACTGATGCAGGCGGAGAACCGCTTTCTTCAGCAGTGGAATAGCTATATCCGTATTACCGGCGAGTCGGGTCTACGCACCCGCAAACTCACGCAAGGGCTTATCAGTTGGGGGATGTCGGTACAAAGTCTGGTGTATGCCGCAGTGATTATGTTCGGCGCGCCGATGGTCATTGAAGGCAGTATGACTACCGGCGCCGTGGTCGCCGCGTCGATGCTCGGCTCGCGGATGATCGCGCCAATGGCTAACCTGTGCGGCGTGCTGGCGCGCTGGCAGCAGGTGAAAGCGGCGAAGATGGGTCTCGACAACATTATGCAACTGCCCACCGAGACACAGCATGACGATAGCCTGATACACCGCGACATCCTCCACGGGCATTACCTCTTTGAAAACGCTCAGTTTCGTTACCATAACGACGATCAACGCATACCGTTGCGCCTCGTGCGTCTGGAGATCATGCCAGGCGAGCGGATTGCGATACTGGGGCGTAACGGTGCGGGTAAATCCACACTTTTACAGGCGATGGCGGGTGGCCTGGAGATGATTCAGGGAGATGCCCGGCTTGATAATCTCAGCTTGTCGCACATCGATATGGCGGATTTACGCCGCAACATCGGCTTTCTTAGCCAGAACGCGCGGCTTTTCTTCGGCACCCTACGAGAGAACCTGACGCTCGGCGCGCCGCACGCCAACGATGAACAGATTTTTGACGCGCTCGAAGTCAGCGGCGGCGCCGTCTTCGTCAGGCGGCTGGCAAAAGGGTTGGATCATCCCATTATGGAGGGCGGTAACGGCCTGTCCGGCGGGCAGCGTCAGTCCCTGTTGCTGGCGAGAATGCTGCTGCGCTCCCCCAATATTGTGCTACTTGACGAACCCAGCGCCTCGCTGGACGAGCATACGGAGCGAGAGTTTATTCAGCGGTTACATCAGTGGCTTGGCAACCGTACCCTGGTCGTCGCGACGCACCGGGTACCAATACTGGAGCTGGTTGAGCGTGTCATTGTCCTGAAAGAAGGACAACTGGTGATGGATGCGCCAAAAGCGCAGGCGCTTAACGCGGATCGGATGCAAAGTCACCGTCGGGAGTGGAAAAATGAAAATCAATCAGCATGATGCCGCGATGGACGATTTCGATATTCAGCGTGAACGGGCGTTTTCCGGCGCGAGTCGTATTGTTCTGATCTGCTCACTGTTATTTCTCATTCTCGGCATCTGGGCGTGGTTTGGCCGGCTGGATGAGGTTTCCACCGGCAACGGGAAAGTGATCCCCAGTTCACGCGAACAGGTTCTGCAGTCGCTGGATGGCGGCATTCTGGCGCAGTTGACGGTGCGGGAAGGCGACAGAGTTCAGGCTAACCAGATTGTCGCCCGGCTTGATCCGACGCGTCTGGCGTCCAATGTGGGTGAAAGTGCGGCAAAATATCGCGCTTCACTCGCCTCCAGCGCACGGTTAACTGCGGAAGTCAGCGACTTACCTCTCGCCTTCCCCGCTGAGCTGAACGGCTGGCCGGATCTGATTGCCGCAGAGACGCGTCTCTATAAAAGCCGCCGCGCGCAGCTGGCCGATACCGAAGCCGAGCTACGGGATGCGCTGGCGTCGGTTAATAAAGAGCTGACCATTACCCAGCGGCTGGAGAAAAGCGGCGCGGCCAGTCATGTTGAAGTGCTACGCCTGCAACGACAAAAAAGCGATTTAGGCTTAAAAATTACCGATCTGCGCTCACAATATTATGTGCAGGCACGCGAAGCGTTATCGAAAGCGAACGCTGAGGTCGATATGCTCTCCGCCATTTTAAAAGGACGCGAGGATTCCGTCACCCGCCTTACCGTGCGTTCGCCGGTACGCGGCATTGTTAAAAATATCCAGGTCACGACGATTGGCGGCGTGATCCCGCCTAACGGCGAGATGATGGAGATAGTGCCGGTAGACGATCGTCTGCTGATTGAAACCCGCCTTTCGCCACGTGATATCGCCTTTATTCATCCCGGCCAACGCGCATTGGTTAAAATTACCGCTTACGATTACGCCATTTACGGCGGGCTTGACGGCGTGGTGGAGACCATTTCACCGGACACCATTCAGGATAAAGTGAAACCGGAAATTTTCTACTATCGCGTATTTATCCGCACCCACCAGGACTATCTACAAAATAAATCAGGACGCCGTTTTTCGATTGTTCCAGGCATGATCGCCACGGTGGATATCAAAACCGGTGAAAAAACTATTGTCGACTATTTAATCAAACCGTTTAATCGCGCGAAAGAAGCGCTGCGCGAGCGGTAAATCGTTGAAGATAAGAAGATACGGGGGCTGGTCACGCGTGTCACAAGTCTGTTATACTTACCTTACACATTGGGGCTGATTCTGGATTCGACGGGATTTGCGAAACCCAAGGTGCATGCCGAGGGGCGGTTGGCCTCGTAAAAAGCCGCAAAAAAATAGTCGCAAACGACGAAAACTACGCTTTAGCAGCTTAATAACCTGCTTAGAGCCCTCTCTCCCTAGCCTCCGCTCTTAGGACGGGGATCAAGAGAGGTCAAACCCAAAAGAGATCGCGCGGATGCCCTGCCTGGGGTTGAAGCGTTAAAACGAATCAGGCTAGTCTGGTAGTGGCGTGTCCGTCCGCAGGTGCCAGGCGAATGTAAAGACAGACTAAGCATGTAGTACCGAGGATGTAGGAATTTCGGACGCGGGTTCAACTCCCGCCAGCTCCACCAAAATTCTCCATCGGTGATTACCAGAGTCATCCGATGAAGTCCTAAGAGCCCGCACGGCGCAAGCCATGCGGGCTTTTTTGTGCCTGTCCTTGTCCGAGAACATCCGGCTAAATCCGGTGATTGTTGGTATACGTTTAGGTATACGGTAGGATGTATACCTAAAAGCGTATACCAATTCATGAAGGAGCGGCCACAGTGGCACGGACAACGCGCTCCCTGACCAACACCGAAGTTCTGCGCGCTAAAGCGTTAGAGAAGGATCTAACGCTGCATGATGGCGATGGCCTTTTCCTGATAGTGAAAACCAGCGGGAAAAAGCTCTGGCGCTTCCGTTATCAACGTTCGGCGACAAAACAGCGGACAATGATGGGGCTAGGTGCTTTCCCCGCCCTTTCGCTTGCTGATGCTCGCGGACTAAGAGCGGATTACCTTGCCTTATTAGCCAACGGAATCGACCCGCAAATTCAAGCTGAAGTTGCAGAGGAACAGCAGCAAATCGCTCTGGACAGTATTTTTTCGACGGTCGCTGCTAACTGGTTCAAGCTCAAAAGCAAAAGCGTCACCCCTGATTACGCAAAAGACATTTGGCGTTCACTGGAGAAAGGTGTATTCCCTGCCATCGGTGAGATCCCTGGTCAGCAAATCAAAGCCCGGAAACTGGTTGAAGCTCTTGAGCCAATCAAAGCTCGTGGGGCGCTTGAGACTGTACGTCGACTGGTGCAGCGCATTAACGAGATAATGATTTATGCTGTCAACACTGGTCTGATAGATGCGAATCCAGCATCAGGTGTTGGGATGGCCTTTGAGAGGCCTAAAAAACAAAACATGCCGACGCTTCGGCCAGAAGAGTTACCAAAACTCATGCGTTCTTTGGTGATGTCAAATCTCTCTGTTTCGACTCGCTGTTTAATTGAATGGCAACTCCTGACGCTTGTGCGCCCTTCTGAGGCCTCCGGTGCTCGTTGGGCAGAAATCGATCTCGATGCAAAGCTTTGGACTATTCCAGCCGAACGGATGAAAGCGAAACGTGAGCACATAGTTCCTCTCTCAACTCAGGCATTAGAGATTCTCGAAGTGATGAAACCTATTAGTGCACATCGTGAGCATGTTTTCCCAAGCAGAAATGCCCCTAAACAACCAATGAATAGCCAGACTGCTAATGCCGCGCTTAAGCGCATTGGTTATGGTGGGAGGCTTGTTGCTCATGGTTTGCGTTCTATTGCCAGTACAGCCATGAATGAAGCAGGATTTAACCCTGATGT
>NZ_JBKFRY010000021.1:0-45329 GCF_046569105.1 Salmonella sp. 741265073_HBA | reverse complement strand
CACCCCAGTCACATAGTTATCTATGCTCCTGGGGACTCACTCCCTTGCCGCCTTTAAGCAACTTGAATTATTTTGGGTATATAACATCTTCGTAGGGTGGATAAAAACCGTTTTAGTAAACGTGATTTCCCGCCATATATCCGCCTGAACCATCGAATGTGAACCGTGCTGAAGTAGATGTACAAACGGCTTTTACTTACGCCTCTAATAAGCAATAGAGATATTCGCTGAGGACTAAGAATCTGGCCCATTAGGCTATTTTATTTGCCAGTTTGGCCCTGGGACAGTGCTCAAAATCCTCATGTATTACGTGTATGCTCCGGTTTATATCCAGACTGTCTGTAATAATTACGCCTAATGACCACGCTCTAAGTCTTACTGTATAAAGCCTGTTTTTAATGCGGCTTACGATGCTATCAAGCTACAATTTTGTCTGCATCGGACAAGGAATAGAATAAATACCATCGGGATGGGCGAGTAAGAAAAGAGAGCGTTTTATCGTGTTAACTTTCGGGGGATAGGCTGAATAGATTACGTCGCTGAGTATCCTTACGACCTTTATATTATTACTGAAAGCGCGGCATTGCCGCGCCTGCATGAATCATTTAGAAAGCGCAATGATACCCATCGTCAACCCTGCTACCGCCGCAGCGCCGCCAGCAATAGCGCCTGCTGTCTCCCAGTTATCCTGCGTTGTACCTTTCATACATGTATTGGTATGAACCAGTCTCCCTTGATCGTCATAAACCGGTACGCAGGGAGAATCATGTGCACAACCTGCCAATAAGGTGGTAAGCAATGCAACTGGAATTAGTCTTTTCATGGTGTTACCTCATTAATCAGCGTTTCGCGAAGTACAGCAACGTAAATGCTGGCTCTAACCGCTGCGAAAACGAGAGTTATTTTACCACCACAGAAAAAATGGCCGACATGAGGAATCATCTCAATTCATGTGAATTGTAAAAACTATGGAGAATGCAGAGGTAAGCGGAGAGGGGAATAGCGGAGATAAAGACGTACCGTTTAAAAAGGCGTCCGAAGACGCCTCTGTGTACCGGTTAATCATGATGGCGATTAAATCGGCGTTTTACAACAACGAAGAATACTGGCACGAAGAAGATAGCTAATAAGGTTGCGGTTAACATTCCCCCCATAACCCCTGTGCCTACTGCGTTCTGTGCCCCACTACCTGCGCCACGACTGATAACTAACGGCATTACCCCGAGAATAAAGGCCAGCGAGGTCATTAGAATAGGACGTAAACGCATACGGGATGCTTCCAGCGTCGCTTCAATCAATCCACGTCCTTCTTTCTCCATGAGATCTTTGGCGAACTCGACAATCAGGATGGCGTTTTTAGCAGAAAGGCCAATAGTGGTTAACAAGCCAACCTGGAAGTAAACGTCATTGTTCAGACCGCGCAATGACGCTGCAAGCAGAGCGCCAACCACACCGAGCGGTACGACCAGCATTACCGAGAACGGAATTGACCAGCTTTCATACAGAGCGGCAAGGCAGAGGAAAACGACAATGAGTGAGATTGCGTACAGCGCCGGCGCCTGGTTACCTGACAACCGTTCCTGATACGACATACCTGTCCAGTCATAGCCAATACCGTTTGGCAGCTGTGAAGCCAGGTTTTCCATTAACGACATTGCTTCACCGGTGCTTCGTCCGGGCGCTGCTTCACCGAGCAGTTCCATTGACGGCATTCCGTTATAGCGTTCCAGGCGTGGCGAACCATAAATCCACCGTGCTGAGCTAAAGGTAGAGAAGGGCACCATCTCGCCATTGGCGCTGCGTACATAAAGATTGTTGATATCTCCCGGCAGCATACGGAACTGAGCGTCAGCCTGAACGTATACTTTTTTCACTCGTCCGCGATCGATAAAGTCGTTAACGTAATAGCCGCCCAACGCCGCGGAGATGGTTTCGTTGATATCAGACAGCGAAACACCGAGCGCCTGCGCTTTTTCTTGATCGACATCCAGCTTGAACTGTGGCGTGTCTTCCAGCCCGTTCGGGCGTACGCGCACTAATAGATCAGGATGCTTCGCGACCATACCCAGCAGTTGATTACGCGCTTTTGTTAACGCATCGTGACCGAGTCCTCCCTGATCAATCAGTTCAAAGTCGAAACCTGTCGCGGTACCTAACTCGACAATTGCCGGCATGTTGAATGGGAACACCAACCCGTCGCGAATCTGGCTAAAGGCGCGTGTCGCTCTGGCGATAACGGCTTCGACGCTGTTTTCTTCACCGTTACGCTCTTCCCAGGGTTTAAGGCTGACAAATGCCATCCCTGAGTTTTGTCCCTGACCGCTAAAGCTAAAGCCGTTTACGGTAAACACGCTTTCGACGTTCGCTTTTTCATTATTCAGGTAGTAATGAGTAACTTGATCCAGCACTTTCTGCGTACGTTCTTGCGTAGCGCCAGAGGGGAGCTGAATCATAGTCAGGAAAACCCCCTGATCTTCTTCCGGCAGGAAGGAGGTTGGGAGGCGTAAAAACAGAACCGCCATTCCGACTACAATAAGTAGATAGATAATGAGATAGCGACCCGTATTACGCACGATACCGCTTACGCTGTTAGTATAGTGGTTAACGCTGTGATCAAACCTGGTATTGAACCAGCCAAAGAAGCCGCTTTTTTTCTCGTGATGTTCAGCAGATACGGGTTTAAGCAGCGTAGCGCATAGCGCTGGCGTCAGAATCAACGCAACCAGAACGGATAGCGCCATTGCTGAAACAATAGTAATAGAGAACTGGCGATAAATTGCCCCGGTCGAGCCGCCAAAAAAGGCCATCGGGATAAATACCGCAGACAGTACCATCGCGATACCAACCAGCGCTCCCTGAATCTGCGACATGGATTTTTCCGTCGCCTCTCGGGGAGAAAGGTTATCCTCCATCATTACACGTTCAACGTTTTCTACGACCACTATCGCATCGTCAACCAACAGCCCTATCGCTAGTACCATACCAAACATCGTCAGGGTATTGATGGAATAGCCAAAGGCGGCGAGTACCGCAAAAGTGCCTAGCAACACGACAGGAACAGCGATGGTAGGAATCAGGGTTGCCCGGATATTCTGTAAAAACAGATACATTACCAGGAACACCAGAATAATCGCTTCAAACAGCGTTTTTACCACTTCGTGGATAGATATTTTTACGAAGGGCGTTGTGTCATAAGGATAAACCACCTTCATTCCCTGAGGGAAGAAAGGCTGCAGTTCTGCCAGTTTCGCTTTGATTGCGGTTGCGGTATCCAGCGCGTTAGCGCCGGTCGCCAGTTTAATACCGAGACCGGAGGCCGGTTTACCGTTAATGCGCGCTACAACGTTATAGTTTTCACCGCCAAGCTCAATACGCGCGACATCTTTGAGATGGACGACAGAGCCGTCGGTATTGACGCGCAACGTAACTTTGCCGAACTCTTGCGGATCTTTCAGACGCGTTTGGGCGATGATTGAGGCGTTAAGCTGCTGGCCCGGTAATGCTGGCGTACCGCCCAGTTGGCCTGCCGCAATCTGGTCGTTCTGTACTTTTAACTGGTTGATGACATCAACTGGCGTGAGCTGGTATTTATTTAGCAGATTCGCATCCAGCCAGATACGCATGGCGTACTGTGCGCCAAATAGCTGAACGTCGCCCACACCATTCAGACGGCTGATAGAATCCTTAATGTTAGAGGCGACATAGTCAGAGATGTCGTCCTGGGTAGTGTTCGGATTATCCGAGACGAACCCGGCGACCATCAAAAAGCTGCTGCTGGACTTTTCAACGCTAATCCCCTGCTGCTGGACTTCTTGCGGCAGTAAAGGCGTGGCGAGCTGCAATTTATTTTGCACCTGAACCTGCGCGATATCCGGATCGGTTCCGGACTGGAAGGTCAGGGTGATGGTCACGCTACCAGCAGAGTCGCTGGTAGAGGACATATACATCAGGTTATCGATACCGTTCATATTTTGTTCGATAACCTGAGTAACCGTATCCTGTACCGTCTGCGCATCCGCGCCAGGATAGGTTGCAGAAATAGAAACCGCTGGCGGCGCAATGGTTGGATACTGCGCAACGGGAAGTTGCATTATTGCCAGTGCGCCAGCCATCATCAGGATAATGGCCAGAACCCAGGCGAAAATAGGACGTCTAATAAAAAAGTTTGCCATGTACGGTTACCTTATTGCGCCGTTTTCGCTGCAGGAGCATCGGTAGTGGCTTTCACCTGGACGCCCGGTCGCGCTTTTTGTAAGCCGCTGACGATGACCTTATCGCCCGGTTTTAACCCTTCGCTGATGAGCCATTTATCGCCAATAGCCTGCGCCGCCACGACATTGCGGGCTTCGACCTGGCTTTTATCGTTAACCACCATCACCATTGCGTCGCCGCGCGGCGTGCGGGTTACGCCCTGCTGGGGGACAAGGATGGCATTGGGCTGGACGCCTTCATCAATGCGGGCGCGCACAAACATACCGGGAAGCAGACTGTGTTGCGGGTTAGGGAAAACCGCCCTGAGCGTGATAGAGCCGGTGCTTTCATCTACGGTAACGTCGGAAAATTGCAGCGTGCCTTTAATCGGGTAGACCTGACCATTTTCCATTACCAGTTGAACCGTGCTACTGGCGCTGTCTTTATGCAGGTTACCTTGTTCGACGGATTGCTTGAGTCGCATAAAGTCGTTGCTTGATTGCGTCACGTCGACATAAATCGGGTCGAGTTGTTGCACGGTAGCCAGTTCAGTTGACTGACCATTAGTCACCAGCGCGCCTTCAGTCACATTAGATTTTCCTATACGCCCGCTGATGGGCGAGGTGACTTTGGTATACGCAAGGTTAATACGCGCGCTTTCAACAGCGGCTTTTGCCGCCACAACGGCGGCATCGGCCTGGCGGGCGTCGGCAATCGCCTGATCATATTCCTGTTGGCTGATATATTTTGTGCCGACCAGTGGAACATAGCGTTTGACCGTCAGGTGCGCGATAGCCGCAGCCGCTTCGCTTTTAGCAAGTTCGCCTTTAGCGCTGTCATAATCGGCCTGATAAGTGGCAGGATCGATCTGATAAAGCGACTGCCCGGCCTCTACATCGCTACCTTCGGTGAAGTTTCTTTTAAGCACGATCCCGCTCACCTGGGGGCGAACCTCCGCAATGCGAAATGCGGACGTACGTCCGGGAAGTTCGGTCGTTACGGCTAGCGGCGCTGTTTCGACCACATGGACGGTGACTTGCGGCTCGCCGGCATGAGCCTGGGTATCTCCCTGGTCATTACAACCGGCCAGCAGCGCAGCAGAGAATATGATGAATGAGGGCAGGAGTGAAAACCTGGCATGTTTCGTCATTACTGTTCCTTAAAAAACCGAAAGCTCGTTATTCACCGGATAACGGTAAGGCGTTAACGCGCGAAAAATAGAATAGCAGTGGGGTATCCTACAAATTATTAGCTTGTGATGTAAGCAATACTTATTTTGGGATGGGGTTCACGGCACATAAAAGCAAAAAAAAGAACTATTCCCTGTCGTTTCATAATGTCCCGATTAGTAAAATCATGATGTTGAATAACATGATTAGAAATATATATTTTATATGAATGTGTTTTATTAATTTATTTGTTTTTATTATTGATTTAGCGGTGTTGTGCGAAATAAAAATAGCTGTCTCTCGTCTGACTAAAAAGGACATGGTAAAGTTGTTTTTTATGCTGAGTATTTTATCAGCGTATTTATCGTTTTTATGGTCCAGGATATCTTAATTATGGCGAAGAAAACGAAGGCGGATGCGCTTAAAACGCGGCAACACTTGATTGAAACCGCTATTGCGCAGTTCGCTTTGCGCGGCGTTGCCAACACGACGCTGAATGATATCGCTGATGCCGCTGATGTCACGCGGGGCGCCATCTACTGGCACTTTGAGAATAAAACGCAGTTGTTTAATGAGGTTTGGTTACAGCAACCACCTTTACGCGAACTTATTCAGGATAGGCTTACGGGATGCTGGAATGATAATCCTTTACAGGATCTACGAGAGAAATTTATTGCAGCCTTACAATATATTGCGGCAGTGCCTCGTCAGCAGGCATTAATGCAGATTTTATATCATAAATGTGAATTCCATAATGGTATGATATCGGAACAGGCCATTCGGGAGAAGATTGGTTTCCATCATCAGTCGCTGCTTGAAGTATTACAGCGATGTATGGATAAAAAGCTGATCTCAGGCAGTCTTGATCTGGATGTCATATTAATTATTCTGCATGGTAGTTTTAGCGGAATAGTAAAGAACTGGTTAATGAATCCCACAAGTTATGATCTTTATAAGCAGGCGCCTGCATTAGTCGATAATGTATTAAAAATGCTAAGCCCGGATGGCAGTGTGAGGCAATTAATGCCAAATGAACAACAGGCTGAAGAAGCCTGAGATTATTTTGAGTTGATATTATATATTTACCTTGTGAATATATTGGCAGGGTCCCGAATATCGCGAGCAATTTCCTCTGCCGTACGCGGCTTGCCAAGCAGGAACCCCTGAAGCGTATGGCATCCTAACTGGGTCAAAAATTGTTGCTGCGTTTCATTTTCTACCCCTTCTGCCACAATTTGCAGATTTAACGCTTTCGCCAGCGCGACAATAGCCGCAACAATGGTCGCGCCGTCGCTTGCCTCGCTGAGTTCATGTACGAAAGCGCGATCAATTTTTAGTTCGCACGCCGGAAGACGTTTCAGATAGAGAAGGCTGGAATAGCCGGTGCCAAAGTCGTCAATAGAGGCCTTAACCCCCATTTCCGTTAATCTGGTGAGTATAGCGACGCTTTGCTCTGGCTTGTTCATCGCCGTGGTTTCGGTGATTTCCAGAATCAATAAATCGGGACGGATACTGTGTCGGGCCAGGCTCCGCGTAATGGTGTCCACAAGCCCGGGCTGCTCAAATTGTAAGGCGGACAGATTTACCGCCACTGACCATAAGGCGTATCCCTGTAAGTGCCACTCGCGGAGCTGTCGACACGCCTCGTCTATCACCCAGCTACCGATAGTGACGATAAGACCCGTTTTTTCCGCCAGCGGTAAAAACTGGTCAGGATTCAGTACGCCTTGTTTTGGATGATACCAGCGCAACAGGGCCTCAAATCCTACAATGGGGCCGGCAGGAGCCTGAAACTTAGGCTGGTACACTAGCTTGAGTTCTTGTCTTTCCAGCGCCAGCCACAGGTCATTCATTAGCTGAAGTTGGGTTTGCGCCAGCATATTCATAGATGGCTGAAAGAAATGGTATCCGTTACGCCCCGTATGTTTCGTGTGGTACATTGCGGCATCGGCGTTGAACATCAGTTCCCGTTCGTTTTTTCCGTCCAGCGGATAGAGCGCTATTCCCACGCTAAGGGTGACGACCAGTTCGTACGGATCTATCGTAAAGGGCGCATCTATCGAATGTACCAGCGCGCTGGCAAGGGAAGCCGCTTCGTCAGGCGCGCTGACTTCTGCAAGCAGCACAAATTCGTCGCCGCCAATCCGCGCCAGGGTAAACTGCCCGCTCAGCGGTTGGTTCAGACGATGCGTGACCGCTACCAGTAGCTGATCGCCGATATCATGACCATAAGCGTCATTAACGGCTTTAAAGCCATCCAGATCCATAAACAGTAGCGCGAAAGACGAGCCTTCCCGATTCGCTTTGCTGATGGCCTGTTCCAGACGATCCTCAAGAAGTACCCGGTTTGGTAAACGGGTGAGCGTATCATGCAGCGCCAACTGCGCCAGTTCCTGGTTCGCCTGCGCCAGCGAAGAGGCAAGTAGTGCGGTACGGGCCTGAAGCCGGGCGTCAAATAAAGAAACCAGCAGAGTAATGCCCAGGATAGTCAGCGCGACCACGCTGACAAGAACAGCCAGCCAGTTGCTATCGACGCCACGATGCTCCATCGGCCAGTTTTGGGGAAAGTGTGCGGCCTTCATGCCGGCGTAATGCATGCCGGCGATAGCTATCCCCATTAATACCGCGGCGCCTGCTCGCCTCAGGGCGACATCTGTTCCCTCATGACGCAGGCGGAACGTGAGCCACAGCGCGCCGCAGGACGCCAGTAGCGCGATAATGATAGAGAGGGCAACCCACGCGCTATTCCAGACGATAATGGAAGCAAATTGCAGCGCCGCCATCCCGGTATAATGCATTGCGCTGATGCCCAGTCCCATCACCAGCGCGCCCGGTAGTAAACGGCGCAGGCGCAGTTTTTCAGCGCTAACCAGCCATAGCGCAAACAGGGAGGAGCCGATCGCGATCAGCATGGAGAGGCCGGTGAGGAACGGATCGAAGCGCATGTTCATCGCGTGATCCATCGCCAGCATCCCGACAAAATGCATCGCCCAAATACCGACGCCCAGCGCGAAGCCGCCGCCCATTAGCCATATTCTGGCGTTTGATCGGGCGCTTCCGGCTACGCGTCCGGCCATATTTAATGCGGTATAGGACGCAAAAATAGCGACAGCAAATGAAACCGCCACAAGGATGTGGTTGTACTCACTAACCGGCATGTATCATTAGCTCATTGGTTATGCAGGAAAAGAACAGGACGAGACAGTATCACCCCTTCTTTTATCCTCAACGTGTTTTAATTCCCTGTTTTTATAAGGGATAAAAGAAATCCGGGTGATAAATAATCATAGGTTAAATCGCCCGGTTCGCTACTCCAGATCGGTACAATTGATCAATTTGAGAGGGTTAACCGAATCCATGTTTCGGCACTTATCCTGTTCAGTTGCCATCAATTCGATCCATTGCATCAAAAGCGCATCAAAAAGAAAAACGGAGACGGCAAAAACAACCAGCCACCAATACTTACGTATCATCGTCAAATCCTGTGTATTCATGCCCATGCGTGCTGGGAATATACATGAAATTTTGACGCTGAAAAGCGGACTTACAATGCTTTTACTTCTCTGAAGATAGCGCGTTTATCCCGACATTTCGCTGCTTTTTGGACAGGTTTTGTGTTTTTCGCTTTTTGACTTTTGCAAGTTCATTTTCTGAATAATGCGAAGTGACGCTCAATCTTCTGAGCCCCATTTTTACGTACTCATTATTGAGTTCAATACCGATAAACTTACGACCTGACGCCGCTGCGACAGCGCCTGTGGTGAAACTGCCTGCGAAAGGGTCCAATACGGTATCGCTCGGGTTAGAAGAGGCCAGTATGATCCGTTTTAACAGCGCGCTGGGCTTTTGCGTAGGATGGTTTTCATATTCATCCATCAGATAACGTACGCGAGGAAATGACCAGACGTTGCCCGGCACTTTTTTCTGATTGTATGGTTGGGGCGGGTTTTTTCGATAATCGATTAGCGCGCGCTTAGCGCCCGTAGTGGTTTCGACCAGAATCGCATCACGGTTAAAGGTATAGCTTTTCGGGTTTTTTACCATCATCAGGATCGGTTCATACATAGAACCAAAGTATTTTTTCGCCTGCACCCCGGAACTATCATAGGACCAGACGATACGGCTTTTGATGGTAAAAAGCGTTCGGCATTTGAGATCGATATACGGCATATTTTCTGTGCTATTCATGATGTACATGGTGCCGTGTTTCTTCAGTACGCGGTGGCATTCATCAATGCATTCATACAGCCAGGCCAGAAAAGACGCTTCGTCCCAGGATTCCACCATACCGTCGAAATCTTTTCCGATATTGTAAGGCGGATCGGCAAAAATTAAGTCAATGCTTTCAGAAGGCAGTTTTTTAAGTTCTGTTAGCGCGTCACCGTGAATAATCTTCTTCGATTCATCGCCAAAGTACTGAGGTTCACATTCCGCTTTCATGACCAAATTCCATGTGATGCGTATAAAAAAGGCGCTTCCCCATGCCGAGTAGCGCCTTTTTAAACAAGCAGTTAGCTAATCGAAATTAGTTCATGCCGTATTTTTTTAATTTTTTACGCAGCGTACCACGGTTGATGCCCATCATCAGAGCAGCACGGGTCTGGTTACCACGGGTGTATTGCATCACCATGTCCAACAGGGGCTGTTCTACTTCAGCCAGTACCAGCTCATACAGGTCATTAACGTCCTGACCATTCAGTTGAGCAAAATAGTTCTTCAGTGCCTGTTTAACCGAGTCACGCAGGGGTTTTTGGGTTACCTGATCCTGAGAGTTAACGGTAGAAACGGTCAGTACGTCAGAATTTACGCGTTGTTCGAACATAGTTCTGTCAGCTCTTTATTTCTGTTTACGCAAAATTTTCGAAGTATGCCTCCAACGCCTCCAGCTGTTCGCTGGCGTCCTCAATAGCGTTGAATGTGCGCCGAAACTGGTCGTCTGGAGCGTGCTCCTGGAGATACCAGGAGACGTGTTTACGCGCGATTCGGTACCCTTTTGCCTGACCGTAAAAGTCATGCAGTTCCCGAACATGCGTGCAAAGCAAGCGCTTTACCTCTGCCAGCGGCAGCGGCGGAAGCAGCTCCCCAGTGTCCAGATAATGCTGGATTTCCCGAAAGATCCAGGGTCTTCCCTGAGCTGCGCGGCCTATCATCAGGGCATCCGCCCCTGTATAGTCGAGAACAGCTCTGGCTTTATGCGGGTTAGTAATGTCGCCATTCGCGATAATCGGAATGGAAACTTTCTGCTTAACTGCCCGAATACTGTCGTATTCAGCTTCTCCGTTGAACAAACAGGCGCGGGTGCGGCCATGGATGGTCAGAGCCTGAATACCACAATCTTCAGCCAGTTGGGCAATCTCTACGCAGTTACGGTGTTCCGGCGCCCAGCCGGTGCGAATCTTGAGAGTCACAGGAACGTCCACTGCGTTTACGACCCCGATGAGTATAGACTTCACTAAATCCGGGTACTGCAAGAGGGCTGAACCTGCCAGCTTACGATTCACTTTCTTCGCCGGGCACCCCATATTGATATCAATAATCTGGGCGCCGCTTTCCACGTTAATACGTGCGGCATCGGCCATCTCAACAGGGTCGCTACCGGCAATTTGCACCGTGCGAATACCTGGCTCATCAACGTGCACCATCCGTAAACGAGATTTATCGCTTTCCCACACTTGCGGGTTAGAAGACATCATCTCGGATACTGTCAATCCTGCTCCCATCTCATAGCACAGCGTCCGGAAAGGTCTGTCAGTAATGCCAGCCATGGGCGCTGCGATCAGGCGATTTCTGAGCTGATATTGTCCGATGCGCATGAGTTAAGAAATGACCATACTGTGACTGCAAGGCGGCGTATATTACGCATTTTTTGCACGAGATGAAAGGCCAAACTTTGAACAATCCACTGTTGTAGATCAATGAATCGTGCTTAAAAACAGCAAAATAAATTTATAATTCAGTAAAATCATAGAGTTATTTATTGTCGGCGGTTTTGTACGCGCTTACAAATTCCCGTAACTTCTCTCTATTTCTTCGTCCAGAAACAAGATAAGCGGAATAATCTGCTTTTTTTATAAGCTAATTACCCCAAATGAATGGGATCGCCGTCTCGTTTCAGGACAAGATCACTTCCCGCTGCGCGTGATTTTTCTCCATTGTCAGTCGGAAGGGGGCGCACAGATGCGCTTTTGTGTTCATGAATGGCACGCATAAATTTTTCCAGCTGTGCTGAAGAGCGCGTTAGCGGATGCTGCAGAACAACCCGGACAGCATTTACTAAGCACGAGGGCGATGGCTGCGACCCGTTAAAACGCCAGTACCTTTTGTCCGTTGGTAGCTGCTGATTATCCAGATGGATAGTGACAAAGAAGTCATTTCAGGCATTTATTTGATGAATTTAATGATGTCTCGGTGACAGAAAGGCGTTAAGGCAGCTGTGTGGAGAAAAGCGTGGCCGGGCGACCACGCTGACAAGAATTATTTTTTACGGCCAGTAATGCGGCACCACTCTTCTTTTTCGACGACCGGGTCGAGAGTGAAAAGCTCGGCGTAAGCATCGCAGACGCTTTCCGCCTGGCTGGCTAGAATACCTGAAAGCCCCAGCAGACCGCCCTCAACGGGCAGTACGCTGATTAACGGGGCCAGTTCGCGTAATGGGCCTGCCAGGATGTTAGCGACGACCACGTCGGCTTTCATGGCTTCTGGCTGGTCTTTCGGCAGGTACAGCTCCAGCCGGTCAGACACGCCGTTGCGTTCGGCATTATCGCGACTGGCCTGAATAGCTTGCGGATCGATATCAATACCAATCGCCTTTGCTGCTCCCAGCTTCAGCGCGGCAATCGCCAGAATGCCTGAACCGCAGCCAAAGTCGATCACGGTTTTGCCGTTGAGATCGAGCCCGTCCAGCCATTGCAGACATAAAGAGGTGGTGGGGTGCGTACCCGTACCGAACGCCAGTCCCGGGTCGAGCATCACGTTGACGGCATTCTCGTCCGGAATGTCACGCCAGCTGGGACAAATCCACAGACGCTCGCCAAAACGCATCGGATGGAAATTATCCATCCATTCGCGTTCCCAGTCTTTATCTTCCAGTTGTTCGATTTTATGGGCAAATCCGGCACCCAGCAGCGGATGTTGCTCCAGAATCGCGACAACGTCTTTCATGTCGGTTTCGGCGTCGAACAGACCGATCACATCGGTATCGCCCCACAGACGGGTTTCGCCCGGCAACGGCTCAAAAACCGGCGTATCGTGCGTATCCTGAAAGGTAATGGAAACGGCGCCCGCTTCCATCAGCGCATCACTCAGCTCTTCAGCATTCGCGCCGGTGGTATTCAGTTTCAATTGGATCCATGGCATGGCAAAACTCTTTATTTATCAGTAGACAATACGGTGGCTTGCGAAGCGGAAGAGCCGAATCGGTTTCCGATCAGAAAAGCCAATAAACTTAACAGTAACGCGGGCACAATCGGATGAAAGCCCAGGTACTGAATATTAAATGTGGCAAGCAGGGCATATAGCACGCCGCCCACGATCATGGCGCTTAACGCGCCTGCCGCGTTTGCCCGCTCCCAGTAAAGGCCCAATACCAGCGGCCATAAGAACACCGCTTCCAGGCCGCCAAACGCCAGCAGGTTGAGCCAAATGATCATCTCTGGCGGTTTCCATGCGGCCAGCAGCAACAGCGCGCCTAGCAGTAATGTAATCACTGCCGACATACGCTTCAGCCGGATCTCATTTTGCATCTGATCGGGGCGCAGGTTGAGATAGAGATCTTTAATGATCGTCGCGGAACTTTGCAGCAGTTGGGCGTTAATTGTCGACATGATCGCCGCCATTGGCGCAGCGAGGAAGATCCCGGCGGCAAACGGCGGCAAAACTTTCACCATTAGCGTTGGGATCACCAGATCCGGCACCGTCAGATCCGGAAGCACCGCGCGACCCAGCGCGCCGGCAAGGTGCATCCCGAACATTAAAATCGCCACGACAATCGTACCGATAATAATGCCCCGGTGTACCGCTTTACTGTCTTTATAGGAGATGCAGCGCACCGCCGTATGCGGCAGACCAATCACGCCAAAACAGACCAGTACCCAAAAAGAGGTCATAAAGGCAGGAGAAAGTATGTCATCGGCGCCCTGCGGCGTTACCAGTTTGGGGTCGAGAGCGTGCAGCGTGTCAACGGCCTGACTTAGACCGCCCGCCGCATGCACCACGCCCACCAGCAGCACTATCGTGCCGACCAGCATCACCAGGCCCTGTAGCGTATCGTTAAGTACGCTCGCGCGAAAGCCGCCAAACGCCGTATAGAGTGCGATACTGACGCCAAATATTAGCAGGCCGGTTTCGTAGGGAATCCCCGCCGCGGTTTCCAGCAGTCGCGCGCCGCCGATAAATTGTACGGTCATTGCGCCAATAAACGCGACCAATAAACTCAGGCTTGCCAACCACACCAGCAGGCGGCTTTGGTAACGCGCGAATAGCATATCGTTAAGCGTGACGGCATTATAGCGACGCGCCAGGATAGCGAATTTTTTACCCAGAATACCCAGTGAAAGCCAGACGGCGGGAAGCTGGATCATCGCCAGCAAGACCCAGCCCAAACCGTATTTATAAGCCGCGCCGGGACCGCCGATAAATGAGCTGGCGCTAATATAGGTGGCGGTAAGCGTCATCGCGAGCACGATCCCGCCCATCGAACGGCTGCCAAGAAAATATTCGTTTAAAAAGGTGCCGGCGGTACGCTTGCGCATAGCGTAAATCGAGACCCCGAAGACCACGATCAGATAGGCTACCAGCGGTAGAATGACCTCAAGCTGCATCGTCATCCTCCAGCGAAATATCGCGATAAATGAATTTCACCATCGCCCAGCACAGCAAAATAAAGACCAGCGGCGTCAATAAGCAGGCCATCTCGAACCAGTGCGGCAGACCGGTAATTCCCGGCGAGTCTCCAGGTAAGTAAGCAGCCACTAACCATGCCGCCAGATAGCAAAGGGTCAGCCACAGCGCCCAGCGCGCCTCTTTATGGGCCTGAACAAAACGAGCGTCCATTTTTTGTCCCTTATGGGTGAAGAAAGCGGGAATTGTACATGATGGGGCATCGCTATCCCCAGAAATAAAAAAGGCCGGATTCACCGGCCTTTTGAGATTAACGTGCGATTACTTTTCCTGAAGACCGAGTTTTTTCTCCAGATAGTGGATGTTGGTTCCACCGTGCTGGAAGTGCTCGTCATTCATGATGCGGGTCTGCAGATCGATATTGGTTTTGATACCATCGATAATCAGTTCCTGCAGGGCATTTTTCATACGGGCAATCGCCACGTCGCGGTTTTCACCGTAGCAGATGAGTTTGCCGATCATGGAATCATAGTACGGCGGCACCGTGTAGCCCGCGTAGATATGGGATTCCCAGCGAACGCCAAAGCCGCCAGGCGCATGGAAGCGCGTGATTTTGCCAGGGCTTGGCAGGAAGGTGTTCGGATCTTCGGCATTGATACGGCATTCTACCGCATGGCCTCGAACGACAACTTCGTCCTGTGTGATCGACAGCGGCTGACCCGCCGCGATGCGCAACTGCTCTTTGATCAAATCGACGCCGGTAATCATTTCAGTCACCGGGTGTTCAACCTGAATACGGGTGTTCATTTCGATGAAATAGAACTCGCCGTTTTCGAACAGGAATTCGAACGTCCCTGCGCCGCGATAGCCGATGTCTACGCACGCTTTCGCGCAGCGTTCGCCGATATAGCGACGCAGTTCCGGCGTAATGCCTGGCGCCGGGGCCTCTTCAACCACTTTCTGGTGGCGACGCTGCATGGAACAGTCGCGTTCCGCCAGATAGATAGCGTTGCCCTGGCCGTCCGCCAGCACCTGAATTTCGATGTGGCGTGGATTTTCCAGGTATTTTTCCATGTATACCATGTCGTTGCTGAAAGCCGCTTTCGCTTCCGCTTTGGTCATGGAGATGGACTGCGCCAGTTCAGCATCGCTACGAACCACGCGCATACCGCGGCCGCCGCCGCCGCCGGACGCTTTGATGATCACCGGATAGCCAATACGTTTGGCATGAGCGCGGTTCGCATTCATATCGTCGCCCAGCGGGCCGTCAGATCCTGGTACGGTCGGCACGCCCGCTTTTTTCATCGCGGTAATCGCGGACACTTTATCGCCCATCAGGCGGATGGTGTCCGCTTTCGGGCCGATAAAGATAAAGCCGGAGCGTTCAACCTGCTCGGCAAAATTGGCGTTCTCAGAAAGGAAGCCGTAACCCGGGTGGATTGCCACCGCGCCGGTGATTTCAGCGGCGCTAATGATAGCCGGGATGTTCAGATAACTTTTTACGGACGGTGCCGGGCCAATACAGACCGTCTCATCCGCCAGCAATACGTGTTTTAAATCGCGATCCGCGCTTGAGTGCACAGCGACGGTCTTGATGCCGAGTTCTTTACAGGCTCGAAGAATACGTAGTGCGATCTCGCCGCGGTTGGCGATGACAATTTTATCCAACATGTTCGCCTCGTTACTCGATGACGACCAGTGGCTCGTCAAATTCTACCGGTTGACCACTTTCGACCAGAATCGCTTTCACAGTACCTGCTTTGTCTGCTTCGATCTGGTTCATCATTTTCATGGCTTCAACGATGCACAGGGTATCGCCCACGTTCACTTTCTGGCCCACTTCGATGAACGCTTTCGCGTCCGGGCTTGGGGTGCGGTAGAAAGTACCAACCATTGGGGAGCGTACGATGTGACCACTGATTTCCGCTGCGGCAGGCGCTTCCATTGCTGGAGTAGCCGCTGGCGCGACAGCGTTAGACAGAGCGGGTTGCTGCATCATCGGCGCCGCATAAGCCTGCTGCATCACCGGAAAACCGGCGTTTGCCGTTGTGCGGCTGATGCGAACAGATTCTTCGCCTTCAGAAATTTCCAGTTCGGAGATACCTGATTCTTCAACCAGCTCGATCAGTTTTTTAATCTTACGAATATCCATGAGTGGGTTCCGTACTCTTTGTTTAGTGTGATTGTGACAGGCGTTTTAGCGCCGTCTGTAAAGCATGTGAATGACTGCCGCGGGTAAAATACCGCGCATCTTTGATTTGCCTGTTATGCCGTAGCACCCGAAGGTGAAATTCATGATTTGCCAGTCATTGTGTGGCTATCTTCTGCCATTTTCGGGCAAAAAACAAAATATACCTTCATTGCTCGATTGTCACCCTTTCTGCGAACGAAAATCGCCGTTGGGCAATGTAAAGTCGCACATTATAACTATTTCGTCGCAATTGGCAGCTAAATACTGGTCTTATCAGGGAAGATAATCAACCCGAAACATAAAAAGGACATTACCTGTTTTGCGTTTTGCAATCGACCGCACAGTTCACCAAACTAGCGCCACCACTGGCGAAACTTCCGGTAACGCAACGCTAAAAGGGCTAACGCTAATGCCGCGTAGATGACCGGTTGCGGTGATAAAATCTTTACCGACCACAGGTAATGTATGGGAGCCAGGATCGCGACAAGATAGACGACGTTATGCAATGTTTGCCAGCGTTTGCCCAATTTACGCTGCGCAAATTGCGTTGAGGTCAACGTCAGCGCCAATAACACCAGCCAGCTAATGATCCCAAGCGTCAAATAAGGGCGTGAAATCAACTCGCTTCCTAACAACGCCAGGTTATGTATCCCCAGTTCCAGTAAGGCATAGCTGGTTAAATGCAGCGTAGCCCAAACGAAACACCATAATCCTAACAGGCGGCGTGTGCGTATCAATAATGGCTGTTTAGCGTAGCGCGCCAGCGGTGAAACCAGCAAGGTGGCGAGCAAAAATTTGAGCGCGGTTCTGCCGGTAAAGTGTTGGATATCCTTTACCGGGTCTGCGCTGAGTCCACCGTGATTTATCGCCCAAAAGAGCCACAGAAGCGGCAAAAAACCGGCAAGATGCAGACAAACTTTTAGCCAGGTTATCTGTTTTGCTGTCAGACGCACTTAAAAATTCTCCCGCAAATTGAGACCGCGATACAGCGAAGCGACTTCATTGGCGTAGCCGTTAAACAGCAGCGTCGGTTGCCTTTGCACATCAAGGATACCGCCTGAACCAATAAAGCGTTCGGTAGCCTGAGACCAGCGTGGATGATCCACATGCGGGTTCACATTGGCGTAAAAACCATATTCGTTGGGAGCCGACAAATTCCAGGTGGTTGGCGGACGTTCGCGGGTGAGTTTAATGCTGACAATAGATTTAATACCTTTAAAACCATACTTCCATGGAACGATGAGTCGAATGGGCGCGCCGTTTTGCGGGGGTAACGCCTTACCATAGACGCCAACGGTCATCAGAGTCAGCGGATGCATGGCTTCGTCCAGACGTAGCCCTTCGACATAAGGGTATTTCAGTCCGCCGCCAATAAAGCGATCTTTCTGTCCTGGCATATCATCCGGCGCGTATAGCGTTTCGAATGCCACATATTTAGCGTGGCTGGTGGGTTGTGCCTGCGCGAGTAGCTTATATAAAGGGAAACCAATCCACGGCACGACCATGGACCACGCTTCGACGCAACGCATTCGATAGATACGCTCTTCTAATGGGAAACGATGTGTTAAATCGTCATAATCCAGCGTAAATGGCTTCGCGACTTCCCCGCTGATTTTCAACGTCCACGGTTCGGTTTTCAGACTTCCGGCATTGGCCGCCGGGTCGGCTTTATCAAGGCCAAACTCATAGAAATTGTTGTAGCCCGTCACCTTATCTTCCGGCGTTAACGCTAAATCGCTTCGCCAGGCGGCAGGCTGACTAAACTCAAGCGGTTTACCGGCAGGCGCTTTCGGACGATCGTTGCCTTTAAACCAACTGAAGAGATCGGCCTGCGCCGTTGAGGGCAAGGATAAGGCGGCCGCGCTGATGCCTAATGCTTTTAGCACCTGTCGGCGCTGCATAAAAAAAGCCGATTCCGCAGTCACATCGGCTTCTGTTAATGGACGTATCTTTTTCATCACAGACTCCCGGTCTACCCACCACAACATGGCGTGTAGTGAATATGACAGGGAGTGTGTCAATGTGTAAAAATAAATAGTTAATTAAGTGTAAATTTTTTTATACGTGACGTTATTTTATCTTCACCAGCGTACGGCCCTGAACCTGATTATTGATGATGGCATCGGCGAACTTCGGCGCATCCGCCAGCGTAATCTCTGTGGCGGCCTGAGCATAGAACGATTCCGGCAGATCCTTAACCAAACGCGCCCAGGCTTCTGCGCGACGTGCCGGTGGGGTCATCACCGAGTCCACCCCTTGCAAACGCACATTACGCAGAATGAATGGCATAACGGTGGTCGGCAGCGCGAAGCCGCCCGCCAGGCCGCAGGCGGCCACGCAACCGCCATAGTTCATCTGTGCCAGCACTTTCGCCAGCACTTTATCGCCAACGGTATCAATTGCACCGGCCCACAGCTGTTTTTCCAACGGGCGAGATTCAGCAAACTCATCGCGGCTGAGAATACGGTTAGCTCCCAGGCTCTTAAGATAGCCGTGGGTGCTTTCACGTCCTGATACTGCTGCAACCTGATAGCCCAGCTTATGCAGTAATGCAACGGCAGTGCTGCCCACGCCGCCGCTGGCGCCGGTGACGACAACCTCACCGTCTTGCGGGCGAATACCTGCATCTTCAAGCGCCATGACGCACAGCATGGCGGTAAAACCGGCGGTGCCGATGATCATGGCGTTACGGCTGCTCAGTCCCGCAGGCAGCGCGACCAGCCAGTCGCCTTTAACGCGTGCGCGTTCGGCCAGGCCGCCCCAGTGGTTTTCGCCCACGCCCCAGCCAGTCAGTAGTACTTCCTGGCCTGCATGAAAGCGAGGATCTTCGCTTGCGTGAACGATGCCGGCGAAATCAATACCAGGAATCATCGGAAAATGACGGATAATTTTCCCTGTTCCGGTGATAGCCAGAGCATCTTTATAATTCAGGCTGGACCAGTGGACATCCACCGTCACATCACCTGCCGGCAGTTGACTCTCTTCGAGATGTTGCACGGATGCGAGGGTTTTACCGTCCTGCTGTTCTAAGATCAACGCCTGCATAACCTGTCCTCACTTTACATGGTAGATTGGAAAAATAGCTACGAAGACTATACTCGCTAATTAAAACGTGATGCCGATGCAACGCAATAAATTGCCAGATAGATCCATTTTGGTAGTATGCCTGCTTCATTGCGCGCCGTGGCGAATTCCGCCTTCAGATTCGCTTTTTCATACTGTTTATAACCGTCGGAGTTAACTCAAGGATGCGATTAACGACGAAATTCTCAGCTTTTATCACGCTGCTCACGGGGTTAACGATCTTCGTGACTCTGATAGGTTGCTCGCTAAGCTTTTATAACGCCGTACAGTATAAGTATGTCAGCCGTGTGCAGGCGACGGCAACAGCCATTGATACGCACCTGGTGACCCATGATATTGTCTCGCTGACGCCGCAAATCGACGAGCTCATGATTGCTTCCGATATTGTGCGTGTCGATCTGTTGCAGGGGGAGCGCAGCGTCTACAGCCATTCTCGCGCCAGAGGTTATCGGCCAGCCGGCACCAGCGACATGTATCGCGAGCTGGTCGTACCGCTGATAAAACATCCAGGAATGTCGCTACGTCTGGTTTATCAGGACCCGATGGGTAACTATTTTCACTCACTGATCACCACGGCGCCGCTGACGCTGGCGATCGGTTTTATCGTTCTGATTTTGTTTTTATCGGTACGCTGGCTGCAGCGGCAGCTTTCCGGGCAGGAGCTTCTGGAAATTCGCTCCACGCGTATTCTGAACGGCGAACGTGGGGCGAATGTCCGCGGTTCTGTTTACGAATGGCCGGCGCGCACCAGTAGCGCGCTTGATGTATTGCTTTCCGAAATTCAGTTTGCTCACGAACAGCGTAGTCGCCTGGACACCCTCATTCGCTCCTACGCCGCGCAGGACACCAAAACCGGACTCGGTAACCGACTGTTCTTTGATAACCAGCTGGCGACGCTGCTGGAAGATCAGGAAAAAGTGGGAGTGCATGGCGTGGTGATGATGATCCGCTTGCCAGACTTCAATCTTCTGCGCGACAGCCTGGGAGGCAATCAGGCGGAAGAGCAGATGTTTATGCTTATCAATCTGCTATCGACATTTATTATGCGTTACCCAGGCTCGCTGCTGGCGCGTTATCACCGCAGCGACTTTGCCGTGCTGCTACCGCATCGAACGCTGAAAGAAGCGGAAAGTATTGCCGGACAACTTTTAAAAGCTGTCGATGCGCTACCGGCTAACAAAATGCTCGATCGTGACGATATGGTACATATCGGCATTTGCGCCTGGCGCAGCGGACAGTCCACCGAGCAGGTGATGGAACATGCTGAAGCCGCGGCGCGGAATGCCGCCCTACAGGGGGGAAATAGCTGGGCTATCTACGACGACACTCTGCCGGAAAAAGGGCGCGGCAATGTGCGCTGGCGCACATTGATTGAGCAGATGCTGAACCGGGGCGGACCGCGACTTTATCAAAAACCGGCGGTCACGCGAGAAGGTCGCGTACATCATCGGGAATTGATGTGTCGCATCTATGACGGTAAAGAAGAGGTGAGCTCGGCGGAGTATATGCCGATGGTGTTGCAATTTGGTTTATCGGAAGAGTATGACAGATTACAAATTAGCCGCCTGATTACGTTGCTGGGCTACTGGCCGGATGAAAATCTGGCAATGCAGTTGACGGTTGAGTCGCTGATTCGTCCGCGTTTTCAGCGCTGGTTGCGCGATACGTTAATGCAGTGTGAAAAATCACAGCGAAATCGCATAATTATTGAACTTGCGGAGGCAGATGTTTGTCAACACATCAGTCGGTTACAACCCATCCTTCGCTTAGTCAATGCGCTTGGCGTTCGGGTGGCGGTGACACAGGCGGGTTTGACGCTGGTTAGCACGAGCTGGATTAAAGCGCTCAATGTGGAATTACTCAAGCTGCATCCGAGTCTGGTCAGAAACATTGAGAAGCGAACGGAAAACCAGCTTCTGGTTCAAAGTCTGGTAGAGGCCTGCGCGGGCACGCCTACGCAGGTTTACGCGACAGGCGTCCGTTCGCGCGGCGAGTGGCAGACGCTGACAAAACGCGGCGTGGCTGGCGGGCAGGGTGATTTTTTTGCCTCCTCCCAACTACTTGACACAAACGTGAAAAAATATTCGCAAAGATACTCGGTTTAACCTGCCGTTTAATTTGTTTTCACGTAGAATAACGCGCGCTGCGCCTCATGGGGGTGTGCTTGTCTGCTCGCCAGATTGTTGCAGCAAATATGCAGGTGAATGACCTTTGACAGGTTGCAAACGAAGGCGAGGATTGCTGCTGATTTTTTCAGCCCTGAGGGACTCAGGCCGAGATTTGTAACAAAGGAAACGAACTGCACTAATTTTCACCGTAGCAGATGATTTTTGCGCCTTGTCGCTGCTGCGTGTGGTTGGTAAAGTAAGCGGATTTTGTTTTCCGCCCCAGCTTTCAGGATTATCCCTTAGTATGTTGAAAAAATTTCGTGGCATGTTTTCCAATGACCTGTCCATTGACCTGGGTACCGCGAATACCCTCATTTATGTAAAAGGACAAGGCATCGTATTGAATGAGCCTTCCGTTGTGGCCATTCGTCAGGATCGTGCCGGTTCGCCGAAAAGCGTGGCTGCAGTCGGTCATGATGCGAAGCAGATGCTGGGCCGTACGCCGGGCAATATCGCTGCGATCCGTCCGATGAAAGACGGCGTTATCGCTGACTTCTTTGTGACCGAAAAAATGCTCCAGCACTTTATTAAACAAGTGCACAGCAACAGCTTTATGCGCCCAAGCCCGCGCGTACTGGTATGCGTGCCGGTCGGCGCGACGCAGGTAGAACGCCGCGCGATTCGTGAATCCGCTCAGGGCGCAGGCGCCCGTGAAGTCTTTTTGATCGAAGAGCCGATGGCGGCCGCGATCGGCGCAGGTCTGCCCGTTTCTGAAGCAACCGGTTCAATGGTTGTGGATATCGGTGGTGGTACCACTGAAGTTGCCGTTATCTCCCTGAACGGCGTGGTTTACTCTTCTTCTGTCCGTATTGGTGGTGACCGCTTCGACGAAGCCATCATTAATTACGTTCGTCGTAACTACGGTTCTCTGATTGGTGAAGCCACCGCAGAACGTATTAAACACGAAATCGGTTCCGCTTATCCGGGCGACGAAGTCCGCGAGATCGAAGTGCGTGGCCGTAACCTGGCGGAAGGCGTTCCACGCGGCTTTACCCTGAACTCAAACGAGATTCTGGAAGCGTTGCAGGAACCGTTGACCGGTATCGTCAGCGCGGTAATGGTGGCGCTGGAACAGTGTCCGCCGGAGCTGGCGTCAGACATCTCCGAGCGCGGTATGGTGCTCACCGGCGGCGGCGCGCTGCTGCGTAACCTTGACCGTCTGTTAATGGAAGAGACGGGCATTCCTGTCGTGGTTGCTGAAGATCCGCTGACCTGTGTGGCGCGCGGCGGCGGCAAGGCGCTGGAAATGATCGATATGCACGGCGGCGACCTGTTCAGCGAAGAGTAGTTGGATACGGGCAGGATTATCCCTGGATTGTCCTGCCTCTCCGACGCGAGAATACGCATAGCCTATGAAGCCAATTTTTAGCCGTGGCCCGTCGCTACAGATTCGCCTTATTCTGGCGGTGCTGGTGGCGCTCGGCGTTATCATTGCCGACAGCCGCCTGGGGACGTTCAGTCAAATCCGAACGTACATGGACACTGCCGTCAGTCCTTTCTATTTTATTTCAAACGGCCCTCGTGAACTGCTCGACAGCGTGTCACAAACGCTGGCTTCTCGCGACCAGCTTGAGCTGGAAAACCGGGCGCTGCGCCAGGAATTACTGCTAAAAAACAGCGACCTGCTGATGCTGGGGCAGTACAAACAGGAGAACGCGCGGTTGCGCGAGCTGCTGGGGTCGCCGCTGCGTCAGGACGAGCAGAAAATGGTGACGCAGGTTATTTCAACGGTTAACGATCCTTACAGCGATCAGGTCGTTATCGATAAAGGCAGCGTTAATGGCGTATATGAAGGTCAACCGGTCATTAGCGACAAAGGCGTCGTAGGGCAGGTTGTCGCCGTGGCGAAACTGACCAGCCGCGTACTGCTGATTTGCGATGCGACTCATGCGCTGCCGATTCAGGTACTGCGCAATGACATCCGCGTGATTGCCGCCGGTAACGGCTGTACTGACGATCTTCAGCTTGAACATCTGCCCGCCAATACCGATATTCGCGTTGGCGATGTGCTGGTAACGTCCGGACTTGGTGGGCGTTTCCCGGAAGGGTATCCGGTGGCGGTGGTCTCCTCCGTCAAGCTGGACACTCAGCGCGCCTATACCGTCATTCAGGCTCGTCCAACCGCAGGTTTGCAGCGTTTGCGCTATCTGCTGCTGTTGTGGGGAGCCGATCGTAACGGCGCCAATCCGATGACGCCGGAAGAGGTTCACCGCGTCGCCAATGAGCGCCTGATGCAGATGATGCCGCAGGTGTTGCCTTCTCCGGATGCGATGGGGCCGCCGGCGCCAGTGCCGGATCCGGCGACGGGGATTACTCAGCCATCTGCGGGCCAGACTGCGCCGGTATCAACGCAACCATCGCCTTCGGGCGCGACCACGCCGCCTGCGCGTGCGCCGGGAGGGTAATGGTGGCGAGCTATCGTAGCCAGGGGCGCTGGGTTATCTGGCTCTCGTTTCTTATTGCGCTGTTGCTGCAAATCATGCCCTGGCCGGACGACATCATTGTTTTCCGGCCAAACTGGGTTTTGCTCATCTTACTGTACTGGATTCTGGCCCTGCCGCACCGCGTAAATGTGGGGACGGGATTTGTGATGGGTGCCATACTTGATCTCATCAGCGGTTCCACACTTGGCGTGCGCGCTCTGTCGATGAGTATTGTCGCCTATCTGGTGGCTCTGAAATTCCAGCTCTTCCGTAACCTGGCGCTCTGGCAGCAGGCGCTGGTGGTAATGTTGCTTTCACTGGCCGTGGACATTATTGTTTTCTGGGCCGAGTTTTTAGTGATCAACGTCTCTTTCAGACCGGAAGTGTTCTGGAGTAGTGTAGTCAATGGCGTGCTGTGGCCCTGGCTCTTTTTGCTGATGCGTAAAGTACGCCAGCAGTTTGCTGTGCAATAAAGGTCGATATGACAACTCTGTATCTTGCTTCCGGTTCCCCGCGTCGCCAGGAATTATTGACTCAACTTGGATTTTCATTCGAGCAGGTCGTGCCTGGTATTGAAGAGCAACGGCGTGCTCAGGAAAGCGCGCAGCAGTATGTTGTTCGGCTGGCGCGCGAAAAGGCGCAGGCTGGCGTGGCGCTGGTTCCCCGTGATCTGCCGGTGTTGGGCGCGGATACGATAGTCGTGTTAAACGGCGAGGTGCTGGAAAAGCCGCGCGACGCCGCTCATGCCGCAGAAATGCTGCGTTTGCTTTCCGGAAATACGCATCAGGTGATGACTGCTGTTGCGCTTGCGGACTCGCAGCAGACGCTGGATTGTCTGGTGGTAACGGAGGTGACTTTCCGCACGCTTTCTGCGCAGGATATTACTGGCTATGTCGCCAGCGGCGAGCCTTTAGATAAAGCAGGTGCATACGGTATTCAGGGGCGGGGTGGCTGTTTTGTCAGGAAGATAAATGGCAGCTATCACGCCGTGGTCGGCTTACCGCTGGTTGAAACGTATGAGTTGTTGAGTCATTTTAACGCACTGCGTGATAAAAGGGATAAACATGACGGCTGAATTGTTGGTAAACGTAACGCCATCGGAAACGCGCGTGGCGTACATTGATGGCGGTATTCTTCAGGAAATCCATATTGAGCGCGAAGCGCGACGCGGAATCGTAGGCAATATCTACAAAGGTCGTGTAAGTCGTGTACTTCCAGGTATGCAGGCGGCTTTTGTAGATATTGGGCTGGATAAAGCCGCATTTCTTCACGCTTCCGATATTATGCCGCATACCGAATGCGTGGCGGGCGACGAGCAAAAACAGTTTACGGTGCGCGATATCTCCGAACTGGTGCGTCAGGGACAGGATCTGATGGTGCAGGTAGTGAAAGATCCGCTCGGCACGAAAGGCGCGCGTTTGACCACGGACATCACGTTGCCCTCCCGTTACCTTGTTTTTATGCCCGGCGCGTCACACGTTGGCGTTTCCCAGCGCATCGAAAGCGAAAGTGAACGCGAGCGCCTGAAAAAGGTGGTGGCGGAATACTGCGACGAACAGGGCGGGTTTATTATCCGTACCGCGGCGGAAGGCGTGTGTGAAGAGGATCTCGCGTCTGATGCCGCCTATCTCAAGCGCGTCTGGACGAAAGTCATGGAGCGCAAAAAGCGTCCGCAAACGCGCTACCAGATGTATGGCGAACTGGCGCTGGCGCAGCGCGTGCTGCGCGATTTCGCCGATGCGCAGTTGGACCGAATTCGCGTCGACTCACGTCTGACCTATGAGTCGCTGCTGGAGTTTACCGCAGAATACATCCCGGAAATGACCAGTAAACTGGAGCATTACAGTGGCCATCAGCCGATCTTCGATCTTTATGACGTGGAAAATGAAATCCAGCGCGCGCTGGAGCGCAAGGTTGAACTCAAGTCCGGCGGTTATCTGATTATCGACCAAACCGAAGCGATGACGACGGTAGATATCAATACCGGCGCGTTTGTCGGACACCGTAATCTCGACGACACCATTTTTAATACCAATATTGAAGCGACTCAGGCCATTGCCCGCCAGCTACGCCTGCGTAATCTGGGCGGCATTATCATTATCGATTTTATCGACATGAATAATGAAGATCATCGCCGCCGGGTGCTGCATTCGCTGGAACAGGCGTTAAGTAAGGATCGCGTGAAAACCAGTATTAACGGTTTTTCGCCGCTGGGACTGGTGGAAATGACCCGTAAACGGACCCGTGAAAGCGTGGAACATGTGCTTTGTAACGAGTGTCCAACCTGTCATGGCCGCGGGACGGTAAAAACGGTGGAAACCGTCTGCTATGAGATCATGCGTGAAATTGTACGTGTTCATCACGCTTATGACTCCGATCGCTTCCTGGTTTATGCTTCTCCTGCGGTGGCGGAAGCGCTGAAAGGCGAAGAATCACACGCGCTGGCGGAAGTCGAAATCTTTGTCGGCAAACAGGTTAAAGTTCAGGTCGAACCGCTTTATAACCAGGAGCAGTTTGACGTCGTAATGATGTAAAAGACCGCGACCCGTACGAGCATTTGCAGGCCGGATAAGGCGTTCACGCCGCCGTCCGGCAAAGCAAGGTTGTGAGTCGTATTTTTTGGCAGACAAGGAGAGACGCGTGAGGCGATTGCCGGGGATTTTATTGCTCACTGGAGCCGCGCTCATCGTCATTGCAGCGCTGCTGGTTAGCGGGCTGCGCCTGGCGTTGCCTCATCTTGACGCCTGGCGTCCGGCTATCCTGAATAAAATTGAGTCTGTGACCGGCGTGCCGGTGGCCGCCAGCCAACTCTCCGCAAGCTGGCAAAATTTTGGCCCTACGCTGGAAGCGCATAATATTCATGCCGCCCTGAAAGATGGCGGCGAACTGTCGATAAAACGCGTTACGCTGGCGCTGGACGTCTGGCAAAGCCTGTTGCATATGCGCTGGCAGTTTCGCGACCTGACCTTCTGGCAACTCAATTTCCGCACCAACACGCCTCTTCAAAGCAGCGACGGCGAAGGCATCGAAACCAGCCGTTTAAGCGATCTTTTCCTGCGTCAGTTCGATCATTTCGATCTGCGCGATAGCCAAATCAGTTTTCTGACGCTTTCCGGACAACGCGCGGAACTGGCGATCCCACAGCTTACCTGGCTAAACGGCAAAGAGCGGCACCGCGCCGAAGGAGAGGTCAGTCTCTCCAGCCTGACCGGGCAGCACGGCGTGATGCAGGTGCGGATGGATTTACGCGATGACGACGGTTTGCTGAATAACGGCAGAGTCTGGCTACAGGCCGACGATATTGACGTCAAGCCGTGGCTGGGCAAATGGATGCAGGATAATGTGGCGCTCCAGACGGCGCGTTTCAGTCTGGAAGGCTGGATGACGCTCAGTAAAGGCGAAATCGCCGGAGGAGACGTCTGGCTGAAACAGGGCGGCGCAAGCTGGCTGGGCGATAACACGACGCACACGCTGTCTGTCGATAACCTGACGGCGCAGATTAGCCGCGAGCAGCCGGGCTGGCAGTTTTATATTCCGGACACACGGATTACGCTTGATGGTAAACCCTGGCCGAGCGGAGCCTTAACCGTGGCCTGGCTCCCGCAGCAGGACGTCGGCGGCGAGAATCACACACGTAGCGATGAACTACGCATTCGCGCCAGTAATCTTGAACTGGCGGGGCTGGAAGCATTACGTCCGCTGGCGGCTAAACTGTCGCCTGTGCTGGGCGAAATATGGCAGGCTACGCAGCCGAGCGGAAAGATCGCCACACTGGCGCTGGATATTCCGCTACAGGCGACCGAAAAAACGCGTTTTCAGGCATCGTGGGAAAATCTTGCCTGGAAACAGTGGAAGCTGTTGCCCGGCGCGGAACATTTTTCCGGTACGCTGGCGGGAAGCGTAGAAGACGGGCAGATGAAGGTTGCGATGCAGCAAGCTAAAATGCCCTATGAAACCGTTTTTCGCGCGCCGCTGGAAATTGAAAACGGCGTCGCGACGCTTAGCTGGTTGAAGAATGAGAACGGCTTTCAGCTTGATGGCCGCGACATTGACGTCAAAGCAAAGGCGGTACATGCGCGCGGCGGGTTCCGCTATCTGCAACCGACGGGCGACGAACCGTGGCTGGGTATTCTGGCCGGAATCAGTACCGATGATGGATCTCAGGCGTGGCGCTATTTTCCGGAAAACCTGATGGGCAAAGCGCTGGTCGATTACCTTAGCGGCGCGATTCAGGGCGGCGAGGCGGATAACGCCACGTTGGTTTACGGTGGTAACCCGCACCTCTTTCCCTATAAGCATAACGAAGGTCAGTTTGAAGTGCTGGTGCCGCTACGCAATGCGACGTTTGCCTTTCAACCCGACTGGCCGGCGCTAAAAAATCTCAACATTGAACTGGATTTCCTGAACGACGGCCTGTGGATGCGTTCGGATAGCGTCGATTTGGGCGGGGTGAAGGCCAGCAAACTCGCGGCGGCGATTCCGGATTATTCCAAAGAGAAACTGCTCATTGATGCCGATATTAACGGGCCGGGAAAAGCCGTTGGGCCTTATTTTGACGAGACGCCGCTAAAAGACTCGCTTGGCTCGACGCTGGCGGAGCTCCAGTTAGATGGCGATGTGAATGCTCGCTTACATCTTGATATTCCGCTGGACGGAGAACAGGTTACCGCCGAGGGCGATGTCTCGTTGCGTAATAACAGTCTGTTTATTAAGCCGCTAAACAGCACGCTCAAAAATCTGAACGGTAAATTCAGCTTTGTGAATGGCGCGCTAAAAAGCGGGCCGCTGACGGCAAACTGGTTTAATCAGCCGCTTAACCTGGATTTCAGTACGACGGAAGGGGCAAAAGCCTATCAGGTCGCCGTCAACCTGAACGGTAACTGGCAGCCAACGCGTATGGGCGTCTTACCGCCGCAACTGAATGACGCCCTGAGCGGCAGCGTGACGTGGAATGGTAAAGTCGGCATCGATCTTCCGTATCACGCTGACACCACTTATCACATCGAGCTGAATGGCGATCTGAGAAATGTGAGTAGTCACTTACCTTCTCCGCTAAATAAACCCGCAGGCGAAGCCATTCCGGTGAACATTCAGGCTGACGGCAACCTGAAAAGTTTTGCGCTAACGGGGAGCGCAGGGAGTAAAAATCACTTTAACAGCCGCTGGTTATTAAATCAGAAGCTGACGTTGGATCGGGCTATCTGGACGACGGACAGCCGGACGATTCCGCCATTACCTGCTCAACAAGGCGTTGAGCTCAATCTGCCGGCGCTGGATGGCGCGCAATGGCTGGCGTTATTCCAGAAAGGCGCGGCGGATAACGTGAGCAGTTCGGCCGAGTTTCCTCAACGCGTCACGTTGCGTACTCCCGCGCTATCGCTGGGCGGCCAGCAGTGGAACAATTTGAGTGTCGTTTCAGCCCCCTCGCTGAACGGAACAAAAATTGAAGCGCAGGGCCGTGAGGTGAACGCCACGCTGCTCATGCGCAACCATGCGCCGTGGCTGACGAACATTAAGTACCTGTACTACAACCCTGGCGTCGCAAAAACGCACGCCTCGTCACCAACGCCGACATCGCCGTTGGCTTCGGCGAACACGATTAGCTTCCGCGGCTGGCCGGACTTACAGCTTCGCTGCGAAGAGTGCTGGCTGTGGGGGCAAAAATATGGGCGTATTGATGGTGATTTCGCCATCAAAGGCAATACGCTGACTCTGGCGAATGGCCTGATCGATACCGGATTCGCCCGTTTGAAAGCGAACGGCGAGTGGGTGAATGCGCCGGGTAATGAACGAACCTCGCTGAAAGGTAGTCTGCATGGTAGTAACCTCGACACGGCTGCCGGGTTCTTCGGTATCTCGACGCCAATCCAGAACGCGTCTTTTAACGTAGATTACGATCTGCACTGGCGAAACCCGCCCTGGCAACCTGAGGAAGCCACGCTCAACGGGATTTTACGTACGCGTCTGGGTAAAGGCGAGTTTACTGATCTCAGTAGCGGTCATGCCGGACAGTTACTGCGGCTGCTCAGTTTTGATGCGTTGCTGCGTAAGCTGCGGTTTGACTTCAGAGATACCTTTAGCGAGGGCTTCTATTTCGACTCTATTCATAGTACCGCGTGGATTAAAGATGGCGTCCTGCATACTGACGATACGCTGGTGGATGGGCTGGAAGCGGATATTGCAATGAAAGGTTCTGTTGATCTGGTGCGTCGTCGTCTTGATATGGAGGCCGTTGTCGCGCCGGAAATTTCCGCCACCGTGGGCGTCGCTGCCGCGTTTGCCGTTAACCCGATTGTCGGCGCGGCGGTATTTGCCGCCAGTAAAGTGTTGGGGCCGCTATGGAGCAAGGTCTCCATTTTGCGTTATCGCATTACCGGTCCGGTCGATGCGCCGCAGATCAACGAAGTTCTGCGCCAACCGAGAAAAGAAAGCCAGCAATGATTTGACGGGGGCGAGGAATTGCCCCACTCTCAGTAAATAGTCATGCCGGACGGCGCTGCGTTTATCCGGTTTGTACAATCTAACAACGTAGTCCGGATAAGGCGTGAACCGCCATCCGGCAGAAATCAACGAGTAGCAAAAACGATGAGTCTGAACCTGGTAAGTGAACAATTGCTAGCGGCGAATGGCCTGAACCATCAGGATCTGTTCGCTATTTTGGGCCAACTGGCCGAACGCCGTCTTGATTATGGCGACCTCTATTTTCAGTCGAGCTATCACGAATCCTGGGTTTTAGAAGACCGCATCATTAAAGATGGTTCATATAATATCGACCAGGGCGTTGGCGTTCGCGCCATTAGCGGCGAAAAAACCGGTTTTGCTTATGCTGACCAGATAAGCCTCCTGGCGCTGGAGCAGAGTGCGCAGGCAGCGCGAACCATTGTACGCGAGAACGGCGAAGGCAAGGTAAAAACGCTCGCCGCCGTAGCGCATCAGCCGCTCTACACCACCCTTGATCCGCTACAAAGTATGAGCCGCGAAGAGAAGCTGGATATCCTCAGACGCGTTGATAAAGCGGCGCGAGAAGCCGATAAACGCGTGCAGGAAGTTAACGCCAGCCTGACCGGCGTATATGAATTAATCCTCGTGGCGGCGACCGACGGGACGCTGGCGGCGGATGTCCGTCCACTGGTGCGGTTGTCCGTTAGCGTGCAGGTGGAAGAAGACGGTAAACGCGAGCGCGGCGCCAGCGGCGGCGGCGGTCGCTTTGGTTATGAGTATTTTCTTGCCGATCTCGACGGCGAGGTGCGCGCCGACGCGTGGGCGAAAGAAGCGGTACGCATGGCGCTGGTTAATCTTTCCGCGGTCGCTGCGCCAGCGGGGACGTTACCGGTGGTTCTGGGCGCCGGGTGGCCGGGCGTATTGCTGCACGAAGCGGTCGGTCACGGGCTGGAAGGTGATTTCAACCGTCGTGGGACGTCTGTGTTTAGCGGTCAGATCGGTGAGCAGGTTGCCTCCGCGCTTTGCACCGTAGTGGATGACGGCACAATGATGAACCGTCGTGGCTCCGTTGCTATCGATGATGAAGGTACGCCAGGCCAGTACAACGTATTGATTGAAAATGGCGTGCTGAAAGGATACATGCAGGACAAGCTGAACGCGCGCCTGATGGGCGCTGCGCCGACCGGTAACGGGCGTCGCGAATCTTACGCGCATCTGCCAATGCCGCGTATGACGAATACCTATATGTTGGCGGGGCAGTCAACGCCGCAGGAAATTATCGAATCCGTTGAATACGGCATCTATGCGCCTAACTTTGGCGGTGGTCAGGTGGATATCACCTCCGGCAAGTTTGTGTTCTCTACCTCGGAAGCGTATCTGATTGAAAACGGCAAAGTCACGACGCCGGTGAAGGGCGCGACGTTGATTGGATCAGGCATTGAAACGATGCAACAGATCTCTATGGTCGGCAACGACCTTAAGCTGGATAACGGGGTGGGGGTCTGCGGTAAAGAGGGTCAAAGTCTGCCGGTAGGCGTAGGCCAGCCGACGCTGAAAGTCGATAACCTGACGGTTGGCGGCACCGCATAACTGTCCGCCTTATCAGGCCTGTGGTGTGTGCCGCCCAGGCCTGATAAGCGCAGCGCCATCAGGCAATGTCTGCGTCGGGTGGCATCTGACCTACAATCGTCTTCAGCAATTACCCGGTGTTTTTATTTTTCTTTCCCTCGCCCGTGCATCCCCTGAAACAGGTGTGCGACATCGACAAAATAGTCAGTTAACGCGTTAATCACTACCTGCACTTTAAGCGGCAGCTTATCTTTTTCGGTATACAGCGCGTACACCGGACGGGGATCGGACTGATAGCGAGGCAGCAGGATCTCCAGATCGCCACGATTGATCTCATCGATCACCCACATCAGCGGCACATAGGCGATTCCGGTTCCGGCGGTCAGCCAGCGTACCAGCGTCATCGGATCGTTAGTGACGAACCGCCCCTGTGGAATCAGTCGGGTAGAAATTCCTTCCGGCGCGATAAGTTCAAACTCATTATCCGGGCGCACGCTATATTCCAGCCAGGAATGGCTACTGAGATCGGCGGGTTTTTCCGGGACGCCGTACTGAGCGAGGTAGGGCTTGGCGGCGCACACAACCATCGGCATCGCGCCAAGTCGACGGGAAAACAGGCTGGAGTCTTGCAGCGCGCCCACGCGGATCACCACGTCCAGCCCGTCGGCAATTAAATCCGGGGCCGGAATTCCTGTCACCAGATTGACCGCCAGACCGGGATACTCTTTTAATAATTTTGCGGTAAGCCCGGCCAGCACATTTTGCGCCATGGTTGAAGAACAGCCGATACGCAATGTACCGATAGGCGTGTTATTAAAAGCGTAAAGCTGCTCGTGAACATCCTGCACTTCATGCAGCATACGACGACAGCCCTGATAATAGATTTTTCCAGCCTCGGTGAGCCCAATGCTGCGTGTGCTGCGGTTGAGCAATTTAACCTGAAGCTCATCTTCCAGTTTCGCCACAGTCTGGCTGATGGACGATACGCTCATTTGCAGCTGTCTGGCTGCGGCGGTAAAAGAGCCAAACTCGACAACTTTGGCGAATACCGACATTCGTTTTAATCGTTCCATTATTCACTCTGGCTTAAAAGTGATTTAGATCACATAATATAGATAACAGCATAACAATTACGTTAATATACTATTATTCGAATAAGAGCTATGTCGCTCTCGCCTGGCGTCTCTTGCCCTTCTCTGCGGCGATGTAGCTTAACAATCTATCGCCTGCTCTCTCTCAGAAATCAAGGTCAACATGAGTCTGTTTCCCGTTATCGTGGTGTTTGGTCTTTCCTTCCCACCGATATTTTTCGAATTGCTTTTGTCACTGGCTATTTTTTGGCTGGTGCGTCGGATGCTAGTGCCGACGGGCATCTATGATTTTGTCTGGCATCCGGCTCTGTTCAATACTGCGCTGTATTGTTGTCTGTTTTATTTAATATCGCGCCTGTTCGTTTGAGGTTGAAGTGAAAACACTAACAAGAAAACTCTCCCGTACGGCCATTACCCTCGTACTGGTTATTCTGGCCTTTATCGCCATTTTCCGCGCCTGGGTGTATTACACCGAATCTCCCTGGACGCGCGACGCGCGTTTTAGCGCCGATGTCGTCGCTATTGCCCCGGATGTCGCGGGCCTGATTACCCATGTAAACGTGCATGATAACCAACTGGTGAAAAAGGATCAGGTCCTGTTTACCATCGATCAGCCACGCTATCAAAAAGCGCTGGCGGAAGCGGAAGCTGATGTAGCCTATTATCAGGTCCTGGCGCAGGAAAAACGCCAGGAAGCCAGTCGCCGTAATCGCCTCGGCGTACAGGCGATGTCCCGGGAAGAGATCGATCAGGCGAACAATGTCTTGCAGACTGTACTGCATCAACTGGCTAAAGCCCAGGCGACGCGCGATCTGGCTAAACTCGATCTGGAGCGCACCGTCATTCGCGCGCCTGCCGACGGCTGGGTGACTAACCTCAATGTTTATGCCGGTGAATTTATTACCCGCGGTTCCACAGCCGTCGCCCTGGTGAAAAAGAACTCTTTTTACGTGCAGGCCTATATGGAAGAGACCAAGCTGGAAGGCGTGCGTCCGGGATATCGTGCCGAAATCACGCCGCTTGGCAGCAACCGGGTATTAAAAGGTACCGTCGATAGCGTGGCGGCAGGGGTAACGAATGCCAGCAGTACCAGCGATGCGAAAGGGATGGCGACGATAGACTCTAACCTCGAATGGGTGCGTCTGGCCCAGCGTGTCCCGGTGCGCATCCGGCTTGACGAGCAGCAGGGGAATTTGTGGCCTGCCGGTACGACGGCAACCGTCGTGATCACCGGTAAGCAGGATCGTGACGCAAGCCAGGACTCCTTCTTCCGTAAACTGGCGCACCGGCTGCGCGAATTCGGTTAATCGTCATGGGCATTTTCTCCATAGCCAACCAGCACATTCGCTTTGCGGTAAAGCTGGCGTGCGCCATTGTGCTGGCATTATTTATCGGCTTCCATTTTCAACTGGAGACGCCGCGTTGGGCGGTACTGACCGCCGCGATCGTGGCGGCAGGCCCGGCATTTGCCGCCGGCGGGGAACCCTATTCCGGCGCTATCCGTTATCGCGGAATGTTGCGTATTATCGGGACGTTTATTGGCTGTATCGCCGCGCTTATCATTATTATCTCTATGATCCGCGCGCCGCTATTGATGATTCTGGTGTGCTGTGTCTGGGCCGGTTTTTGTACCTGGATCTCCTCTTTAGTACGGATCGAAAACTCTTATGCGTGGGGACTGTCAGGTTATACTGCGCTGATCATTGTGATTACCATTCAGACGGAGCCGCTGCTCACGCCGCAATTTGCGCTTGAGCGCTGTAGCGAAATCGTCATCGGCATTGGCTGCGCTATTTTAGCGGATCTGCTTTTCTCGCCGCGATCGATAAAGCAGGAGGTTGATCGCGAACTGGACAGTTTACTGGTAGCGCAATATCAGCTAATGCAACTTTGTATTAAGCATGGCGACAGCGAAGAAGTCGACAACGCCTGGGGCGATCTGGTGCGACGCACGGCGGCGCTGGAGGGGATGCGAAGTAATCTGAATATGGAATCTTCGCGCTGGGTACGCGCTAACCGCCGCCTGAAAGCGTTGAATACGCTTTCGCTCACGCTGATTACGCAATCCTGTGAAACTTATCTTATTCAAAACACGCGGCCGGAACTGATTACCGATACATTCCGGGAACTGTTCGAGACGCCGGTTGAAACGGTACAGGACGTCCACAGGCAGTTAAAACGGATGCGGCGTGTCATTGTCTGGACCGGCGAGCGCGAAACGCCCGTCACGCTTTATAGCTGGGTAGGCGCTGCGACGCGCTATCTGCTGCTTAAACGCGGCGTGATCAGTAACACCAAAATCAGCGCGACGGAAGAAGAGATCCTGCAAGGCGAGCCCGTAGTTAAAGTGGAATCCGCTGAACGTCACCATGCGATGGTGAACTTCTGGCGCACCACGCTTTCCTGCATTCTGGGGACATTATTCTGGCTATGGACCGGCTGGACATCGGGTAATGGCGCGATGGTGATGATTGCTGTGGTGACCTCGCTGGCGATGCGTTTACCCAATCCGCGCATGGTCTGCATTGATTTTATTTATGGCACTCTGGCGGCGTTGCCGCTGGGATTGCTCTATTTCCTGGTGATTATTCCCAATACGCAGCAAAGTATGCTGTTGTTATGTTTGAGCCTGGCGGTATTGGGGTTCTTTATCGGCATTGAGGTCCAGAAACGGCGTCTGGGGTCGATGGGGGCGCTGGCCAGTACGATTAACATTATTGTGTTGGATAATCCGATGACGTTCCATTTCAGCCAGTTCCTCGACAGCGCGTTGGGGCAAATTGTCGGCTGTATGCTGGCGTTTATCGTCATCCTGCTGGTGCGTGATAAATCCAAAGATCGAACCGGTCGCGTGCTGCTTAATCAGTTTGTTTCCGCTGCGGTCTCGGCAATGACGACCAACGTGGTACGTCGTAAAGAAAACCGTCTGCCTGCGTTATATCAGCAACTCTTTTTGCTGATGAATAAATTCCCTGGCGATTTGCCGAAGTTTCGCCTGGCGCTAACGATGATCATTGCTCATCAACGTCTGCGCGACGCGCCGATACCGGTTAATGAGGATCTGTCAGTGTTCCACCGCCAGCTTCGTCGTACCGCAGACCATGTTATTTCCGCCGGAAGCGATGATAAACGGCGACGCTACTTTGGTCAGTTGCTGGATGAGCTGGATATCTATCAGGAGAAATTACGTATCTGGGAGGCGCCGCCGCAGGTGACGGAACCGGTTAAACGCCTGACGGGCATGTTACATAAATACCAGAACGCGCTTACCGATAGCTAACCCACAAGAACCGATGCCAAAAGCGTCGGTTTTTTTATGACTATACTTATTTGAGATACAAAAACAGCGCAAGAGTGCTCCGGGGCTAAAAGCGTTTCTGGAAGTGAAACCTCTGCATAATGATGCTTAGTAGTAAAACAGACAATTGTCTGTCGGGGATGGTGGCTGGCTATGAATGTCTATACTTTTGATTTTAATGATATTAAAAACCAAAGCGATTTTTATCGCGAGTTTACGCAGACGTTTGGTCTTGCCAGTGAGAAAGTAAGCGATCTTGATACATTATGGGATGCGGTAATGAGCGATATCTTACCTCTACCGCTAGAGATTGAGTTCGTTCACCTGCCTGATAAACTGCGCAGGCGCTACGGGGCGCTGATTTTACTCTTTGATGAAGCGGAAGAAGAGTTGGAGGGACGGCTACGATTTAATGTCCGGCATTGAAAAAGCATAAAAAAGCCCCCGACAGGCGGGGGCAAGTCGTCGGGTTAGACGACGAGGGTTTACTTATACAACTCGGCGGTGGCGTGCCAGTTATCACCTTCTTTTAATTCGATGATGCGATAGCTATTAGCGCCTGCTTTTTCAGCTTTAGCGACGATCTCCTGGCGCATATCCATTGGCGTACTGCCAATCTGCGAGACGGAAATGGTGCCCATCGGTTGCAGATTCTGCGCCTGTTCCGTGTTGACCTGGTGTACTGCGGCATTTGCGCCGAAAGAGAGCAGAGTGGCCAGGCCGAGTGATGCGATAATGTATTTCGTTTTCATGGTCTTTTATTCCTTTATAGGGTCAACCTCGCGGATTAATGGGCTTTTCTTATGCGATATCTCCGCGAAGTAACGACACGTTATATGCGATGGCAGGTGAATTTTATTTGTACAGTTCGGCAGTGGCATGCCAGTTGCTGCCGCTACGCGCTTCGGTAATGTGGTAGGCCGTAGCGCCTTGTTCATCCGCTTTTTTGCTCAGCATGGCATTCATATCCATAGGCGATGAACCGATAGCGCTGACTGAAACCGATCCGATTGCTTCACGATTTTGCGCTTGCTCTGCGCTGATAGGTTCTGCGGCGAAAGCGCCAAAAGAGAGAACGGACAGAACACTTAATGTTGCAACAGTGGTTTTGATTTTCATGATTTTTACCTCGTCGAATTCCTTTACTGGGGTCTTTGTTTCGTGACCCTCATCACAAAATTAAGTATACACTAATCACGCGATTAATTAATACCACGCTAATTGTTTCTGCTTTTTAAAGACATTAAAAATTTTATTTTTTATAACGTTATGGAATTAAAATTGCTGTTTTTCGCCGCTGTCGTTTGAAAAATAAAAGAAAATCAATTGGTTAAAAAATTTGACATTTTGTGCGTTTTTTTGATTTGTCATTCATGTGGTGAATGTTTAAGGGCATGATTTGCCAAATGATAGCCGTACAGGAAAGCGGCGAGGGGAGAGGACAAAAAGGTGCCTCCGCCGTACGACGACGGAGGAAGTGGAACTAAAGCTCTTGTTCAAAAAGTTCCAGAATGGCTTCGTACAGATCTCTTACGGAAAATCCGCTGGCAGGCGTAGTGAAGATAGTATCGTCGCCGGCAATCGTGCCGAGAATACCTTCTGCTTTCCCCAGTGAATCCAGCAGGCGCGCAATGAGTTGTGCCGCGCCGGGGCTGGTATGAATCACCACGACAGCGTCGTTATAGTCGATATCCAGCACCAGATTTTTCAACGGACTGGATGTTGTTGGGACGCCCAGTTCAGCCGGAAGACAGTACACCATTTCCATTTTTGCGTTACGTGTACGCACTGCGCCGAACTTAGTCAACATGCGCGAGACCTTGGACTGATTGATATTTTCAAAGCCCTGATCCTGCAACGCGAGGACGATTTCGCCCTGTGAGCTGAATTTTTCTTCTTTGAGGAGCGCTTTAAACGCTCTTACTAGTTCTTCTTGTTTAGCCGAGCTTCGCATAAGTCACCCGTAATATGGCGGTAGAAACAACATTATTGTGCATACAGATGAATTTTTATGCAAACAGTCTGCCTTGTTTAAGGCTGAAATAATGTTATGAAAGAGCGGAATTTTATCAAATTTCGTTATCAAGAAACATGCCTGTGTCACGCCTCGCAAATAAGATTAAAAGTAAATTAATTGTTATCAAAATGATGTTGTTTTGAGAGGATAGTAGGGTATATTGTCACCACCTGTAGGAACGTTGCTCTCTGGTTGCAGCCGATCCGGATTACGCAAATTAAATGCATAAAAGCCAAAATTGCGCGACTCCGCATTCTTGATGAGTGAGGATTGTAATCATTGAATTTGTGAATTAAGGTCGCCGCCGCGGAGCAATAGACACTTAGCTAATCATATAATAAGGAGTTTAGGATGAAAGTCGCAGTCCTCGGCGCTGCTGGTGGTATCGGTCAGGCGCTGGCATTACTTTTAAAAAACCAACTGCCTTCAGGTTCAGAACTCTCCCTGTACGACATCGCTCCAGTGACTCCCGGTGTGGCCGTTGATTTGAGCCACATCCCCACCGCTGTAAAAATCAAAGGTTTCTCCGGTGAAGACGCAACCCCGGCGCTTGAAGGCGCTGACGTAGTACTGATTTCTGCGGGTGTGGCGCGTAAGCCGGGTATGGACCGTTCCGACCTGTTTAACGTTAACGCCGGCATCGTGAAAAACCTGGTGCAGCAGATCGCTAAAACCTGCCCGAAAGCGTGCGTGGGTATTATCACCAACCCAGTGAACACCACCGTTGCGATTGCGGCGGAAGTGCTGAAAAAAGCAGGCGTATACGACAAAAACAAACTGTTTGGCGTCACCACGCTGGATATCATCCGCTCTAATACCTTTGTTGCAGAGCTGAAAGGTAAGCTGCCAACGGAAGTTGAAGTCCCGGTGATTGGCGGGCACTCCGGCGTGACGATTCTGCCGCTGCTGTCGCAGATTCCAGGCGTAAGTTTTACCGAACAAGAAGCGGCCGAGCTGACTAAACGTATTCAGAACGCCGGTACTGAAGTCGTCGAGGCGAAAGCCGGCGGCGGATCGGCAACCCTCTCTATGGGTCAGGCTGCCGCACGTTTCGGTCTTTCTCTGGTTCGCGCTCTGCAGGGCGAAAAAGGCGTGGTGGAATGCGCCTATGTGGAAGGCGACGGTCAGTATGCCCGTTTCTTCTCTCAGCCGCTGCTGCTGGGTAAAAACGGTGTAGAAGAGCGTAAATCCATCGGCACACTGAGCGCTTTTGAGCAACATTCGCTGGACGCTATGCTGGATACGCTGAAAAAAGATATTCAGTTGGGTGAAGATTTTATTAATAAATAAGCTGTTCCTGCCCGATGCCGGGGCTTTTGCTCCGGCTTCTTTGACTGTAAACAAGCCACGAAATCAAGTACTAAATCTGCTAAACTCCTCACGTCTTATCGGTTATTAACGAGAACGTCGTGAAAAAGATCCAAAGAACGCAAACCCGCGATCACATTACGCAAATGCTTCGCTATGAAATTCTTTCCGGCAATATAAAAGCGGGAGAAGAACTCGCGCAGGAAAGTATTGCGGAGCAGCTTGGTCTTTCACGAATGCCGGTTCGAGAAGCGCTACAGTCACTCGAACAGGAAGGTTTTTTAATCCGACTGCCCAACAGGCACATGCAGGTCGCGCATCTTGAGGCCGATCGCGTGAGTCATATTTTTCGCGTGATTGCCGCGATGGCCGCCGAAATGTTTTCGCTGATACCCAGCGAAGTAGGCGATGCCCTCCTGATACGTGCGCAAGCGCTGGCTGTCGCAGAAGACAAATCCTGCGAACTGGAGTGTCATGCGATGCTGATTTCTTATGTGAATAACCGCTATCTGGAAAAGGTGTATCAGCAGTTCCTGGACGGTTATGTCTCTTATGTTATTTTGCATCTGAAAAAAGATAATCAGGAGTCGGCGCAGCTTTTCGCTGAACTGGCTGACGTCATACGCCAGGGGCGGCGTGATGAGATTGGGCAAGTTATGCAGCGTTATTTCCTCTCTTTAGCAGAAATAATGCGTCAACATATGAAGGATTGGGAAAGTGCAGAAGCCTAAGTTAGGGAAGATTAAGCTTCTTTCAGCGAAAGAACAGGTCGCGGCGGTGCTGCGTAAAGCGATTCTTTCGAGGGAGTTAGTGGAAGGGCAGGAGATTACGTTAGAAGGCATTGCCGGAATGGTCGGCGTGTCCAGTATGCCAGTGCGCGAGGCGTTTCAGATTCTGGCGGCGGATGGGCTGATAAAAGTGCGCCCTAATAAAGGGGCGGTGGTGTTGGGCATCAATGAACAAACGATCCGTGAACACTATGAAATTCGCGCGCTGTTAGAAAGTGAGGCGGTGGCTAAAGCTTCTCGTCCCGGCACCGATATCTCGCGGATAGCCCAGGTGCATTATGCCGCTGAAAAGGCTCTCGCGGAAAATAACTCGGCGGAATACTCCGACCTGAATCAGGCATTTCATATGGAAATCTGGAATGTTGCTGGCAACGAAAAAATGAAAATGTTGCTCTGTAATATGTGGAACGGCCTGTCGATGGGCCATAAGGTCACCGAAGAAGAGTATGCCGTGATTTCCATTCAGGAACATAAAAGTATTCTGCAAGCTCTTGAACTTCATGATGAAACATTGGCACGCCAGCGCATGCGCGAACACATTATTCGCTCGATGGAGAATATGCTGACCCGCTATGTTGGTGACCCTTCTGCCTGATCTTTTCGCCTGCGTGAGCATCGCAGGCGCTTCAACCAATTCTTCAATTCTATTAATCACGTCCAGTAACGATCTAACCACGATCTTGATGTAGATCCCACTCCTGCATCTTTCCTGAGAAACGATTTGACTTAGTTTTTGTATGGGAATAATTTCTCTCTGTCAACATTGGATACAATATCATATATCATTGATTGGATAATTATAAATATGGAACCCATTACCCTTACCTTATGTTTATTGGTGTTCGCTATCGTCATGTTTGTATGGGAAAAAGTGCCACTGGCCGTCACTTCCATGATTGTCTGCGTGGCCTTAGTTATCACCGGCGTTCTGAATATCAAACAGGCCTTTGCTGGCTTTATCGACACTAACGTCATCCTCTTTGTCGCGATGTTTATCGTGGGCGGTGCGTTGTTCGAGACCGGTATGGCAAACAAAGTGGGCGGCGTCATCACGCGCTTCGCGAAAACAGAAAAACAGCTGATCTTCACCATTATGGTGGTGGTGGGTTTGATGTCTGGCGTCCTCTCTAACACCGGTACCGCTGCGGTTTTGATTCCGGTGGTGATCGGCGTGGCGGCAAAATCGGGCTTCTCGCGTTCTCGTCTACTGATGCCGCTGGTTTTCGCCGCTGCGTTGGGCGGTAACCTGTCGTTAATTGGCGCGCCGGGAAATCTTATCGCACAGTCTGCGCTACAGAATATTGGCGGCGGCTTTGGCTTTTTTGAATACGCAAAAATCGGTCTCCCGATGCTCATCTGCGGCATTCTCTACTTCCTGACTATTGGCTATCGCTTTCTGCCGAATAATGCGACCGGCGGTGAGGTGGGGAGCGTCGGGGAGCAACGTGACTACAGCCATGTTCCACAGTGGAAACAACGGCTCTCACTCGTGGTGTTGATCGCAACGATCCTCGGCATGATCTTTGAGAAGAAGATCGGTGTCAGCCTGGCCGTGACCGGTTGTATTGGCGCTCTTGTGCTGGTCGTAAGCGGCGTACTCACGGAAAAACAGGCCTATAAAGCCATTGATTCACAGACTATTTTTATCTTTGGCGGCACCCTGGCGCTGGCAAAAGCGCTGGAAATGACCGGGGCAGGCAAGCTGGTTGCGGACTATGTAATCGGCATGCTGGGGCAAAACTCCTCACCGTTCATGTTGCTGATCGCCGTTTTCGCCTTATCCGTTGTGATGACCAACTTTATGTCCAATACCGCAACGACAGCGCTGTTGGTGCCGGTGAGTTTGTCCATTGCCGCAGGTATGGGGGCCGACCCACGTGCGGTTCTGATGGCGACGGTCATTGGCGGTTCCTGCGCCTACGCAACCCCTATCGGTATGCCTGCCAACATGATGGTGCTCTCCGCGGGTGGCTATAAATTTGTCGACTACGCTAAGGCCGGTATCCCCCTGATTATCGTTTCAACCATTGTCAGCTTGATCCTGCTGCCAATCCTTTTCCCTTTTCATCCGTAATTAACGGAAGCTGTTCTGACTAAGGAGCATTTATGAGCAAAAGTGAACAGATATCCCATATGACCGACGTTATGGCCAAGTTTGTGGGATATACCGGCAAAGTTTTGCCTGATGATGTCACTGCAAAACTGGAAGATTTGCATAAGAAAGAGACCAGTAAACTGGCCGACGTCATCTTTACTACCATGATTGAGAACCAGCGTCTGGCGAAAGAGCTGGATCGTCCTTCCTGCCAGGACACCGGTGTCATTCAGTTTCTGGTGGAGTGCGGGACGAACTTTCCGCTGATTGGCGAGCTGGAAGCGTTGTTGCGTGAGGCGGTGATCAAAGCAACTGTAGATTCTCCGCTGCGCCACAACAGCGTAGAAACTTTTGATGAATACAACACCGGTAAAAACGTGGGTAAAGGTACGCCGACGGTCTTCTGGGAGATCGTTCCCAATTCCGATCAGTGCAGCATTTATACCTATATGGCGGGCGGCGGTTGTTCTCTGCCGGGGAAAGCGATGGTGCTGATGCCGGGTGCAGGCTATGAAGGTGTGACCCGCTTTGTACTGGATGTGATGACCAGCTACGGCCTCAACGCGTGTCCGCCGCTACTGGTTGGCGTGGGCGTAGCGACCTCTGTTGAAACAGCGGCACTGCTATCGAAAAAAGCGCTGATGCGTCCGATCGGTTCGCATAACGAGAATGAGCGTGCAGCCTCGCTGGAAAAAATGCTGGAAGACGGCATTAACAAAATTGGCCTGGGGCCGCAGGGGATGTCCGGTAATACCTCCGTTATGGGCGTGAACATTGAAAACACCGCGCGTCATCCTTCTACCATCGGCGTGGCGGTAAACGTCGGCTGCTGGTCGCACCGTAAAGGGCACATCGTTTTCGATAAAGATTTGAATTACACCATTACGTCTCACAGCGGAGTGAATTTCTGATGACTAAAAAAATCCTGACTACGCCAATTAAAGATGAAGATTTAGCGGATATTAAGGCTGGCGATATTATTTATCTCAACGGTCATATTGTTACCTGCCGTGACGTAGCCCATCGCCGTTTAATTGAAGGTGGTCGCGAGCTTCCGGTAGATGTTCGCGGCGGCGCTATTTTACACGCTGGCCCAATTGTCCGCCCAATTAAAGGCGAAGACGATAAGTTTGAAATGGTCTCCGTTGGACCAACCACCAGTATGCGTATGGAGAAATTCGAAAAAGAGTTTATTGCGCAAACCGGCGTCAAATTAATTGTTGGTAAAGGCGGTATGGGTAAAGGTACCGAAGAGGGCTGTGCTGAACACAAAGCGCTGCACTGCGTATTCCCTGCCGGTTGTGCGGTTGTAGCCGCCGTGTGCGTGGAAGAAATTGAAGATGCCCAATGGCGCGATCTGGGGATGCCGGAAACGCTGTGGGTCTGTCGGGTTAAAGAGTTTGGCCCGCTGATTGTTTCTATTGATACCCATGGAAATAATCTGTTTGAACAGAACAAAATTATTTTTAATCAGCGTAAAGAGATCGTCGCTAATGAAATATGCCAGAACGTAAGTTTCATTAAATAAACCTGATTACGTAAATTGCACGATAATGGTGGTAATACGTTATGACGATAATAATAACCAAGGGCTCTGGCCGGGGCGGCTCAGGGAAATCCACCCTTATTATTTCATCGTCATAAATAGCCCCATTATCGTGCCTCCTGCCTGAAGGCTATTTTATGACTAATGCAGCTCTGCTATTAGGTGAAGGCTTCACCCTGATGTTCCTCGGTATGGGGTTCGTGCTGGCGTTTCTGTTCCTGCTGATTTTCGCCATCCGCGGCATGTCCGCCGTGATTACTCGCTTCTTCCCGGAACCCGTCGCCGCGCCCGCACCGCGCGCCGTTCCCGTCGTGGACGACTTCGCCCGCTTAAAGCCGGTGATTGCCGCCGCTATCCACCACCATCGCCGCCTTAACCCTTAATTCACGGAGGAATCCATGACCGTTGCCATTACCGATGTCGTCCTGCGCGACGCCCACCAGTCTCTGTTCGCCACCCGCCTGCGCCTTGATGATATGCTGCCGATTGCCGCTCAGCTCGACGACGTGGGCTACGGCTCCCTCGAATGCTGGGGCGGCGCCACCTTTGACGCCTGTATCCGCTTTCTCGGCGAAGACCCGTGGGTTCGCCTGCGCGAACTCAAAAAAGCCATGCCCAAAACCCCGCTGCAGATGCTGCTGCGCGGCCAGAACCTGCTCGGTTATCGCCACTACGCCGATGACGTGGTGGAACGCTTCGTCGAACGCGCCGTCAAAAACGGTATGGACGTGTTCCGCGTCTTCGACGCCATGAACGACCCGCGCAATATGAAGGCGGCATTACAGGCGGTACGCAGCCACGGCGCGCACGCCCAGGGCACACTCTCCTACACCACCAGCCCGGCCCACACCCTGCAGACCTGGCTGGACCTGACCGAACAGTTGTTAGAGACCGGCGTCGACTCGATTGCCATCAAGGATATGTCCGGCATCCTGACGCCGATGGCGGCGTATGAGCTGGTCAGCGAAATCAAAAAACGCTATGACGTGCGCCTGCACCTGCACTGTCATGCCACCACCGGGATGGCGGAGATGGCCCTGCTGAAGGCTATCGAGGCGGGCGTTGACGGCGTGGACACGGCGATTTCCTCCATGAGCGCCACCTACGGCCAC
>NZ_JBKFRY010000020.1:0-64838 GCF_046569105.1 Salmonella sp. 741265073_HBA | reverse complement strand
AACTGGCTTAAAGCTGAAAGCTTTCCGGAACCCCCAGCCTAGCTGGGGGTTTTCCATAGACAAAAAGGTGCAAAACATCTATTTTGCACCGTGATAGTTCCCCAGCGCGGCGCGTTATCCCCTTCCCTCAATCGCCGTAAACATTAAAATCGAAGTACTTTTTGGCCATTTTGTCGTAAGTTCCGTCCTGGCGCAGTTCGGTCAGCGCTTTATCAAACGCGGCTTTTAGCTCGGTATCGTCTTTACGCAGCCCAACCCCCGTCCCGTCGCCAAAATATTTTTTATCCTTCACGGAAGGACCGGCAAACGCATACTCTTTGCCCGCTGGCTGCTTCAGGAAACCTTCGCTGGCGGCGACTTCATCCTGTAATGCGGCATCCAGACGACCGGCAGTTAAATCGGAATAGATAAGATCCTGGTTGGCATAAGCCACCACATCCACACCTTTTGTGCGCCAGTTATCATTGGCGTAAGCCTCTTGCGTGGACCCTTGCAGCACGCCGACATGCTTGCCTTTCAGCGATTCCAGCGTCGGCTGAATGGGAGACCCTTTTGCCGCAATCAGGCGTGAATCCGCAGCGTAAAGTTTGTCGGAAAACGCAATTTCTTGCTGGCGTTTATCGGTGATAGAGAGCGATGAAATAATGGCATCAATTTTTTTCGCTTTTAGTGAGGGAATAAGCGCATCAAAGTCGCTGGCGACCCAGGTACATTTCACCTGCATACGCTTACACATTTCATTACCGAGATCGATATCAAAGCCAATAAACTCGCCTTTGGCATCTTTTGATGAGAAAGGCGCGTAGGTGGTATCTGTTCCAATACGAACCGTTTGCGGGAGCGCGGCGTAACTGGCCGCCGTCGCACCCAAACCTATCAGCAAAGACAAAGCGAGAACGGTCTTCTTCATACATACCCCTCAAGTGGCGTCATTTTCTTATGTTTTACGTGGTGTTGTGTGTTTGCAGACTTTTTCATGCAGGTCTTATGCCATTTTCACGTCAGCAAAACGATTCGACGTTAAATTTGTTAATAAAACGTTGCAATATTGTCCTGATGTTGAAGATAGCAGGTATGACGGTTGAACCGCAGCGTTTCGGCGGCTTTTAACGAATTAAATGTTGAGGATATGATCGCGGTTACAAAATTGCCCTGAAACAGGGCAACAGGGACAATAATGCACGCTAAACAGACAACGCTATGCGCCCTGCCAGCGAACAAAAAGATCGTGCGGAAGGGGGATATCAAACTGATCCAAAACTCGGTTAACCGTTTGATTTATAATATCATCTAACGTCTGAGGAAGATGATAAAAAGCCGGAACCGGCGGCATAATCACCGCGCCTATCTCAGCGGCCTGGGTCATTAAACGCAAATGCCCGATATGCAGCGGCGTTTCGCGCACACACAGCACCAGAGGTCGCCGCTCTTTTAATATCACATCCGCCGCGCGGGTAAGCAGTCCGTCAGTATAACTGTGGACAATCCCCGACAGCGTTTTAATCGAACAGGGCAAGATAACCATTCCCGCCGTCGGGTAAGAGCCCGAGGAAATGCTGGCGGCAATGTCGCGCGCATCGTGCGTCACATCGGCCAGCGCCTGCACCTCGCGCAGCGAAAAATGGGTCTCCAGCGCCAGCGTTTGCCGGGCCGCCTGGCTCATCACCAGATGCGTTTCCACGCTATCGACATCGCGCAAAATTTGTAATAAGCGCACGCCATAAATCGCTCCGCTGGCGCCGCTAATTCCTACAATGAGTCGTTTCATGTTCTCTTACCGTTTACGAGCGCCGTTTATCCCACTGTGTTACGTAATCGGCTCAAAGTGGGTCTGAAGAGATACCATGACAAAAGAATCCCTATCATAAAAGCCAGCTCAACCAACATTATCACTACCCCTTGCTCACTAAACCAGGTGCCGACCATAATGGCAAAATTGGTGATAATGACAAATCGGGCCGTCCAGGGGAAAAGCGGCGATCGATAGCGTAGCAAATCGCTGGCGTACGTTCCATTACGCACCGATTGTCGGAAACGATACTGGCACCATCCGATGGTTATCCATGCCAGGCAACCCACCTGCCCGGTACTGGCGATCAGATATAAATAAAATTGCTGTGCGGGAATATAGCGGGTCAGCAACGACACCAACGCCAACAAGGCCGTGATTAAAATAGCATACACCGGCACGCCGCCGCCGTTCGTTTTACCAAAGCAGGCTGGCGCAAAGCGATCGCCCGCCATAGACCACAGCATACGCGAACTGGCGTAAATAGCCGAGTTAGCGGCAGAAACCGCGGCGGAAAAGATCACCAGCGTCATCAGCGTATCCGCCCCCGGAATGCCTGCGTGGGAGAATACCCATACAAAGGGGCTTTGTCCATTTGGCGTCAGTTCATGCGGATAGACCAGCGCCAGCACCGCAATCGCCAGGCCGTAAAACAAAATGATTCTGAGACCGATCCCCAGGATCACTTTCGGTAAAATAATGTGCGGCGATTCGGTCTCCCCTGCCGCATTTCCTACCAGTTCCACCCCCTGGAAGGAGTAAATCACGATCGTCATACAGACCACAATTTGCTCCCAACCGTGGGGAAACCACATTCCGTCTGTTTTTAACGTCGGGTGCCAGTCGCTATGGCCCATTAGCGAGTAGATCATGACCCCGCCCGCGCAGATAAACAGCACGATCGCGAAGACCTTAATGGCCGAAAGCCAGTATTCGCATTCGCCAAAACTTTTTGCGGAGGTGAGATTGATAGCCGTCAGGATGAGCAGAATCGCCAGGCAGAACATATATACCGGAACCGCGGGGAAAAACTGGTGGGCAATAAACCCTGCGGCAGTGAGGTCGGCCGCCAGGGAAAAGACCCAGCTAAACCAGTAAAGCCAGCCAATGGTATAGCTCCAGCAAGGTGACGGCATAAACATCAGCGCGTAATGTTGAAATGAACCGGAGTGAGGAAAGGCGCATGATAATTCGCCAAGACACATCATCGTCGCCAGCATAATGGTTCCGGCAAACAGATAGGCCAGTAAGGTTCCCGCCGGCCCGACGCTGCTTAACGGTTCGGCAATGCCGATAAATAAGCCGGTGCCAATCGTGCCGCCCAGCGACATCATCAGCAGGTGCCGCTTCTTCAGGTTACGCCGCAGACCGCCTTCAGGCTCTGCTGGCGGAGATTGTTGCAGGGTATCCATCGTTACTCCCTGTCTTTCGTGAGGTCAAAGATGCCGCCGCGACATAGCCGCGGCGGTTATGCGTTAACGCGTAAACCTCCAGGCGACGCCTTTGGTCTGGCAGGCCATTAACAGGCCCGTATAATCCAGCTCAAAGCGAACCACATCGCCTACTTTTAGCGACTGACGACAATCTTCAATATCCACCAGCGTATGATCGCTGGTTTGCCCTAAGATAGTGATAGCGTCGTCGCATGGCACACAGTTATCCGACGGCACATCCTGACGACCAAACGCCAGCAATGCGCGTCGGCGTATGCCACGATCGACAAAGGTTTTACTTTGCAAAAAGGCATCGACGCCCAGCTCCCCGACCGGGACAGTCGGTTTACTGTTCAGTTCGATGATTTCCGCTTCCAGGATATACATATCGGAACAGGCTTTATCGACCGGTTTTGCGGAGTGGTGAAATTCATTCAGGTATTTCATGTCCACATATTCAATGCCGAATTCATGCAGTCCGCCGATGCGCAGATGATTCAGCCCCTGCGGCCAGATACCTTTATCCAGCAGGTGATAGCTGGTGCAGTTTCCCGCAGAAAGCCGCCGGACAGGAATACCGCTGTCGGCTTCCAGCCGGGCGGCCAGCGCCAGAAAATCCTCGCCATTTTTTACCGTTGGCAACACGGTGCCGTAACAATTAAAGTTGGTGCCCAGTCCATATAATTCCAGACCGGGCAGACCAGTAATCAGAGTCACGGTCTCAAGAATGCGTTGATATTCACCAAACCAGATACCCTCGCGTAAATCGCCCATATCCACCATCAGTAATACCTGATGCGTTTTCCCCTGGCGTTGGGCTTCTTGCGATAATGCCCGTAATACCACCGGCTCGCTATTTAAACTAATATCCGCGTAGCGCACCACATCTTCGATTTCACTCAGACACGGGCTGCGTAACAGGCAGGTCGTACATCCTGTCTCGCGTATTTTTTTCAAATTATAGGTTCGTGATTCAGCAATAACGGTAATTCCGCCGTTGAACACCGCCTGCGCAGTTTCCACGCAGCCGTCAAAAACTTTATTGACAGCCATCACGTCAATACCGCTACTTGCCAGCAGAGCTTTTTCCGTGCGGGCGTTTTCTTCCAGCTTGCGTAGATTTATTTCCAGAACTGGCATATACATTTTATTTTCCTCCCGCCATGCTTAAACGGGCATTACGTTTCTGCGCCCGATGGTAAATGTACTCCGCGACGACAACCGCCAGCACGGCTCCGCCAATAATTTTCCCGGCGTACTGGAAATATCCGCCCATATCAATTTGAGAAGGCGGAATAAATAACAGCGCAACGGCAAAGGCGATAGAAAGAAAACCCAGCGCGGGTAAAATAGCCGGTAAAACCTTGCCCGGAATTTTAAAACTTCTTGGCGTATCCGGCTGAGTCTTACGTAAACGCCAGAACGCCGGGAACATCACCAGATAAGGAATAAAATAGGTGATGGTCGTTAGCGCCGTTAACATCCAGTAAGCCGCCGCAACGCTTGGCGAAATAAAAGTCGAAAAACACAGGACCGTGACGATAATCGCCTGTACAGTCAAGGCAAAGGCTGGCGTTTTCCACACCGGATGTAATTTGCCGATTCGGTCCCCCAGCAGATTATCTTCACGCGAGGCTTCCTGTAGCATATAAATCGGCCCCACCAGCCAGGAGTTAATTTGCCCGAGAGCGCCAAAAAACATACAGATGGCCATAACAGGAATTAACCACGGCATATGCAGCGTGTCCGCAGCAGCATGCATAGCCTGCATGACGCCTGCCACGATGTCGGTTTTCCCGGCGGGTAAAAGCGTGTTTAGCGCCCAGGTGCCGACCATATAGATCCCAACGATAACGGCGGCGGAGACGGCCATCGCTCGCGGAAAATCACGCTGTGGATTACGGGTACGCCCGGCAATCATCGGGGCGACCTCCAGTCCGGCAAACGCAAACATCATGCTGGATAAGAAAACGATCGTATCCCAGTGTCCGAGATCCGGAATCCAGTTTTTCGCTGTAGTGTAGTCCGTCTGCATCTGGTGTCCGGTACATAGCCATACCACCGCCAGTAAAATGAGGATGGCGGAGGGAATAAATACGCCGCACCAGGCGCTGATGCTATTAATAATTTTTGTCCATTCCATCCCACGGATATTCATCAGCGTTAATAGCCAGAAAATTACCGCGGAACCAATACCGATAAATGCTTTATTTTCCGCCAGGCCGCCGCCGATCATATAGCCCAACGCGGTAAAGCCGAATTGCAGCATTAATGGGAAAAACAGTACGCAGGAAAAGAGAAAACAAACCACGACAATCCATGCAATACGTTTACCAAATGCCTCTTTAATCCAGACAAATATCCCGCCATCTTTCGGCCAGCCGGTTGACAGCTCGCCGCATACCATCGCTAAAGGAAAAAACAAGCAGAATGCGGCTATCACCCATAACAACATGGCCGATGCCCCGTAAGGCGCCACGTTAGGGATTTGCCGCAAACTCAGAATAGCGATGACATTCATAAAGACAATGTCTTTGATGCCAAGTAAGCCAGAATTCGTGTTACTCATGGCCATCTCCTGTTATGCATTCAGGCATCACTGCCCTCTTCTTATCATCTGACGACGGGCTTCAGCATAAAACTGAAGCCCAAAACAGTATTAATAAATGTCGTACTTGACCATATCTTCGTAACTGTCTTCCCGACGAATCAGACGCGTCTCACCATTTTTATCGATCATCACCACGCCCGTGCGCGGACGGTTGTTATAAACGGTTTGACTTTCAATGGTGTATGCCCCGGCATCAAGAAACGCGACAATATCGCCAACATGAGTCTCCTTCGGCAGTAAAAACTCTTCACCTTTCACTCCCATGTGGAAATAATCTCCGCCATCACACAGCGGCCCGGCTAATTTTATCCAGGCGTCGTGCGCTGCCGTCATGCGAGAGGCGTTATAGACATAAAAGAACCAGTCAAAATGCTGGCTGTCAGAGAGTACGCTGTAACCAGCGTCGACAAATTTCCATTCAACGTGGCATTCCACATTGCCGTTAAGATCGTAATTTGTTTTACGTTTTTCGCAGGAGACTTCCGTCAGTAACACCGCCGCCGACCCGGTCACTTTACGTCCAGGTTCAATACATATTTCCACATCGGTACGCCATTTATGCACTTCGCGAATGACCGCATCGGCAAAATCCTGGGCGGTAATACCGGCATACATATTATCTTTTAACGGGTCGCCATTCTCGTCGTCATATTTATAGGGAACCGGAATTCCGCCGCCCACGTTGATCAAATCAAATTTAATACCGAGCACCTCTTCCAGGCGACGGGATTCATCCACCAGCACTTTAGTCGCTTTTGCGAAAGGCTCTGACTCCGGCACCTGATCACCCACATGCATATGCAAGCCGCGCAAATGCACATAAGGCATCGCCAGAATGCGGCGGCAGGTTTCTTCCGCCTGTTCCAGGTCGAGACCTGACTTCGCATGGAAAGCGGTAACCAGTTCCGCATGCGTCGCCGAGGGAACATTCGGCTCTACACGGACGCAAACATTGGCGACTTTCTTCAGCTTGCGAGAGATGGCATCAATATGTTCCAGCTCATACAGGCTATCAACATTAATAAGATACAGATCGTTAGCGATGGCATATTCCAGATCGGCAGGCTTTTTCACCACGCCGTTGAAGACGATCTGATCGCCGCGAAAGCCTATCTCCAGACACTTGCGAACCTCATATTGTGAGTTTGCCTCCGCGCAAATTCCGGCGTCACGAATGGCTTTCAACACCCCCATGACCGAGCAGGTTTTTGACGCAAAGAAGGTTTTGGTATTTTTATGCGCCGCAAATGCCTGCTGGATTTCATGAATGTTACGAATAATCTCCGGCTCAGAAAACACATAGAACGGCGTGGGGTACTGGCGCGCCAGAGCGTCCAGATCGACCCCTTCAAAACACAAATGACCGTCTTTGTGCTGGAAACGGCGATCGCCGTTGATTACCTGCTCACGTAGCTGGTTGTAATTCTGCATAATCGAGTCAGTCATAACGCCCTCTGCTTAATGTTTATGGTAAAAATCCTCATTCTTTACAGGGATAAAGCAAAAGGCATGCCACTATTTTTTATCAAAATAATCAATTATTTATAAAAATAAGCTGTTTCTCATTTTCGTCATTGAGTTTGCTATTCATCACAACGACGAAAATTCGTCACTTTTATAATGGCAACATGAACAATAGATATGAGGAATGCATGTATGGCATCCACCAATCAGGAACTGGCCTCGGCGCTCAGGATGTTTTCCCGCTTTTTCGATTTGATTCATCAGCCGTTGGCCGTCATTAATGAGCGTGGTGAATACGTTTACTACAATCAGGAAAGCGCGGATCTGGACGGCTACAGTATTGAACGGGCAATGGGAAAACATATGCTGGATGTCTATCCGGGCATGAAAGAGACCCAAAGTACGATGCTTTCATCGTTAAAAAAAGGCGTGGAATACATTGGCCATTATCAAATTTATTACAATGCGCGAGGCCAGGCCGTTGACTATCAGCACACCACCGCGCCGCTCTATGCAAGCGATGGCGGCATGGTCGGCGTTATCGAAATCGGCAGGAATATGTCCGGCGTCAGGCGGCTCCAGGAGCAGGTGGTAGAACTGAACCAACTGCTGTATGCCGATCACCATGAGAAGCACCATGCCATTATTACCGAAAACCCGGAAATGCTCAGTAATATCGCCAAAGCCAAACGGCTGGCCGCCAGTAATATTCCGGTGACGATTGTCGGGGAGACGGGTACGGGTAAGGAGCTATTTTCCCGCCTGATCCATCAATGCAGCAAGCGGGCGAATAAACCATTTATCGCCCTGAACTGCGGCGCTCTACCGCCTACGCTTATCGAAAGTACGCTTTTCGGCACCGTGCGCGGCGCCTATACCGGCGCGGAAAATAGCCAGGGCTATCTGGAGCTGGCAAACGGGGGAACGCTCTTTCTTGATGAGCTGAACGCCATGCCGATAGAGATGCAAAGTAAGCTGCTGCGATTCTTGCAGGATAAAACCTTCTGGCGGCTCGGCGGACAACAGCAACTCCACTCTGATGTCAGGATCGTTGCCGCCATGAACGAAGCGCCCGTCAAATTAATTCAACAAGAACGCCTGCGGGCAGATCTTTTTTATCGGTTGAGCGTCGGAATGTTGACGTTACCGCCGCTGCGCGCCCGCCCGGAAGATATTCCCTTACTGGCGAATTATTTTATTGATAAATACCGTAATGACGTGCCGCAGGATATTCACGGATTAAGCGAGACGGCGCGTGCTGATCTGCTCAATCACGCCTGGCCGGGTAATGTCAGGATGCTGGAAAACGCGATTGTACGCAGCATGATCATGCAGGAAAAAGACGGACTGCTCAAACACATCATTTTTGAACAGGACGAGTTAAATTTAGGCGTACCGGAAACCGCGCCGGAAAATCCCCTTCCCTCGTCACCCGATCCGCAGTATGAAGGGTCGCTGGAGGTACGGGTTGCCAACTACGAAAGGCATTTAATAGAAACCGCGCTGGATACGCATCAGGGGAATATTGCCGCCGCGGCCCGCAGCCTTAACGTATCGCGCACCACGTTACAGTACAAAGTACAAAAATACGCTATTCGCTTCGGCGTGGTGCGTAATTGACATCGGCCAGCGGCATCGCGCCGCTGGCAAAGCCATTAGCCTTCGTTATGCATTTCCAGGTTTTCCATTTCGTTCTGGAACAGCACCGCTTTGGCGTCGTCATTACGTAATGAATCCAGGAAGTCGAGGTATTGCTGGTCTACGTCTTTGGTGACATATACCCCGTTAAATACCGAACATTCAAACTGCTGGATATCCGGGTTTTCCGCGCGCACGGCTTCGATCAGATCGTTCAGATCCTGGAAGATAAGCCCGTCTGCGCCGATGATCTGACGAATTTCATCCACCTCGCGACCATGCGCGATCAGCTCATTGGCGGTCGGCATATCAATGCCATAGACGTTGGGGAAACGAATTTCCGGCGCGGCGGACGCCAGATAAACCTTCTTCGCGCCGGCTTCCCTGGCCATCTCGATGATCTGCTCTGATGTGGTGCCACGCACGATGGAATCATCCACCAGCAGGACGTTCTTATCGCGGAATTCCGCGCGATTAGCATTGAGCTTACGGCGCACGGATTTACGGCGTAGCTGTTGGCCCGGCATGATAAAGGTACGTCCCACGTAACGATTTTTGACAAATCCCTGGCGGTACGGCTTGCCGAGAATACGGGCAATTTCCAGTGCGATATCGCAGGAGGTTTCCGGGATAGGGATCACGACGTCGATGTCCAGATCTTCCCATTCACGAGCGATTTTTTCGCCAAGTTTGGTGCCCATATTCACACGAGCGCTGTAGACGGAGATCTTGTCGATAAAGGAGTCCGGGCGAGCAAAGTAAACGTACTCGAACAGACAGGGGTTACTGACCGGGTTATCCGCGCACTGGCGCGTGAACAGTTGCCCCTTTTCGGTAATATAGATAGCTTCGCCCGGCGCGACATCGCGCAGAAACTCAAAGCCCAGCGTATCCAGCGCCACGCTTTCAGAAGCGACCATATACTCCGTACGTCCATCGCCAACGTCACGCTTGCCCAGTACTAACGGGCGAATGCCGTGCGGATCGCGAAAAGCCACCATGCCGTGGCCGATAATCATCGCCACGCAGGCATAGGCGCCGCGGATTTGACGGTTAGTCGCGGCAATCGCGGCAAAAATATTGTCGGCTTCCAGCGGATAGTGACGGAAGTTGTCGAGCTCGCTGGCGAAAATATTGAGCAGGATTTCGGAATCGGAGGTGGTGTTGATATGACGGCGCTTTTCTTCAAACAGCTTTTTACGTAGCTCGTGCGCGTTAGTCAGGTTGCCATTATGGGCCAACGTGATGCCATACGGCGAGTTAACGTAAAAAGGTTGCGCTTCGGAAGCGCTGGAGCTGCCTGCGGTAGGGTAGCGCACATGGCCGATCCCCATGTTGCCCTGCAAACGCTGCATGTGGCGAGCTTCAAAAATATCGTTCACCAGCCCGTTTGCCTTACGCAAGCGGAAGCAGTTATTAGCATCAATGGTGATGATACCGGCAGCATCCTGACCACGATGCTGGAGCACTGTTAACGCGTCATAAATCGACTGGTTGACCGGCATAACACCGGCGATACCGACAATACCGCACATACGTCATTTTCCTCGTTAAGCCACATCTCAGAACCTGTTACGTCCTGGGCAAGAAACTCGACGAGCTTTGCAGATAGTCAAAGAACCATCTGATGATGAAGCTGAACTGCGGGATGAGCTGCGATTTGCTCCAGTCTTCGCTTTTCGACAAGCCGGTAAAGGTATCAAGGAAGAACAGAATGGCGGCGACAATCAGCGCGCCTCGCAGTGCGCCGAAACAGATCCCCAACACCCGGTCAGTTCCCGACAGGCCGGTCTTTTCTACTAGCTGACCTATCACAAAATTCACGATAGCGCCGACGATAAGCGTCGCGATAAACAGTACCGCGATAGCAATCCCATTACGAACCAGTTCGTCTTCAAAGCCCGTAAACCAGACAGACAGGTAAGTGTAGTAGTGACTGGCGACAAAGAAAGCACAACCCCACGTCACCAGCGATAACGCTTCACGAACAAAGCCGCGGATCAGGCTAACCAGACAGGAAAAAGCAATCACCGCGATAATGGCGTAATCAATCCAGACCATAGATGTCCCACGATTTTACGCCCTGTCGTCCTGTTCGGGGCGCATTCTAACAGAAAAAGAAAACGTTTGCGTAGGGATTTCCTTCCCACGCGTAAATAAAAATGGCGCTGAAAAAATATTCAACGCCATCACACTTTTTATCTCTTCGGGCACGACCAGAAGAGCTGCCATCGGCCTGATAAGCGCAGGATACCAGGTTCATTCCTTCTGCCGGATGGCGGCATAAACGCCTTATCCAGCCTACAGAACTTCGGCTATTACCAGGTGAGCACCGTAGGCCTTAACGCTGCGCGCTCAGGCAAAACGCGCCTTAGTTCGGGCTATATCCCATCACCACGCCGCTTAACCCGGAAATCTGCTTGAGCTCGCCAAGCGATCCTTTCATCTTATCTTTCGACGCATCCGGCCCGACGAGAATACGGGTTATTTTACCCTGTACCGGCGTTGAGGGGGAAGTATAAACCCGGAACCCGGCGGAACGAAGCTTGCCGACTATCTCGTTGACTTTATCCGCATTTTTCAGCGCGCCCAACTGTACGACATAGGCTTTGCCGGTCGGCGCAGGTTTATCGTCGGCGACTGGTTGCGGCGCTGGCGTCGGCGTGGAAGCGGCGACAACCGGCTGTTGCGGTTTAGGCTGCGGCTTCGGCTTTTCAACCGGCTTCGGTTTAGGCGTCTCCACCGGTATCGGATCAAGCTCAACATTGTTAGACGCCATGCGCGACGGGTCCAGCGATGGCGCTGCCGCATCTCCCGCCCGCACCTCTTCAGCCGCCCCTTCCGGCGGCTGTGTCGGCAGCGCCTGCGTTGCGGCAGGCATCATATCCGGCTCATCGCGGTCGCCAGGCTTCGGTACCAGTGGAATCGCAGCAAATTCATCCTGATAATGCTTTTTCTGTCCGTCCAGCAGACCGGGAAGCACAATAACCCCCAGCGCGACTAACACAATCGTGCCGACTAAACGATTCTGAAACTTACTCGCCACCGATTCTCCCCGCGTCTATCACTTCCATAACATGTGCGACGGTGTGGAACGATCCGCACACCAGCACGGTATCTTCTGGCTGCGCCGCGTCGATAGCGGCCTGCCATGCCTGCGCGACGCTATCATAGACATTCCCTTTCCCCAGATGTTCCAGAAGTTGTTCCGCCGTCGCGCCTCGCGGCCCCTCTAACGGAGCACAATACCAGTCGTCAACCACGCTTTTCAACCAGGCTAACGTGCCGGCGATATCTTTATCATGCAGCATACCAATCACCGCAAGCACGCGCCCGCGTTTCGGCAACATTTTCAGACGACCCGTCAGGTATTCCGCCGCGTGGGGATTATGGGCGACATCAAAGATAACGCGCGGCGACTCACTCACGATTTGAAAACGTCCCGGCAAGGTAGCCTGCGCAATACCGTCGCGAATCGCCTGCTCGTCAATGTTCAACCTGCTGGCGCGCAGCGCGGCCAGAGCGGTGGCGGCATTCGGCTGGGGAACCTGCGGCAAAGGCAGTCCGGCAAGCGTACCGTCGCCATCGGTAAACGCCCAGTGGGTCGCTGTCACCTCATAACGCCAGTCAACGCCGCGACGCCGCAACAGCGCGCCGGTCTCCTGCGCGACATCCGCGATGGTTGCCGGCATTTCCGGTTCGCCGACAATAGCGGGTTTTTCCGCGCGAAAAATCCCGGCCTTCTCGCGGCCGATACTTTCGCGATCCGGCCCCAGCCAGTCAGTATGGTCAAGCGCGATGCTGGTAATTACCGCTACATCGGCATCCACAATGTTCGTGGCGTCCAGGCGCCCGCCCAACCCGACCTCCAGAATCACCACGTCAAGGTTAGCCTGTTTAAACAGCCACAATGCCGACAACGTACCATATTCAAAATAGGTCAATGAAATATCGCCGCGCGCCGCTTCTATTTCCGCAAAGGACGCGGTATGCGCGGATTCCGCTAATTCTTTCCCCTGCACGCGCACGCGCTCGGTGTAACGTACCAGATGAGGCGAACTATAGACGCCCACACGGTATCCCGCCGCGATTAACACCGACTCCAGCGTTCGACAGGTCGTACCTTTACCGTTGGTTCCCGCAACGGTAAAAACGAACGGCGCAGGCTTGAGGATGTCCAGACGAGCTGCCACCTGGCTTACGCGCTCAAGGCCTAAATCGATACTCTTGCTGTGCAGGTTTTCCAGATAAGAAAGCCACGAGGCCAGGGGCGACGCAGCTTGAGGTATGGATTTGTTTTTCATTGATTCCGCTGCTTCTTTACGGTGAAAAGCAAAAGGGCAGAGCCTGCGGCCCTGCCCTTTTCAGTTATCAGGCCTCAGACTCCTGATCCGGCGCCGGAGGCACCACCACGCCTTCACGCGGGGCGTCCGGGTTCGGCGCGGGCAGATTCATCAGCTTCGCCAGAATGCTCGCCAGCTTCAGGCGCATTTCCGGGCGGCGGACGATCATATCAATAGCGCCTTTTTCGATCAGGAACTCACTGCGCTGGAATCCCGGCGGCAGTTTTTCGCGAACGGTTTGTTCGATAACGCGCGGGCCGGCGAAGCCAATCAGGGCTTTTGGCTCGGCGATGTTGAGATCGCCCAGCATCGCAAAACTGGCGGAAACGCCGCCCATTGTCGGATCGGTCAATACCGAGATGTAGGGCAGACCACGTTCCTGCATTTTAGCCAGCGCCGCCGAGGTTTTCGCCATCTGCATCAGCGACATCAGCGCTTCTTGCATACGCGCGCCGCCGGAAGCAGAGAAACACACTAACGGACAGTTGTCTTCCAGCGCCTGTTCAACGGCACGAACGAAGCGTGCGCCAACGACAGACCCCATTGAGCCGCCCATGAACGCGAATTCAAACGCGGCGGCGACAACCGGCATACCGTGAAGCGTCCCTTTCATGACCACCAGCGCGTCTTTCTCGCCGGTTTCTTTCTGCGCGGACGCCAGTCTGTCTTTATATTTTTTGGAGTCGCGGAACTTGAGCACGTCTTTTGGCTCCAGCTCGCTACCCAACTCCACAAGGGAACCTTCATCTAACAGGCTATGCAGGCGATTGCGCGCCGACATGCGCATATGATGGTCACACTTAGGACAGACCTCAAGATTACGTTCCAGCTCAGCGCGGTATAAAACCTGACCGCAGCTATCACACTTGGTCCACACCCCTTCAGGAATGCTTGCCTTGCGGGTGGGAGTAATGTTGCTTTTAATTCGTTCAATCCAGCTCATTGGTGACCTTTCTGCCTGAACCTTAGTCAGCTTTATTATAAGGGGCGCATAATGCCATTTTTGCCCCCAACAGACCATGAATGTTGCACATTAAAACATAACAGCCCGAAACTTTGGATAAAAAAGTGGTCGAACCGCTGAGTTACTTTCTATTTTGCGGCACGCGACGCAGCGCGCTTATGCCGAATAATCTCGATGACGCCAGGTAATATCGAAACCACGATAATCCCCACAATCAGCAGCTTAAGGTTATCCTGAATCAACGGTATCGTACCGAAGAAATAACCGGCGTAGGTAAAGAGCAGCACCCACAGCAGCGCGCCGATGACGTTATAGGCGGCAAAATGCCGATAGGACATGTGCCCCATCCCTGCCACAAACGGCGCAAAGGTTCTGACGATCGGCACGAAGCGAGCGAGAATGATAGTTTTACCGCCGTGTTTTTCATAAAACTGGTGGGTTTTATCCAGATAACTGCGGCGGAAAATTTTCGAATTCGGATTACTGAACAGTTTTTCGCCGAACAGTCGACCAATCGTGTAATTTACCGCATCGCCGACAATTGCGGCGATCAGCATTAACGCCACCATGACATGCACATTGAGATCGTTGGTTTCCAGCGAAGCCAGCGCCCCGGCGACAAACAGCAGCGAGTCGCCCGGCAGGAACGGCGTGACGACCAGGCCGGTTTCACAAAACAGAATCAAAAACAAAATAGCGTACACCCAGACGCCGTACTCCGCGACCAGCTCCGCCAGATGCACATCGATGTGCAGAATAAAATCAATAATAAAGTAGATCAGGTCCATATTTGTCTTTGCCTTTCTACCCGACACGTTTCGGGTGTACGATTCGGATTAGTCCGCCAGAAATAGCGGGCCCATTGGCGGTTTTGGAAGGTCAAACCGGTCAGGGTAATCCACCGCAACCAAATATAGCCCCTCCGCCTTCGCCGTTGCCGCCGCCAGCGTTCTGTCCCTGGCCGCTAACAGCTCTGCGATCCAGCTCTCCGGCTGGTTGTGAGCGCCTACTTCCAGCAGGCTGCCGACAATATTCCTGACCATATGATGAACAAAGGCATTCGCTTTGATATCGACCACCACATAAGGGCCGTGGCGGGTAACGTTGATGTGCATCACATTACGCCACGGCGTGCGCGACTGGCACTGCACCGCGCGAAACGAGGTAAAATCATTTTCGCCAAGCAGACTCTGCGCCGCGCGATGCATCCGCTCTGCATCCAGCGGCTCATAGTAATGCGTCACGCCTTTTGCTAATACCGCAGGACGCAGTCGATGATTGTAGATGATATAGCGATAACGGCGAGCCGTAGCGCTAAATCGCGCGTGAAAATCATCCGGTACAGTTTTCACCCAGCGCACGGCAATGTCACCAGGCAAATTCGCATTTACCCCCAGCGTCCATGCCGCATCTTTGCGCAATGCGGTCGTTTCGAAATGGACAACCTGCCCGGTGCCGTGAACGCCGGCATCGGTGCGCCCGGCGCAGAACACGTTAATAGGTTCATTTGCCACCTGCGAGAGCGCTTTTTCCAGCTTTTCCTGCACGCTGCGCACTTCATTCTGACGCTGCCAGCCATAATACTTGCTGCCGTCGTACTCAATACCCAGCGCAATTTTATAGACCGGCGATAATTGCTGTCCGGACATCAGTACAGATACTCCTGCACCAGCTTCTCCGCAATTTTAACGGCCATCAGCGCGCCGCCGAAACGCACGTTGTCCGCCACTGACCAGAACTGAATTTGTTCCGGCATACCGTAATCATTATGCACACAGCCAATAGAGAGCTGTGGATTGCCGGAAGCGTCGCCCACCTGCGTCGGGTAATCCGTCTCTTCTGACAGTACGATATCTTCACCGCGGGAAAACGCCTCGCGCGCCTCTTCCGCCGCCAGCGGACGGAGCGCTTCAAAGCTCACCATCTGCGCATGGCCATAGAACACCGGCGACTGCACGACACTGGCGGAGATCATCACGCCATCGTCCTGCAAAATTTTACGCACTTCATCGACGATACGACGTTCCTGGCGCACGCTGCCTTCACGATCCGGCAGCAGCGGCAGCATATTGAACGCCAACTGGCGGCCAAAGAAATCATCTTCATCAATCGGTATGCCGTTAAGCAGCTTCGCACTCTGTCCGGCCAGCGCATCGACCGCTTTTTTCCCCTGTGCGGACGCTGATAACATACTGGTGACGGCGATGCGCGACAGTCCCCCCTGATCGATTAACGGCTTGAGCGCCGCGAGCAGTTGACTGGTCAGACTATCGGCGACCGCAATCACGTTACGGTTACGGTAATCCGCCAGTACATACGGGTTAACTTCCGGCACGACCAGCGGCACATCAGGCTCCAGCGCGAACAGACCGCTGGAATCTATCACCAGGCAGCCTGCATTGGTCGCGTCGTCTATCCAGGCAGCCGATGCCTCTGCGCCGGCAACGAAAAACGCCAACTGCGCCTGCGTCCAGTAAAAGTCCGCCGCATCCTGGACAATGACCGACTTGCCACCAAAACGGAGGTGCTCGCCCGCGCTTTCATGACGCGCCAACGCATAAATTTCACCGACCGGGAACTGGCGTTCAGCCAGTGTTTCAAGCAGGGCTTCGCCTACGGCGCCCGTTGCGCCCAGAATGGCAATGTTCCAGCCTTCAGACATGGTGATTTACTCCAGAAATACATAAGCGTCCCTGTCGCATTATTCGACAGGGAGCATTAAGAAGACATTAATGTGCCGGGTGATGAACAGCGTTAAAACCTAGCTTACACAGCAAGGCGGCTGCCGTTTCGTCGTCACACATCACGTATAAAGACGACCATTCACGGCGCTCAAGATAATTTTTACGCAATTTATCAAATTCACCCGGAATTCCAGCGACTTTACGCAGTGGCGCATCGTCGCGGCGCACATCATACACCAAATGCGCCAGTCTTTTCAGCGTCGGTTGATCCAGCGGGCCATGAAGCGTAATACGACCAAACTCAGGCGCAGGCAGTAATGACTCCAGCGCGACATGCTGCTCGCGGCCAATAAACGCGCTATACGCCTCAAAGACCTGGGTGGTGCCGCGCGCTTTGCCTTCCAGCGTATAGCCGGCAATATGCGACGTGCCGATATCCACGGCTTCCAGTAGCGCGACGTTAAGATCCGGTTCGCCCTCCCACACATCAAGCACCACGCTCAGCGGCTGCCCGGCATTAAGTCGCGCCAGCAACGCGGCGTTATCCACCACCGGACCGCGGCAGGCGTTAATGAGAATGGCGCCGGGTTTCAGTCGACGGATCAGCGTCTCATCGGCCAGATGCAGCGTTTTGTACGGTCCGTCTTTATAGAGCGGCGTATGGAAAGTCAGGACATCCGCTTCCTGCACCAGCTCATCCAGCGTACGAAAATCACCCTCGTCCCCGCGTGCGGCGCGTGGCGGATCGCACAGCAACGTGCGGATACCCAACGCTTCAAGCCTGGTCTGTAGCCGGCTTCCGACGTTACCCACGCCGACAATCCCTATAGTGCGATCGCGTAACGAAAAGCCGTCACGTTCGGCCAGCATCAACAGCGCGGAAAACACATACTCCACCACGGCGATAGCATTACAGCCGGGCGCGGCTGAAAAACCGATGCCCGCCTGCTTCAGCCATGCCTCATCCACATGATCTGTGCCTGCCGTAGCAGTACCAACGAAGTTAATCGGCGTGCCGCTCAGCAGCGATTCATTCACTTTCGTGACCGAACGCACCATTAACGCATCGGCATGGTTCAATTCTTCAACGGGGATCGGGCGACCCGGCACTGCCTTTACCTCACCCAGGCGGCTAAATAATTCGCGGGCGTAAGGCATATTTTCATCAACGAGAATTTTCACGACTGTCGTACCTGTTTGAGAACGAGAGTTAACCGGACAAGTGTGCCATAATCTGGCCGCCAGGCATATATTGCTCAGATTTATGGTTAAAGGATAATTAATTATGCATCCCATCTCCGGCGCCCCTGCACAGCCTCCAGGCGAAGGGCGTAATCCTCTTTCCGCTGCGAGCGAGCAGCCGCTTTCCATGCAACAGCGTACGGTACTGGAAAGGCTGATCACGCGCCTGATTTCACTGACCCAGCAGCAAAGCGCGGAAGTATGGGCCGGAATGAAACACGATCTGGGGATAAAAAATGACGCGCCGCTACTGTCGCGCCACTTCCCCGCCGCTGAACAGAATCTTACCCAGCGTCTGGGCGTAGCGCAGCAAAATCACGCCAATCGTCAGGTGCTTTCACAGCTAACAGAGCTGCTTGGCGTCGGGAATAATCGTCAGGCCGTCAGCGATTTTATCCGTCAGCAATACGGTCAAACCGCGCTTAGCCAGCTTACGCCCGATCAACTCAAAAACGTGCTGACGCTCCTGCAACAGGGACAGCTTTCCATTCCGCAGCCGCAGCAACGTCCGGCAACGGATCGGCCATTATTGCCTGCTGAACATAATACGTTGAATCAGTTGGTGACGAAGCTGGCGGCCGCGACCGGCGAGTCAAACAAACTTATCTGGCAATCAATGCTGGAACTCTCCGGCGTGAAAAGCGGCGAGCTCATTCCGGCAAAGCAGTTTACTCATCTGGCGACATGGCTACAGGCGCGGCAGACGCTGTCACTACAACACGCGCCTACGCTACATACGCTGCAAGCTGCGTTAAAACAACCGCTGGAACCGGACGAACTCACAGCGATCAAAGAGTATGCCCAACACACTTATCAAATTCAGCCGCAAACGGTGTTGACCACCGCCCAGGTGCAGGACTTACTTAACCATATTTTCCTGCGTCGCGTAGAGCGGGAGGCGGATGAGCTTGAACCGCTCTCTATTCAACCCATCTACCGCCCGTTCGCGCCGATGATTGAAACCGTAAAAAATCTGTCTGCGCGGCCAGGCCTGTTGTTTATCGCGCTAATAATTGTACTGGCGCTTTTCTGGCTGGTTTCTTAACCACGCCGGAACGATAATATCGTCACCAGGATGCCAACCACCGCGGAGATCGCTCCCGCGAGGAATACGGAAGGATAGCCGCATGACGTGGCCAGCACGCCCGCCAGCGGGCCGGTAACGCCGTAGGAGATATCCTGAAACGCGGCGTAACCGCCGAGCGCCGTACCGCGTACCTGAGAAGGTACGCGTTTCACAACCTCCACGCCCAGCGCCGGGAAAATCAATGAACACCCTGCCCCGGTGAGCGCCGCGCCTACCAGCGCTATCCAGGCCGTCGGCGCCAGCCACAAGAGCAGCAGTCCTGCCGTCTCAACCAGCAATGAGACAACGGCGACCTTCACGCCGCCAAAGCGGTCCGGCATCCAACCGAACAATATGCGCATCAGTACAAACGCACCGCCAAACGCGGTCAGGGTGAATCCCGCCATCGTCCAGCCATTGCTGACAAAATAAAGTGAAATAAACGTACCGATGACGGCAAAACCCACGCCCTGCAATGCCAGACCCAGGCCCGGTTTCCAGATAAGCCCGACCACGCTCCACAGTGAAGGTCGCTCCCCCTCATGCGCAGGTACTTTACGCACGGTGCCGTTGAATGCCCAGGCCAGCAGAGGTAAAACCATCGTCGTCCCCGCCAGCGCCGCGAAGCCAAAGTGGCTATGGATCAGCAAGCCCAACGGCGCACCGGCCGCCAGCGCGCCGTAAATCGCCATCCCGTTCCACGACATCACCTTACCGGAACGCGTTGGGCCAACCAGCCCCAATCCCCAGGTCAGGGTTCCGGTCAGCAGCTGGCTTTCGCCAAATCCGAGGATCAAACGCCCGACAATAAGCAGCGCGAATTTTACCGGCGCGGAAACCGGCAACAGCGCGGCCAGGAGCCAGGCGGCGCCCGCCAGCCCGCAGGCAAACATCCCCTGTAACGCCGATCGTTTAGCACCATATTGATCCGCCAGCCGTCCGGCATAGCCGCGCGTCAGTACCGTCGCAAAAAACTGAATGCCCACGGCGATCCCAACCATCGTATTGCTATAGCCCAGTTCGTGATGGACAAAAAGCGGGATGACGGGTAACGGCAGGCCGACCGTCATATAGGTCAGGAAAACCGCAAAGGCGATGCGGAACAGCGAAAAATTCGCAGACGGGGTCGTTGTTTTTTGGCTAACTGCTGTCATGCATTACTCCAGAATGCAGAGTAAGGCGGGGAAAGGCCACGCCCCCCTCTACCTGAACGTCAGGATTAAGGTGCGTTGGATAACGTTAAACGCTTACGCATTATCGGAAGGATAATGTAGAGAGTGAAGTCTGCCTGTGAGACGCGAAACTTGTCAACCTTGAAATTGCAGCCAGGGTATCAACGTGGCGGCGTGTCATCAAACAGAAAGGGAAAGACCGCTTTCATCCCTCTCACCTTAAACCGTCCGGTCACCTGCTTGCGCTGTTCTGGCGTCAGTAACCTGAACATCATCTCCCAAATATCTTCAGGCTCCGCTTCCTGTAAGGAAATGGGTTCTGGCGTCGGTTCCTCTCCGCTGTCGTCCAGATAACGATGAACATAAAGAGGGAAAACAGATATATGAAACTCCTCGGCCTTTGATTTAACACGCTTACGCCTGACCCCCTCTTTCCCTTCGCTGTACTTATACAAACGTTCGCGAACCGCAGGCTCGCTTCCCGGAAACCCCGGCAAGCCAAGACATTCCTTAACCGTGAACCATTCCTTTGCCATCGGTTTCTTTCCTTTCCTTTGATGAAATAAAAATATTTCTTCTTTTGCGCGAAATTTTGCTTTCTTTCTGGCACTATTCTTAGAGTGAAAAAGAAAGTAACTTTCTTTTTCTCACGCTAATTTTCACTTTAAAAATATCGGTGCCGATAACACATCTTCTTAGGATTACAGAATGGAACCAAAAAGCCAAGACTGGCATCGTGCAGATATTAAAAGTGCACTGGAAAAAAGAGGTATTACGCTCAGAGATCTTTCTCGTCAGGCCGGTTTATCACCTGATTCACTGCGCAATGTCTTTACCCGCTCCTGGCCGAGAGCCGAACGGATTATTGCGGACGCGCTTGGCATCACGCCGCAGGAGATCTGGCCGTCGCGCTATGGCGATATGCAAATAAAAAATGATGCCAATACCGCAGAATAATAATTAATGTTGAATAAATTGGCCCTAACTTATCAACCTCAACAATTAATAAATATTTAAACTTATTCTATTGAAAATAGTAATAGCACTATTTGTCATGCTTCCCGAATCAAATACTGTTAAAGCATTACGTCGTTGCTATTACGTATTTTATTAACAGGAATCATTATGAGTTGGGATAAAAGAATGGCGGTTAATTATGCCAAAACGCATGCAGGTTCTCATTCTCAAGGCCGATGTGCGGAATTTACCCGAAAGGCAATTCAGGCGGGCGGTATCACGCTGGGGCATACATATCATGCAAAAGATTATGGCCCAATGTTAAGAAGCGCCGGATTCACCGCTATTGGTACCTATGAAATGCCGCGCGAGGGTGACGTCATCATTATTCAACCTTACGCTGGCGGAAACCCGAGCGGTCACATGGCGATATATGATGGCACAGAGTGGTATTCAGATTTTAAACAACGCGATATGTGGGCCGGCCCGGGCTACCGGGCAGCCAGGCCCTCATATACCATCTACAGGAAGAATTAATGAAAACGTTCTCCCTTGTCGCGCTTATCCTGTTGCTTTGTAGTTGCTCTGCGCCTCATTACGACAGTACGCAGGCCGTGAAGCAGTTCTATACCTCATGGATGACGACGTTCACGAACGATGTGAATCCCCCTGACGACACCACCGCCTTAATGCAACGTTACGTCGCTAAAGAGGTTATTCATCGCCTGGCGCTAATACAGTCCCTTTATGAACAGGAGATTGTGGGGGCTGATTATTTTATGTATGCGCAGGACTATGCGCCAGAGTGGATTCCACAGTTACGGGTTGGGAAGGCACACCCTTTCCTCGGCGGAGAAAAAGTGGATGTTCTGTTGGCTACAGAGTCAACGCCCATCCACCTGGAAGTTTATACCCGTTGGGAAGAGGGACGCTGGAAAATTTACCGCGTTCGGGATGCTGATAAGGGTTATGAACAGCCGATTTATGACGCAGGCGCCATCACCCAGGCTGAGGCCTGGTCAGCGAAAGTCGCGCCGGAATATAAGAAGCATTAAAAAAGGGAACCGCCATCGGTCTCTTGTTCGTACCGGAGAGGTTAAAGCGCCTCTTGCATCAGGCGCTTATTCCGTCGCTGAAAACAGTAAGCCGAAAATAACCCAGGCATTATTTAAAACATGAAGTATTATCGGTATCATTAACCCACGACTTCTCATTCGAACAACGCATAATATAGATGAGAAAACAAACAGATAAACAAAAGTCACCGCAAAGAGATATTGTGTATGCATAAATGCAAAAACGAGTGAGGTAATAATAATACCGGAAACTCTTGAGTACCGACCCCAACCGATACTGCTGTTCAATAAAAACCCTCTGAATATAATTTCCTCCGCCACAGGAGCCAGAAAGCACATCGCCAGCGTGTTAAGAAATTTATGAAGAAAGAATTGCCTTGATAACTCGGCCATCCAGGGTTCCGGGCCACTAAAAGCATTGTAGAGAACGGTAAGGCACACCAGGGCCAGCGCCGGAAAAAAACATTCCACAAATGATAAGCGGCCCAATGATAAAAACGGATAATACTTTGAATAAATACTCCAGGCGGCAATCGCATAGACAAAAACAATACTATATATAAAAGGCGCAGCCAGACCTGCCAAATAAAGCCAGGCATAGGAAGGCGAAAATGAGGCAAAAACAAAAATGCCAAGCAAACCAAATAAAACAGCCACACAACTCAAACTATGCCTAATTTTATCTAATGTATTAGTTGGCATTTATAGAATATCCATATAATTTGTTGTTCCCTGAATGAAAAAACAGGTCGCATTAGCGACCTGTTTCATTATTGATACTACAACGTAATAGTCAGGCTTACAACTTACGCATCACCAGCGTGGCGTTGGTGCCGCCAAAACCGAAGCTGTTAGACATTACGGTAGTCAGTTCACGCTCGGTCGTTTCGGTCACGATGTCCAGACCCGCAGCCTGCTCATCCAGCTCTTCGATGTTGATACTCGGCGCGATAAAACCGTGCTCCAGCATCAGCAGAGAGTAGATAGCTTCCTGCACGCCTGCGGCACCCAGCGAGTGGCCGGTCATCGCTTTGGTTGCAGAAATTGCCGGGCTGTTATCGCCAAACACTTCACGGATTGCACCGAGTTCTTTCACGTCGCCTACCGGAGTAGAGGTACCGTGAGAGTTCAGGTAGTCGATCGGCGTGTCTACGCCGTGCATCGCCATCTGCATGCAACGTACTGCGCCTTCACCAGACGGAGCAACCATGTCTGCGCCATCGGATGTTGCGCCGTAACCGACGATTTCCGCATAGATATGCGCACCGCGCGCCAGAGCGTGTTCCAGCTCTTCGACAACAACCATACCGCCACCGCCTGCGATGACAAATCCATCACGGTGCGCATCATAGGTACGGGACGCTTTTTCAGGCGTATCGTTATATTTGGTGGACAATGCCCCCATCGCGTCGAACTCACAGGCCATTTCCCAGCACAGCTCTTCGCCGCCGCCAGCAAAAACGATGTCCTGTTTGCCCAGTTGGATCTGTTCAACCGCATTGCCGATACAGTGTGCGGAGGTCGCGCAAGCGGAGCTAATGGAGTAGTTCACACCATAAATTTTAAACGGCGTAGCGAGGCAGGCGGAAACGCCGGATGCCATTGCTTTCGTCACCACATACGGGCCCACGGCTTTCAGACCACGCGGGCTACGCATGGCGTCTGCGCCAAAGACCTGGAATTTCGGGGAGCCGCCGCCGGAACCTGCAATCAGGCCGACACGCGGGTTATTCTGATAGACTTCCGGCGCCAGACCGGCGTCGGCCACTGCCTGCTCCATAGACAGATAAGCATAGATGGAGGCGTCGCTCATAAAGCGCACGACTTTGCGGTCAATGAGGCCAGTGGTATCCAGTTTTACGTTGCCCCATACCTGGCTACGCATGCCGGCGTCCTTCAGCTCCTGAGAGAAAGTGATCCCTGAACGTCCTTCACGCAGAGATGCCAGGACTTCCTGCTGGTTATTACCGATGCTGGAAACGATGCCCAGGCCAGTAATCACTGCACGTTTCATTCAATACCTCTGTAATTCGCACTATTTTTAAGTTTCGATTGGCACAATAGCGTACACTTGTACGCCGAACAAGTCCGATCAGCCATTTAGTACGGAAATTTGCGCCGTCAGGCACACATCGTTAAGATCGCGATACCGCCCGTCAGACGAGTAACTTACGTGAAACAATACGCCATACAACCCGCCACACTCGAATTTAACGCTGAGGGTACACCTGTTTCCCGAGATTTTGATGATGTCTATTTTTCTAATGACAATGGACTCGAAGAGACACGCTACGTTTTTCTTGGCGGCAATCGTCTTGCGGAGCGATTTCCCGTACATTCACATCCATTATTTATAGTCGCGGAAAGCGGTTTTGGCACCGGACTCAACTTCCTGACGCTGTGGCAGGCGTTTGACGGCTTTCGTTCTGAGCATCCACAGGCGACGCTGCAAAGGTTACATTTCATCAGTTTTGAGAAATTCCCGTTAACGCGCGGCGATCTGGCGCTGGCGCACCAACACTGGCCGGAGCTCGCGCCCTGGGCGGAGCAGCTGCAGGCGCAATGGCCGCTGCCGCTCCCGGGATGCCACCGCCTATTGCTGGATCGGGGCCGGGTGACGCTGGATTTGTGGTTTGGCGATATTAATGAACTGACCGACCAACTGGACGCCACGCTGAATCAAACAGTCGACGCCTGGTTCCTCGACGGTTTTGCCCCGGCGAAAAATCCGGATATGTGGACGCCAAACCTGTTTAACGCGATGGCGCGGCTGGCGCGGCCCGGCGCAACGCTGGCGACGTTTACCTCGGCGGGTTTCGTTCGTCGGGGATTACAGGAAGCCGGTTTTACCATGCAAAAACGCAAAGGCTTCGGACGTAAACGCGAGATGCTTTGCGGAGTGATGGAACAACACCTCATGCCGACCCTTTCCGCGCCCTGGTTTTACCGCAGCGGAAGCGAAAAACGTGAAACGGCAATCATTGGCGGCGGCATAGCCAGCGCGCTGTTATCACTGGCGTTACTGCGTCGCGGCTGGCAGGTGACGCTCTATTGCGCAGATGATCAGCCCGCCCAGGGCGCTTCTGGTAATCGACAGGGCGCGCTTTATCCGCTCCTTAGCAAACATGACGCCGCCATTAATCGCTTTTTCCCGACCGCATTCACCTTTGCCCGTCGCCTGTATGATGCCCTGCCCGTCTCTTTTGATCATGACTGGTGCGGCGTGACGCAGCTCGGATGGGATGAGAAAAGCCAGCAGAAAATTGCCCAGATGCTGTCCCTGGCGCTGCCCGCCGAACTGGCCTCGGCGCTCAATGCCGAAGAGGCGGAACAGGCGGTTGGCGTGACGACACGCTGCGGAGGAATTACCTATCCGGCAGGCGGCTGGCTATGCCCGGAACAATTAACTCGCGCAGTCATCGCACTGGCGACCGAACAGGGTTTACAAACGCGCTTTCGCCATACGCTCACGTCGCTCGTTGCGCAGGAGTCGCGCTGGCAACTGCGCTTTACGTCAGGTGAAACCGCCAGCCATGAGACCGTCGTCCTGGCGAACGGCCATCAGATTAACCGTTTTGATCAGACCCGGCCGCTGCCGGTTTATGCCGTCGGGGGGCAGGTCAGTCATATTCCCACCACCCCCGCCCTCTCGGCGTTGCGTCAGGTGTTATGCTACGACGGCTATCTGACGCCGCAAAATCCGCATAATCAGCAGCACTGTATTGGCGCCAGCTATCACCGGGGCGACGAAAGCACCGTCTGGCGCGAAGAAGATCAGCGTCAGAACCGACAGCGTCTGCTTGACTGTTTTCCGGATGCGAACTGGGCCACAGAGGTTGACGTTAGCGGCAACAGCGCCCGTTGCGGCGTGCGTTGCGCCACCCGCGACCATCTGCCGATGGTGGGCAATGTCCCGGATTACCACGCCACGCTGACGCATTACGCCGATTTAGCCGATAATAAAACGTCGGCGGCGCCTGCGCCTGTGTATCCGGGTTTATTTATGCTCGGCGCGCTGGGATCGCGTGGTTTGTGCTCAGCGCCATTATGCGCAGAAATTCTGGCGGCGCAGATGAGTAACGAGCCGATTCCACTGGATGCCGGTACGCTGGCGGCGTTAAATCCAAATCGGTTATGGGTGAGAAAGTTATTGAAGGGAAAAGCGGTGAAGTAATGGGCCAGTCAATAGCGGAAGGCGGCAAGCGTCGCCTTCCGGCCCACGGCGTTATTGTTTTGCCTTGTCGAACAAATTGTCCCACATGGCTTTGACTAACGCCTGATCGCGCGGCGACAGTTCGCCGGCGCCGATCGCTTTTTCCAGACTTTGGCTAACGTTGGCATAGACCGCCTCGACGGAGTGGTCATCACCGCTCTCCAGCTCGGCAATGGCTAACGTCAGGTGGCCACGCAGGTATCCACTGGCAAAAAGCTCATCGTCGCTGGCGTGCTCTACCATATCGTCAATTAATGCCAGAATGCGTGATTCAAACTCCGCGATCATCTTCTTTCCTCATTGTAAACGTGGCGCTGGCTTTAATTAAGCGCTTCCGGCCACGGGAACTGTTCCGCCTTAAGTTCGGGCGTGTGATAGTAATTCTGTAGCGCTTTGATGAAGCGGGCCGGACGTTCAGGAATGCCCTGCTCCAGATACGCCATTACCTGTGCATGAACCCGGCGCTGAAACGCCACGCGATCCGGCTCAATATCGCCTTCCAGATTGTCGCAACTGACGTTAAAGGGATACCCCGCCGCCACGCAAAACAACCAGTCGAAAGCCTGTGGCTTCACCTCAACGTCTTCGAATTGACTTTGGGTCTGCGCGTCGCGTCCGTCCGGGCAGTACCAGTAACCAAAGTCAACCAGTTCGCGGCGCGCCTTACCGGCGATACACCAGTGAGAAATCTCATGCAGCGCGCTGGCGTAAAACCCATGCGCAAAGACGATACGGTGGTACGGTACCTGCGCGTCAGCAGGAAGATAGATCGGTTCGTCGTCGCCTTTAATCAGACGGGTATTAAATTCTTCGGCAAAGCAGCCGTTAAAAATCTCAATTAACTGTTCGTAATGGTGCGTATTGTTCATTAATTCATCCCCAACCAATGGAGGATCTCCTGTCCGTGGCTATCATAAAGTAACCTGGCGCTCATTACCGCCGAGACAATAACGATCATCGGTCTGATAAGCTTTTGGCCTTTGCTCAACACCAGACGCGACCCCATTCGCGCCCCTAAAAACTGACCAACCAGCATCACGAAGCCCGTCGCCCAGATCACTTTGCCGCCGATGATAAATAACAGCAGGCCGCCAACGTTGGAGGTAGCGTTAAGCACTTTGGCATGTGCCGTGGATTTCGCCAGGTTATAGCCACATAAGGTGACAAACGCCAGAGCGTAAAACGACCCGGCGGCAGGCCCGAAAAAGCCGTCGTAAAACCCGACGCATCCCCCGGCTATCAGCGCGAACGGTAATCCATACAGGCGGCGCTGGCGATCTTCCTCGCCCAGCTTCGGCATCAATAAAAAATAGAGGCCGATGAAAATCACCAGGATGGGCAAGATCTGGCGCAAAATATCCGCCTGCACGTGCTGCACCAGCAGCGCGCCGCTCATCGAGCCAATGAACGTCATCAGAATATTGAGCTTTTGCTCGGCCAGGTTTACCACTTTACGGCGAATAAAATAGAGCGAAGACGAGAGGGAGCCGCCGCACGCCTGTAATTTATTGGTCGCCAGCGCGTTTGCCGGCGACATCCCGGCGGCCATCAGCGCAGGGATAGTGAGCAGCCCTCCGCCCCCGGCGATAGAATCGATAAATCCTGCCAGTACGGCGACAAAAAACAGCACCACCAGCAGCAGCGGGGAGACCATAAACAGATCATAAAAATTGTCCATCAGAGTACATGCTCATCCAGTAGCGCCTGGCAGGAAGGCGGCAGCGGCGGCGGTGTCTTCTTCTCAGGCTTTGTGGTGCCAGGTTTTGGCGGTTCGAACCAGCTTTGCAGTTCAGCGCCGCATCCATCGCCCGGCGGGGGTAAAGGTTGATCTTCGCACTCCAGGCTGTCGGCAGGGCAGCGTAAACGCACGTGCATATGCGCGCGATGCTGGAACCAGGGGCGTACTTTACGTAGCCAGTCACGATCGTTTCCGGCATCGAGGCAAAGCTGTTGTTTAATAGCCGGATTGACGAAAATACGGGTGACGTCATTGTCTTGTGCCGCCAGTTTGATCAGACTGGCGATATCCGACGACCAGCGCGACGGCACGACATGTTTACCGTCGCGGGACACCAGATCTAACGCCTGCGGGCGCAATAGCTGCGCCTGGCTCCAGCGCGTTTTCGGCAACTGCAAGAAAATATCCACATCAAGCCCGGTCTGATGACTGGCGTGTCCGCCATTAAAGCGGCCTCCGGCAGGCATCCCCATGTCGCCTATCAGGACGGTTCCGAGCCCCCGTTGCTGCGCCTGATGACTCAACCGCTGGATAAACATGACCAGATCCGGGTGGCCGAAATAACGGCGCTGATCGGTGCGCATCACCTGATAATTATCGGACTGTACCGGCAACGTGTCGGCGCCAATGATGCATCCGTTGGCAAAGCTACCGATAGACTGGGCGGCGCCGGGGACAGGATGAGTTATTTTCTGCCACGGCGTCGCCGCCAGGCTGGCGCTACTGACAAACCATGCCAGCAGCGCAATCGCGGTTTTTTTCATTTCTTACCAGCGTGGAATCTCTGTCTTTACATCCGCATTCTGTGCCCGATGGCGCAGCAGGTGATCCATCAGCACGATCGCCAGCATGGCTTCTGCGATCGGCACTGCGCGAATCCCCACACACGGATCGTGGCGCCCTTTGGTGATCATCTCGACTTCTTCGCCCATCCGGTTGATCGTACGTCCCGGCACGGTAATGCTGGAGGTAGGTTTCAGCGCCATATGCGCCACAATGTGTTGCCCGCTACTGATGCCACCGAGGATGCCGCCAGCGTGGTTGCTCTGAAAACCCTGCGCCGTGATTTCATCGCGATTCTGGCTGCCGCGCAGCGCCACCACGTTAAATCCTTCGCCTATCTCCACGCCTTTCACCGCATTGATGCTCATCAGCGCATGGGCAATGTCCGCATCCAGTCGGTCAAATACCGGTTCGCCAAGCCCTGCCGGCACGCCGCTCGCCATCACCGTCACTTTCGCGCCGATGGAGTCGCCCTCTTTTTTCAGCGCGCGCATCAGTTCGTCCAGCGCGTCAAGTTTGTCTGCATCGGGACAAAAGAACGGATTAAGCTCAACCTGACGCCAGTCTTTAATCTCCAGCGGAATGTCACCCATCTGGGTCAGGCAGCCGCGGATTTCGATACCGAACTTTTCCGCCAGGTATTTCTTGGCAATCGCCCCTGCCGCTACGCGCATCGCGGTTTCACGCGCGGAAGAACGTCCACCGCCACGGTAATCGCGCAGGCCGTATTTCTGCTCATAGGTGTAATCCGCGTGTCCCGGACGAAAAACATCTTTAATCGCGCTGTAGTCCTGCGAGCGCTGATCGGTGTTTTCAATCAGCAGGCCAATGCTGGTGCCGGTCGTCACGCCATCAAACACGCCGGAGAGAATTTTTACCTGGTCCGGTTCGCGGCGCTGGGTAGTATAGCGCGAGGTGCCGGGGCGGCGTCTGTCGAGATCGTGCTGCAGATCGGCCTCCGTCAACGGGATGCCGGGCGGCACGCCATCGACGATACACCCAAGCGCCAGCCCGTGTGATTCGCCGAAAGTGGTTACGCGAAAGAGTTGTCCAATTGTGTTTCCTGCCATCACGGCTCCGTTATCGTTGTTGTCGTTTGCGTGTTTTAATCTTTATAAATATTGAAATGTTCACGGGCCGCGAGCAACTGCGCTTTGGTCAACATAAAGACGCCATCGCCGCCGTTGTCAAACTCCAGCCAGGTGAACGGCACATCCGGATACTGCTCCATCAGATGTACCATGCTGTTTCCGACTTCACAAATCAGAACGCCGTCATCGGACAGATAATCCGGCGCATTCCCCAGGATACGGCGGGTCAATTTGAGGCCGTCAGTGCCGGACGCCAGCCCCAGCTCAGGTTCGTGGCGATATTCGTTCGGCAGATCGGACATATCCTCCGCATCGACATAAGGCGGGTTAGTGACAATCAGATCGTACTGAACTTTCGGCAGATCGCGGAACAGATCGGAACGGATTGGCGTCACGTGATGGATAAGACCGTGTTCTTCAATGTTATGCTCGGCGACAGCCAGCGCATCCGGCGAAATATCGACCGCATCAACCTCTGCGTCCGGGAAAGCATAAGCACAGGCGATGGCGATGCAGCCGCTACCGGTACACATATCCAGAATATATTTCGGCTGTTGGCTAATAAGGCCGGCGAAGTGGTTATTAATCAGCTCGCCAATGGGCGAACGCGGCACCAGCACGCGCTCATCGACATAAAATTCGTGGCCGCAGAACCAGGCTTTATTGGTCAGGTAGGCGACCGGGATACGTTCGTTAATGCGACGAATCACTCGCTCGACAATGCGGTGTTTTTCGCTGGACGTCAGCCGCGCGGTTCGCATATCTTCCGGAATATCCAGCGGCAGATAAAGAGACGGCAACACCAGTTGTACCGCTTCATCCCACGGGTTATCGGTACCGTGTCCATACCAGATATTCGCCGCGCTAAAGCGGCTTACCGCCCAGCGCAACATGTCCTGAATGGTATGCAGTTCACTTACTGCTTCATCGACGAAAATTTTATCCACGTATTCCTCCAGGGCATGCTCGCATTAAATTCGGCGGCTAGTTTGCCACGAAGACAGGGATAAATCAGCATTGACGCGGCGGGAGAATACGAAAAATCCGTTTTGACCGTTCGGATATCCTCCGGGTCGGGTAAACTAAGGCAAAAGATCAGACGAGACCCACGAATGAAAAAGAAAACATCGCTCAGCGAGGAGGACCTGGCGCTGTTCCGTCAGCTGATGGTCGGCACCCGAAAGATTAAACAGGATACTATCGTCCATCGGCCACTGCGCAAGAAAATCACGGAAGTCCCTACCCGAAGGTTAATTCAGGAACAGGCGGACGCCAGCCACTATTTTTCTGATGAGTTCCAGCCGCTGCTCAATACGGAAGGGCCGGTAAAGTATGTCCGTGAAGATGTCAGCCATTTCGAGCTAAAAAAAATGCGCCGCGGCGACTATTCGCCAGAACTGTTTCTGGATTTACACGGCTTAACGCAGCTTCAGGCCAAGCAGGAATTGGGAGCGCTAATTGCCGCCTGCCGTCGGGAACATATTTTTTGCGCCTGCGTCATGCATGGACACGGTAAACATATTCTGAAACAGCAAACGCCGTTATGGCTGGCGCAGCATCCGCATGTGATGGCCTTTCATCAGGCACCAAAAGAGTACGGCGGCGACGCCGCGCTGCTGGTGTTGATTGAAGTGGAAGAGTGGCAACCGCCCGAATTACCCTGATGCGGAATTGCCGGATGGCGGCGCAAGCGGCTTATCCAGCCTACGAACAGCCAGCGCTGTCGTAGGCCTGATAAGCGAAGCGCCATCAGGCAGCAAAGATTAAATCGCTTTCGCCATTTTCAGATTGCAGGGACTCATTTGCCAGTTGAATGTCCCCTTGCCGCTTACATCAAGCGTAACGTTGGCAATTGCGGACGTCGTGAACATCGGCGGCGTTTCGCCCGGACAAAGCTCAGATACCAGGTATCCGACCAGAGGTAAGTGAGAGATCACCAGCACCGATCCGATCTCTTCATTGGCCAGCGCCTGGAGGTAGGCGCTGACCAGACCGACATCGCCACAGGGCGTTAGCTCCGGCAGGACATCCACCTGAGCCGGCAGATTCATACAATCGCCGACCACATCTAACGTCTGTTCGGCCCGAAGAAACGGACTCACCAGAACACGTTCGATATCCACTTTTTGACCTTTCAGCCAGTTCGCCATCAGGCGAGACTCGTCACACCCACAAGGGGTCAAGGGACGAACCGAATCACTGGCGGCATCGAGGGCTGCGTCGCCGTGACGCATGATAAAAACTTGCATATTGCACCGCTTTTGTTAACCAGTTTCACCAACACGCTTACCACATGCCCCTATTGGCTGCGGCAAAAATGCGGTGGCCGGCATTGTGCCTTATCCATTCACCGAATGAAACGCTGTTTTTTACCTCAATGGCGTAAGTATAGTCAATCCTTGATTATTATTTCGCCATTAAGGAAGCATTCAGTGCGGATTCATATTCTCTTTGACCTCAATTTCCCTGGTCAGTTTCCCCATTCGTCCAGAAATGCTCCCTGCGCTCCGCCATGCGCACTAATTGTTCACAAGGCGCGTAACGAGGACCGTAAAGTGCGGCCAGGCGCTGTAATGTCGCCACCATTTCACCCGGCCCGAGAGCATCCATATAGCGGAACGGGCCACCGAGGAACGGCGGAAAACCGATACCAAACACGGCGCCGATATCGCCATCGCGCGCGCTGCGAATCACTTTTTCGTCGAAACAGCGCGCCGCTTCGTTAAGCATTAACATGACACAGCGCTCTGCCACCTGCTGCGCAGATAGTCGACTCTGCCCTTGCACGCCAATAAGCTTATAAATAGCAGGGTCAACCTGTTTTTTGCTTTTACGCCCTTTTTCGCCATAAAGATAGAAACCGCGACCATTTTTTCTACCTTTGCGATCGTCATTCAAAATTGAAGCGACAACATTTGCAGGCGCGCTAAAACGTTCTCCATACGCCGCCTCAAGCACAGGAATAATTTTAGTGCCCGTGTCGATTCCTACCTCATCCAAAAGTTGGATTGGCCCCACCGGAAAACCAAATTTTACCAGGGCGGCGTCAATATGTTCGACACGTTCGCCTTCAGTCAGCATCCGAATCGCCTCATTGATATATGGCGCAAGAATTCGGTTAACATAAAACCCGGCTTTATCGCTGACGACTATCGGGGTTTTACCCTGTTTTTTCGCCAGCTTAACGGTCGTGGCGATGGTCTGCGCGGAAGTAGACGCGTGAGGAATGACCTCAACCAGCGGCATTTTCTCGACCGGGCTAAAAAAGTGCAATCCAATCACCTGTTCCGGTCTGGCCGCATTCGCCGCAATATCGCCAATCGGCAGGGAAGAAGTATTGGAGGCAAAAATGGTGTGAGCAGCGCAATTTTGTTCCACTTCCGCCACCATCTGTTGTTTTAACGGCAGATCTTCAAACACCGCTTCAATGACCAGATCACGATGACTGAAACCACGATAATCTGTCGAACCTGATATCAACGCCAATTGTTTATCGCGTTCGCTGGCTTTGATATGGCGGCGGCGTACTTTTGTTTCAAGCAGATCCCAGCTGTACTTCAGAGCATGATTGATCCCCTGAGTATTTATATCCTTAATTCGTACTGGCAATCCGCCTTTACAGGCCGTAACCCAGGCGATACCGCCGCCCATTAACCCGCCGCCTAAGATGCCCATGCTGTTCAGCGGGCCGGGCGGCGCATCGCTACCGGGATCTTTTTTCACCTCGGTACTGGCAAAAAAAACAGCGCGCAGCGCCTGCGATTGAGGCGTCATCGCCAGCTCGCCGAAAGCGCGCGCTTCCGCGTCATAGCCGCTACTGCTGCCCTGCGCCAGTCCAGTTTCAATCACATCAATGATCCGCTCCGTCGCCGGATAATTACCCTGCGTTTTTTGCGCCGTCTTTTTACGCACCAGGCGAAATAACAGCGCGCGTCCCAACGGCCCCGCCAGGATACGTTCCCGGACCGGTAATGTCCGCTGCGCCAGACGTTCTTTTTTAGCCAGCTCGACAGCCGCTTCCAGTAAAATGGTTTGCGGCACCACATCATCAACCAGCCCGGCTTTAAGCGCCTGTCTGGCGCGAAGCTGTTTACCTGTCAGGATCATATCCAGCGCGGTACTGACCCCCACCAGCCGTGGAAGTCGCTGCGTTCCGCCCGATCCCGGTAAAAGCCCTAACTGTACCTCCGGCAGTCCGAGAACGGTTTTAACGTCGTCGGTACAGATACGCCGATGGCAGGCCAGCGCCATTTCAAGACCGCCCCCCAGGCAGGCGCCGTGAATGGCAGCGATAACCGGAACAGGCAACGCCTGGATCTCCGCCATCAGTTGTTGCCCCTGACGCGCCAGCGTTTCCGCTTCCTGCGCGTTTTGGCAGTGGCCTATCATGTTGATATCAGCGCCAGCAATAAAGTTATCTGCTTTGGCTGAGATAAAAACAACGCCCTGCAACGCTTTATTTTCCCGGATTTGCTTCAGGATGGCGCGTACCTGCGCGGCAAACTCCGCTTTCAGGGTGTTCACCTTTTCTCCAGGGACATCAATAGCGACAACCGCGACATTATCCAGACGCACGTTAAGCATAAAAGCTGATGTGGTAGTCATTATTCCGCCTCCAGAACCATCGCCGCGCCAAGACCGCCAGCCGCGCAGGCCGTGACCAGGCCAAAACCTCCGCCCCGACGCCGTAATTCGTGCAACGTTTGGGTTATCATCCGCGCGCCCGTTGCGGCAAAAGGATGCCCGTAGGCGATTGAGCCGCCGAGCACGTTGAATTTAGCGTCATCCACCTCCCCTGTCGCCTGCGCACGACCAAGCACCTCACGGGCAAATCGTTCGCTGCCCAGCAGTTGTAAGTTCGCCAGAGTCTGAGCGGCAAACGCTTCATGCATGTCAAAAAGCGTCAGATCGGCCATCGTCAACCCGGCCCGCTCCAGCGCCAGCGGCGTTGACCAGGCCGGCCCCAATAGCATGTCCTGCCAGACATCAATAGCGGTAAAGGCGTAGCTGCGCAGATAACCAAGCGGGTGCAGCCCCAGCTCTTTAGCGCGGGATTCGGTCATCAGAATAACGGCGGCAGCGCCGTCGGTCAGCGGTGTACTATTGGCGGCGGTCACGGAGCCATGTTTTCTGTCAAAAGCGGGACGCAGTTTAGCGTAGTCCGCCAGCGTGGAGGTGCCGCGAATGTTGTTGTCTTCTGCAAAGGGGTTTTTATACGGCGGCACATAGGTCGTCATCACTTCTTCCGCCAGTTTGCCATCCGCCCATGCCTGCGCGGCGCGCTGATGTGAACGATGCGCCAGAGCGTCCTGCTGTTCACGCGTAATACCATACGTTTTCGCCATCTGTTCGGCGGTATCGCCCATGCGCAGACCGGTGGAATACTCAGCAACGGCGGGAGGAACGGGCAGCAGGTCGCGTAAGCGCAGACGAGAAAAAAGCGTCAGCCGTTGGCGGGTCGTCCGGGCTTTATTGACATCAACCAGTACCCGCGCCAGGGCTTTACTCACGCCTATTGGCAGTACCGACGACGAATCCGCGCCGCCAGCGATACCGGCGCGTATCGCGCCGGCCATCAGGCTTTCCGCCACATTCGCTACCGCCTGAAAACTGGTGGCGCAGGCGCGGCTTACGCTATAGGCATCGGTATGAACATTCATCCCCGTACCCAGCACAATTTCGCGCGCAATGTTGGGCGCTTCCGGCATTTGTACTACCTGACCAAAAACCAGTTGCTCAATGGCATCAGCTGGAATTTCACTGCGCGCCAGCAGCTCGCCTACCACCATCTTGCCGAGATCAACAGCGGGAATACCATGAAATGCAGTGGCCTGACGAGCGAAGGGGGTTCGTAACCCACTGACAATAGCAATGCGATCGCCCTGGCGGGTGACCAACGGTAAAGCCTGACGCATAGTACTCCCCTGTAAAAAAATAAATTAGTGGTCTGACCTGATCACAGTCTTAACCAATTTTTTACATTTAGCCAAGCAGAGAGAAAAGAAAGTGGGAGCTAAGGCACAGTGAAGGGAAGCGACAAAAAAAGAAAACGCCTCCGCCAGATGATGACGGAGGCGTCGTGAATGAACGGATTAACGCAGGCCGAGCTGGAAGATCAGCGTTTCTGCTTCGCAGGCGAAAACAAAATCAATATCCAGACGAACGCCTTCGGATTCCTCGGTAAAGGTTGGCGTAATTTGGCAAGGTTCAGACTCCACGCTACGCGCTTTTTCGGTTAACGCCGCTAGCGTCTCTTCAGCCTCTGCGCGGGTAGCGAATACGCGGCTGTATGACGCGGTGCAATCGGAGTTGTCCATGATGGTTCCAACGTCCATACAGCAGCAAACCGGGGTTTCATCAGCACTGCATTTACTCATTGTAGATTTCCTCTGTATTTGCACCCAGGGTGCCAGATAAACGATGGGGATATTTTACGCTCCCGGCATTCGCCTCTCCAGTCGTTAATGGTGGGAAACGCGTTAAGTGACCGAAATCACACTTAAAAATGATCTAAAACAAAAATCGCGCGATCGGGAGACCGTTAAGCCCGCCGATTTTGCCAGCCAGATCTCGTTTCTAAGATCACAATTGAAAAAACTTATAAACATACTTGCAACATTCTAGCTGGTCAGACCTATACTCTCGCCACTGGTCTGATTTCTAAGTCGTACCGCAGACCCTACACTTCGCGCTCCTGTTACAGCATGTAACATAGTTTGTATAAAAATAATCAATGAGGTTATGGTCATGAGCCAGAAAACCCTGTTTACAAAGTCTGCTCTCGCAGTCGCAGTGGCAATCATCTCCACCCAAGCCTGGTCTGCAGGCTTTCAGTTAAACGAATTTTCTTCCTCTGGCCTTGGCCGGGCCTATTCGGGTGAAGGCGCAATCGCAGATGATGCGGGTAACGTTAGCCGCAACCCGGCGTTAATTACTATGTTTGACCGCCCGACGTTTTCAGCGGGCGCGGTTTATATTGATCCTGATGTTAATATTAGCGGGACATCGCCATCTCGTCGGACGTTAGATGCGGATAACATCGCGCCGACGGCCTGGGTGCCGAACGTCCATTTTGTCGCCCCGATTAACGATCAGTTTGGCTGGGGAGCTTCTATTACCTCTAACTATGGTCTGGCGACAGAGTTTAACGACACATACGCCGGCGGCTCGGTTGGCGGTACGACCGATCTTGAAACCATGAACCTGAATTTAAGCGGCGCTTATCGCTTAAATGAGGCCTGGAGCTTCGGCCTCGGCTTTGATGCGGTATACGCGCGCGCGAAAATCGAACGTTTTGCGGGCGATTTAGGCCAGTTGGTCGCGGCACAGAATCCGGCGCTGGCGCCGGTCGCGGGTCGGATTCCCAGCGATACCAAGATTGCCCACCTGAACGGTAATCAGTGGGGCTTTGGCTGGAATGCCGGGATCCTTTATGAACTGGATAAAAATAACCGCTACGCGCTGACCTACCGCTCGGAAGTCAAAATTGACTTTAAAGGCAACTACAGTAGCGATCTTCCCATCGCTATAAACCAATTTAATCTGCCTATCCCAACGGCAACCGGCGGCGCGACGCAGTCAGGCTACCTGACGCTGAATCTGCCGGAAATGTGGGAAGTGTCCGGTTATAACCGTGTGGCGCCACAGTGGGCCATCCACTATAGCCTGGCCTATACCAGCTGGAGTCAGTTCCAGGAATTGAAGGCAAAATCGACCGCCGGCGATACGCTCTTTGAGAAGCATGAAGGCTTTAAAGACGCTTACCGCATTGCGTTGGGTACCACCTATTACTACGATGACAACTGGACGTTCCGTACCGGTATCGCCTTCGATGACAGCCCGGTACCAGCGCAAAACCGTTCTATCTCTATTCCGGACCAGGACCGTTTCTGGCTGAGCGCCGGTACGACTTACGCCTTTAATAAAGATGCGTCTGTCGATGTTGGCGTCTCTTATATGCATGGTCAGAGCGTGAAAATTAATGAAGGGCCTTATCAGTTTGAATCTGAAGGGAAAGCCTGGCTGTTCGGTACTAACTTTAACTACGCGTTCTAATCTCTTTCTGAAACGGATCAAAAAGGTGAGCATTGCGCTCACCTTTTTATTTACTGCCGTTTATTCCGAGTCGATCTCTTTGAGTTCGTCCTGAATCGCCTGCGCGTTCGGGTTTTCCTGCGGCTTGAGTTTTCCGCCATTGGCGATAAAGTCATGACGCTGGAAGTACGCCTCGCGCACCATAATATAAGGATCGGAAGACTGGCGCAGCAAACCATCGGAGTCCAGCAACTGCGCGCGGGTTTCTATCCCTTCGATAGTCCATTTTCCTATGGACATTGGCCAGGTCAACCACGAAAGCACCGGATACAAGGTATCCGCCATATCCCCGCCATCTTCACGCAGCGTGAAGCTGCCGTAGAACGGAAGTTGCATATAAGGCCCATACCCCACGCCATAATGGCCCAGCGTACTGCCAAAGCGATGCGGTTCAACGCGCTGCAGCTTAGGATTCGCCATTCCCGCGACGTCAATAAAGCCGCCCATCCCTAATAAGGTATTCAGGAAGAAACGGGTGAAATGCACCATACCCTGATAAGGATCGCCCTGCAGGAAATAGTTCACCATGATCGCCGGTTCTTCGAGGTTGCCAGTGAAATTACTTAAACCGTTACGCGCAGGCTGTGGAACATAATCACGCCAGGCGACCGCGACCGGCCGAACAACATACGGGTCCAGCACATTAAAGTTGAAGTTGTACATGGTGCGGTTAAACCCTTCAAATGGGTCTGAACGCCCCTGCTGTTCTGTACCGGAACTCGCACACCCGACCAGCAGTGTGGTTCCCAGCGCCAGCGCCGACAGGCGAAGCTTCATAGATGTCTCCCTGTGAATTATGGCTATCGCTGATTGCCATCCATGACGGAACGCTACCGTATCCGCCTGTTTAGGTGTGAGCGATTTTAACAGCACGTCAAACGATGTCTATATGCGCGATCTCATTGCTCTGAGCATAGCCTGGTAACGCAACAACGTGACGGCCCTATTCTAACGAAACAGATAAAAACGAGCGTGATCATTTTTATTTTTTCGGAGAATGCCCCGGCCTGGGTAAATGAAAAACCGCTACGCTTTATTAATATGTGTTAATCAGCAGGGATCATCATGGATAGCCTTAACGACGATAAAATTAACCGGCACAGCAGTGACCTGGAAGTTGAAAGCGAAGAAAAACAAAGCGGTAAAGAGATTGAGGTGGATGAAGATCGTCTTCCTTCCCGCGCCATGGCGATTCATGAACATATTCGCCAGGATGGTGAAAAAGAGATGGAACGCGATGCGATGGCTTTGCTCTGGTCAGCCATTGCCGCAGGACTTTCTATGGGGGCATCACTCCTGGCGAAAGGGATTTTCCACGTGCAGCTTGAAGGCGTTCCCGGCGGCTTTTTACTGGAAAATCTCGGCTATACCTTTGGTTTTATCATTGTCATCATGGCCCGCCAGCAATTATTTACTGAAAATACCGTTACCGCCGTATTGCCGGTAATGCAAAATCCCACTCTGAGTAACGTTGGCCTGCTGATGCGCTTATGGGGCGTAGTCTTATTGGGCAACCTTATTGGCACCGGGGTTGCGGCGTGGGCATTTGAATATATGCCTATATTTGATGAAGAGACCCGCGACGCCTTTGTCAAAATTGGTATGGAGGTCATGAAAAATAGCCCAACGGAGATGTTTGCCAACGCGATTATCTCTGGCTGGATCATCGCCACAATGGTATGGATGTTTCCTGCAGCAGGCGGGGCAAAGATTGTGGTCATTATTTTGATGACCTGGCTTATCGCGCTGGGCGATACCACCCATATTGTCGTCGGTTCCGTTGAAATTTTGTATTTGGTTTTCAACGGCACGCTGCCCTGGAGCGACTTTCTCTGGCCCTTCGCCCTTCCCACACTTGCCGGAAATATCTGCGGCGGCACTTTTATTTTCGCATTGATGAGCCACGCGCAGATCCGCAACGATATGAGCAATAAGCGTAAGGAAGAAGCGAGGCTACGCGGCGAACGCCTGGAACGGGAGCGGAAAAAAGCGGAAAAACAGCGCTGAGTGGCGACGGTTTAACCAGTCAGGCGGCGCTACACTTACTCCGGCGAATAAAAAACGCTATACTGGCGCCGCGTTGTCCCCTTAGTTAAATGGATATAACGAGCCCCTCCTAAGGGCTAGTTGCAGGTTCGATTCCTGCAGGGGACACCATGACCTCTTTTACCCACCTCTCACAAATCTCAGCAAACCCACACCACACAAGGCGTTGCAGCGTTTTTGATGTCTTATGATTTCCAGCGAATAGTGCCTATAAACATAACGAAAAGCATCCCTTTAAAGTACCCTCTCGCTGTTAGAACTTAACCAAAAGTTAGCACCTTCACTTTCCGACAGATATAGGCCCAGAACTTCTTTTTTGCCTTCCAGATTCAGTGCCAGAACGGTATAAACCGCCTTGCTCTGATAACGGCCATCCTCACGGTTTTTATAATGAATAGCGTCCAGCCAGACGACGGGATAAACCTTCTCCAGCGGGCGCTGTTGCCACTGTTTTAGTTCAGGGATGACTTTATCGGTACTGCACTGACGGTGGCGGTTGAAACGCTGAAGGCATAAAGATCTTCACTCTCCCGACCGATGTCCTGATAACTCATCTCCAGCGCAAACAGTCGAATGATATTGCGCTCGATCTCGTCGTACAGGGGGTCTGAAGCTTCTTCACCAGTTATGGCTCAAAAGTGCCGTTACGATTGCGCGGAGTTGCCAGTTCAAAACTGCCTGTTGGGGCTTTAATGGCTTTTTGCCGGAACCATTTTTACGGTTTGCCTCAACATCCTGAGCCAGATGGGAATCAAGTTCAGCAGACAGGGTAGACTCGGTTAAATACTTGATTAATGGCGTTAAGATGCCATCTTTGCCCGTTAATGCCTGGCCGGACCTGAAGGGCTTTAAGTGCTTTGTCGAAATCGAAGGGATGGGATATGTGCCATTCTTTTTTATTTTATGTTACTAAAATTATACAGAATTTTTAACGCTCCCCCTCCCCCCAGCACTTCCACCCTTTCAAGTACCTCTCCCTGAAAAAAAATGCAAAGCCTTGTAAGACGATGCAAAGCTTTACATGTCCCGTTTTTATTCCAAGACGCTTGGCAATCAGCAATACCAATTGATCGATAACATCGATCAATATATTAAAACTCAATAGTTTAAAGCTATTAAAAATACAATTATTGATCGCTTATATCGATCAAACCAATTTGTAGTGCTACACTCCAGACCTTTCTGAATCTGATAATTTTCATAATGTTGAAGTTATTCGCTAAGTACACATCGATCGGTGTTCTTAACATGCTCATTCATTGGAGAGTATTTGCTTTCTGTATGTATGGGATGCATACGCATCAGGCGCTGACGAACTTTTCCGATTTTGTTATCGCTGTATCGTTCAGCTTCTATGCTAATGCGCGCTTCACCTTTAATGCCAGCACTACTGCAATTCGCTACATGATGTATATGGGATTCATGGGAGCACTGAGCGCTGTTGTTGGATGGATGGCTGACCAATGTTCTTTGCCACCATTGGTTACCCTCATCACTTTCTCGGCAATTAGCCTGGTATGCGGCTTTATCTATTCCAGATTCATTATCTTCAGGGATAAAAATGAAAATCTCTCTTGTCGTCCTAGTTTTTAACGAAGAAGACACGATACCGATTTTCTATAGAACGGTACATGAGTTTAATGAACTTGAAAAATATAAAGTTGAGATTATTTTTATTAATGACGGAAGTAAAGATGTGACAGAGTCAATAATTAAAATAATAGCCGTATCTGATCCACTCGTCATTCCGTTTTCGTTTACACGAAACTTCGGGAATGATGCAAGATGCACAACCATTTTATTAATCTTTTTTTAAATTGAGGTAATTTAAGTTGGAACACTTAAAATACAGACCTGATATAGATGGATTACGCGCAATAGCGGTTTTATCTGTGGTAATATTCCATTATTTCCCATCATTATTGCCGGGTGGGTTTGTTGGAGTAGATATATTCTTTGTGATATCTGGATACCTTATAACATCAATAATATTAAAATCTGCATCAAACAAATCATTTTCATACCTTGATTTCTATAAAAGGAGAGTGCTTAGAATATTTCCAGCATTATCCATAGTTCTTGTATCATGTCTTATTGTTGGTTGGGTTTATTTATTCCAGGATGATTACAAATTACTTGGTAAGCATGTTTTTAGCGGCTCATTCTTTATATCAAACTTTACTCTTTGGAGTGAGTCTGGCTATTTTGATTCAAAGTCATACCTTAAACCTTTACTACATTTGTGGTCACTGGGAATTGAAGAGCAATTTTATATAATATGGCCAGTAGTTATATTGCTATGCTTTAGAAGCAAAAACCATAACAGAAACATAGTATTATCATGCGCAACTATATTTATAATTAGCTATGCGATTAGCATTTTTACAATGGCATCTGATGGCGGAGCTAATTACTACTCTCCCGCATCAAGATTTTGGGAGTTAATGGCTGGAGCGATTATATCCACATTGAGATTTATAGGAATAAACACTTCGTTATCAAAATTAATGTCCCTGTTAGGAATTATACTAATCGCATTATCAATAACCATGATAGATGAAAAGATGTCATTTCCTGGATATATAGCAATAATCCCAGTACTTGGCGCCTCTCTTATAATAGCATCTAATGGTAATGATTTAGTTGTGTCGAAATTGCTTAGTGTTAGGCCTGTTGTTTTCTTTGGTCTTATTAGCTATCCTCTTTATTTGTGGCATTGGCCTATTTATTCATTCTATCGTTCAATATTTGCTGGTTCACCAGACTACCATGAATTAATTCTTCTTTTATTATCATCGTTCTTTTTGGCGATATTAACTTATTATTTAATTGAAAAACCACTGAGAAATGCCAGAAATAAATATATCACAGCAATATTATTAGCATTATCAGTATTTGGGACAGGTTTAATTGGCGCATTTATTTTTCATATAAATGGAGTTAAAGACAGGGAAATCAATAAATCAGCAGGTGAATATGCTTCTGTTACTGACGTGTACAATTATTATAAATATGGAGAACTACTCCGTGGAGGAATATGCCACTCAGTACAACTTACTGCTGCCATATCCAATGGATGTATAAAAAATGGCAAGCATAATATATTTATCATTGGTGATTCTTATGCGGCGGCTCTTTTCAATGGACTTTCTCATTATATAGATAATAAAGGTTCTGATTATATAATAAGCCAAATGACAGATGGTAACGCTCCTCCTCTATTTGTTGACGGTAAAGATGATTTACAGAGAAGTGTCATCACTCTAAACAATAATAGAATTAATGAAATTAAACGTGTTCAGCCTGAGGTGGTTCTGCTGACATGGTCAATTCGAGGAACAAATGGAGTACATGATAAAAAGTTAGCAATTGATACGTTATCATTAACCATTAAAAAAATTAAAGAGGCATCCCCTGACTCAAGGATTATTTTCATTGGACCAGTCCCGGAATGGAATGCAAATTTAGTTAAAATAATATCTAACTACCTGAGTGAGTTTAAAAAAAACCCACCATTGTATATGACATATGGATTAAATAGTGAAATAAGCGAGTGGGACTCTTACTTTAGTAACAATGTTCCAAAAATGGGAATTGAATATATATCAGCATACAAAGCATTATGTAACGAAAGTGGATGTCTTACAAGAGTTGGTAATGGTCCTGATTTTATCACTGCCGTTGATTGGGGACATTTAACAAAGCCTGGTTCTGATTTCCTTTTTAATAAAATCGGAAATAAAATAATCAAATAGATAGGCTGTTACTATTACATATAAATCCAATATAGAACCTGCCAGTCATACTGTGTAACTGCCACTATATTAACGGTGATCGCTCAGGCGGTCACCGAACTCGATAATAAAGCGACTCATTGCCAGCGACCACTCCTGGATCGGCATACTCCATTTTTTGACGCCCCTTTGACCAACTCTTTTACTGCGGCGGTGATCTTAAGTATCAGCATGGGCGACACATCAGCGTTGTACATCTCTTTGAAGGTGGCGATGATTTCGCGGGTAGTCATGTCATGCCTTTGGCATAAAGGGATAAATCTGACTGTCCATCTCGTAATACGCGTCTGATGCTCCTTAATCAGCTGCAGTTCAAAGGTATTTTCACGGTCACGCAGCATGTTCAGCACTATCTCGCCGCCATCATACAGCACCGTTTTTAATGAGTAGCCATTGTGGGAGTTTGAGCTCGTTTTAGGAGCATTTTTCTCATGCCCGAGATGGTCAGCCAGCTCAGCATTGAGCGCCGTTTCGACGGTTAATGTCGTCAGCATATGGGAAAACTGACTGAGGTCGGCTTCAGTTTTAAGACCTTTAGCCAGTTCAGCCGCAAGAGCTGTGATTTTCTTTTCGTCCATAATTGCCTTTCTCCTTTGCTGGAGTGAATATATAATAATCAGACAATTACATAATTTTTAATTACAATCTCCCAATACTTATATTTTACCCCCATATTCATTACACGTTCAAAGTGTTGTTAACGTTAATCTAACTAATTATCCATTAGGTATTTCCCCTAAAGACCTTAACGAAGCCGAATTATTTTTGCATGTGACACAAAACATGAGTAATCTTTTATAAATTTATCTGACACGATATTAGGACTAACGACATCTCAACTACCATACAATCTTTATAGTTAACTATTAAGGATGCGGGGTCTGACAGATTACCAGATGGTGTTTGTTTTATGTCAATGAGTCTCAAACCATTAATAATGCAACCACTTTCTACAAACAATTAGTTAGTGTTAAAGTTTTAGTATCGATTACAGAAATATATGTGAATGCCTTCCCATATGTGTACCATAGATCACCAGACCCTGCGCAATCTTGCATAAGAATGTTCGATACATAACTTCCCCAGCCATCCATACCAAGACCAACACTCTATGAACCAATGGCAACGAGACCATCGACTAAATGATTTGTTGGTAGTTGGTAGTTGGTAGTTGGTGTACCGGATATTCTGATAGCGAATAGTCGCCTGGTCTATCTTTTTCATTTCCGATATCTGCCCAAAGGTTGAAGCAGTCCCACAAAGAGTATATGGAAAGTAACTTTCTGAATTGAAGTTTATAACATCTGGATGAGGTCCCCCTCTACTGTTCCTTGCCACCTCTTAACGCCAAACCCGCCAGATCTATATGAGGTAAACACAATATCACCGGACATGCCATACGTTCAGCAAAAAGTCGTCATCGGCCGGTTATGACCGATGACATCCCGATGTGGTCTAGAAGCGATACTGCAACCCCGCGGTAACCGTATAGTTATTATTAGCTATACCTGCGGCATCGCCACCAAAATACGCCGTATCACCGCTGGTTTTATCTATGATTTGCGTACCGCCCTTACCTTCTTCATATTTACTGTAAGCGAACTCAGCAAAGATTTTTGCATTACTGGTAATATAATATCCGGCGTCAATAGAAGCGCCATAATATCGTGAATTTTCCGTTTTTTCACGGAAGGTAAGTTTGCGCATGTAGTGTTCGTCATTATCATGCGCATTTACCCAGTCGCTGTATTTTAACAGTACATTACACTCAAAGTCATTAATACGATAATCACCCGCCAGCCCGATATAGGGCATTTCGAAACGCTGGCTATAACCTATGCCGCGCACGCCATGAGGAAAGTTACCAATATACCGACCATTATCATAAATATAAGACCCGCCTCTTGCCGTCCAGCTAAAACGGGTTTCCTGATAGCCCGCTGTTACGCCCGCCTTGTAGTTATCGCCCTGCAATAACCAACCTTTCACGTTCAAATCGTATTCATTAGCATAGTTGGCGCTGGTGTCCGGATGAATTGAACGATCGGTCCAGCCTGGCTGCTCACTGCTCATCCAGTCATGGTCAACCATATGACCCGATCCCGACGCCAAAGACGTCCAGCCGCGGGCGTCCAGCGTCATGAACGAATAGGGTTCCCATGATAAATCCCCCTGCAACGTGGCGACATTTTTTATTTTCCAGTCCAGTTGACTCAGCTTCCGCCCGGTGTCGGTATCATAAACCAGCTCCCTGGATTTACCATTTAACACCCCCACAGAAAGGGATGTCGTGACGCTATCAGGAGAGACGTCCGGAATAAATAAGGTAGACTCCGCATAAACCGACTCAGAAAATACGGCGATCATCATTACTGCAATAGCATGTTTTTTCATTTCTCTTGTCCTCATATTCAGATGTAATCTGGAGAGGTGATGAAGTTTTCATCTTGTCAAATCGTCGGACAAGAGTACATTTATTACGCCAGAGAACTTGACGCATTTTTACCTTATATTGAAGTTAAGAAATAGAATTTGATGCTCAGGTGAATAATAAGCAATCTATAATCATGATGGAATGATTTACCATTACGGTGATGTGACGTTATCTGGCTAACGACATCGTTGCTGTTGTTGTCAGCCAGATTGAAAGTAACTGTAATATCAGAATTTATAATGCTCTTTACTTAGACCATATTTTTTCATGCGCAGATAAAGTTTTTTACGGGGAATTTGCAGGTACTCCGCCACTTCATTAATTCGTCCCTGATGAATATTTAATGCTTCGGTAATAATTTGTCGCTCATACTCTTCAACGCGCCGGTCAAGCGGAGTCGGTTCCTGCAGAAGCAACTGCGGGTTGACCGTTTCCGCCAGCGGCAGCACGCCAACAGCGAAAAGCTCCGCCGCATTAGCCAGTTCACGCACATTGCTTGGCCAGGCGCGTCGCATTATTCCTTTCAGTAATTCCCCCGCAATTTCCGGCACTGGATGATTGAGCCGCAGGCAGGCTTTTCGAAGATAATGGCGAAATAACGGCTCGATATCATCCGGTCGCTGAGAAAGAGACTGGCAGGCGATTTGGGTCATGGCGAAACAGTAGTAAAGCTCGGCCGCAATCTGGTTAGCTGCCGCCTGCTCCACCAGCGAAGCGCTGCCAACGCCCACCAAACGAAAAGGCCGATGCTCCAGGCTTTGTAAACGCGCCAGATGGTGCTGCTGTTCGCGTGTCAGATATTCGGGATGACTCAACACCAGCGTGCCTCCTTGCGCCTGGTCGATGAATGTCTCCAACTGCCCGGCATTCTCCGGCGTGAGTTCATAGCGTACAAACGGCCCTTTCGCGTTACGCCCCAGTTGATGGAGATAACGGGCGCCAGTCATACGTCCAGTGCCATGCTCACCGTAAAACCATACGGCAATGTCCGTTTCCGCCAGTTGTTGTAACCGTTGTCGAAACTGATTCATCCACTCGCTGCGCCCAATCAGTTCAACCTGTAACGTCTGCTGGCAATATTGCCGCCGTGCAATGACCGACCGGCGCTGGCGTAGCGCGTCTTCAATTAATATCAACAGCTTGCCCGGATCGACGGGTTTTTGCAGAAAATCCCAGGCACCCTTTTTCACCGCATCAACCGCCATCGGTACATCGCCATGTCCGGTAATCAATAAGATTGGCAGTTGATCGTCATCCTGATGAAACAGCGTCATAAGATCGATACCGGAACACCCCGGCATACATACATCGCTCAAAACGATCCCCTCCCAATCCGCTTTTACCCACTCTTTGGCCTCGAAAGGATGGGTAAAGCCACGCACGCGGTAGCCTGCCTGCTCAAGCATTTGGGTGTAGGCGTCAAGTACATCAACGTCATCATCAATCAGCAAAATAGAACATTCATCATTCAACATCATCGACATCCGTTACCGAGAATTGCAGCACCACGCAAGCGTTACGCGTCAGCGTCGACGCCAGACGCAGGTCGCCCTTCATTTGCGCCATCAGCGACACGCTAATCGACAGCCCAATACCCAACCCGACAGCTTTACTGGTGGTAAACGGCTTGAGTAAAGAGGGCAACAGCGCCACAGGCCAGCCAGGGCCGTTATCTGCAATATAAACCTCCAGCGCCTCTCCCTGCGTCTGCCACGTCACCGCGATCGCCGCATCATGCGAACAGGCGTCAAGCGCATTCGCCAGCACATTCACCAGAACCTGCTGAATACGCACTTCATCGCCGCTAACCCATACGGTGTCGGTTGGCAGTGAAAGCGCTCCCTGCCGGGATTGGTGGCGCATGGCTAATAACTCCCATGCCGCCACAAAGGTTTGGCGCAGATCAACGGGATACAATGGCGTTTCCAGCTCCGCCCGGCGGGTAAACTGCCGCAGCGAACGGATAATGGCGTCAATCCGGTTAATGAGCCCTTCCGCTTTGGTGAGCGTATTTCTCGCCTGTCCGCTCTGACCTTGTTCAATCGCGCGTCCCGCCGTAAATAAATACATTGAAAGCGCATTCAGCGGCTGGTTAATTTCATGCGCCAGCGTGGTCATGGTCTGGCCGACTACCGCCAGTTTCGCCGTCTGAATCAACTCATCCTGCATGGCGCGCAGGTCGGCTTCTATCTCTTTGCGCTCGGCGACCTCTTGTTCAAGCTGCCTGCGTTGCATATTGAGCTGGCCCAGCGTATGACGTAGCAAACGGGCTATCCGTCCTAGCTCATCGCGCCCGTAAACCGGGATAGTCGAGTCGGTTCTCCCCAGCCCTATCTGTACCACAGCCTGATTAAGCGCGGTAAAACGCTTTACCAGCCGGGAACGGATAAAATAGTGGTTGAGTCCCCAGGCCAGCAGCAACGCCAGGAGCGTTGCCACTAAAATAAGCCCACCGCTAACGCGGACAATCTGTTCCAGGCGTTGATTGAACGTCTGCATTTGCTGGTGACTACTACCTAACTGCGCCTCAAGCAGCGTGCGAAAGCGCCCTAGCGTAGCCTCTCTGGCGCGGCTGGCGTCCAGTAAGGCTTTTTGCGCCGCAACATAATCGCGCATGGTATCGGGCATCTTATTTTTTACCATCCCGATTTCCAATAGTTCGTCGATGGTTTGCCGCAGCGTGATCGTGCTGGGCCAGTCATCCAGCGCACGAATATTCTCATCCGCCGTTTTTTTTAGGTTTTCCAGATAGCGAATATGGGTCTCCACCAGCATCCCGTCATTATTGCCGGACTTTAGCTCATTCAATCTGTCGCGCAGGTCGTCAACAATCTGATTTTCAATTCGCGCCAGGGTATATACCTGCTGCTGCTCGTTCTGCACTTCGCGCGAACGTTGCAAGTACTGCGCCGCGTCGCCCTGATTCGCCTCAATTTGATCGAGTAGCGTCCCCTGCTGCCAGGTAAAATCCTGTACCAGCGAATTTAGCTCCGTGGTGAAATCATCATGGAGCCAGTCAATGCGAGCGGAAAGCTCGCTGACTTTCTCCCGCACCAAAAACATGTTGTAGAGGGCGTTGTCCAGCTCCGCCAGCAAGGTCCGGCTATCCTGTAAAATGACGGCCAGTTGCCGGCGCTCAGCAAGCTGAAGCCCCTGACTGAGACGCTCAATCTTATCCAGATGCTGAATAATCTGCGTACGTAACTGCAAACGTACCGTCGTGTTCGGCGCCAGCAAAAATTCATTGAGTTGATCCACGGCCAGATTCAGGTTCCCCTCAATTAAAAAAGCGGAGTGGATGCGAGGAAAATATTCATCAAGCGAATAGCGAACCTGTGAACTTTGCTCATGCCAGGAATAAAGGCTGACCATACTGACAATCAGCGTCAGTAATGCGCCCGTTAAAAATGCACCCCGTAAACTGTTGCTGATACTGAGCTGACGAAGCCGTTGCAATAATCTCCCCTTCATTTCAGCTCTTCCAGCTTGTGAATCGCCAGCCGCTGATTGTTCAGAAACCAGATCTGCCACTCCATCATTTTTTGTTCGGCAAAGCTTTTATTATCAAACTGCGCCAGCCAGGTTTCATCTTCGCTGCTTGCCGCATCCACCGGGACGCTGGTCAATAAGGCTCTGATTTCAGGTAAGGGGCGTTTAAGCCGCGTTTCTGCGCTGTGCAACGCTCGCCATGCATCTTTAAGCTGCGCAAGACGAAAACTGATCGCGGTATCAAACATGCGTTGTACCAGTTGCTGACGCTTCAGGATCAGACGATAGTTCAACGGCGGCTGGGCCATCAAACGCTGTTGTTGCGCGGCGCGAGGATTATCGGCGCTAAGCGGTGCGACGGGATACTTACCGGTATTCGCGTCAGCCAGTATCCTTTGCCCTTTCGGACTTAATAAGTAATGAATAAAAGCACGCGCTTCGTCTGCATGACGGCTGTTTTTCAACACCGCGACGTAAGTGGGCGACACCGCAGAATACGGGAAATAGGTAAAAGTAAGATTAGGATCGTTAAGTAGCAAATTAGCATAGTTATCAATGACCGGCCCGGCAACGCCAAGCCCGCTTTTGATTTTATCCGCTACGCCGAAACTGCGAGAGGAAATCGTGACCAAATTACCCGAGATTGCCAGCAGCGTCGCCCATCCTGCCGTCCAGCCTTTTTGCTGCAACAGCGACTCTACCATCAAATGATTCGTGTCTGAGCGTGACGGACTGCTCATTAATAGAGCGCCCTGGTAACTGGGCAGGCCCATATCCTGCCAGTCGGCAGGCGGCGGAAGATGGCGCGCAGCGAGCGCTGAACGATTGATCAATAGCCCAAATCCGGATACCGCTACTGCCACTGAAGTTGAGCGGATAGAACGCGGCACCAGCTTCTGGCTGGCGGCAGGCGCGCTATCCAATAGCGCCAGCTTTTGGTGCTCCTGAAGGTGTTGCAACAGCATGGGGGATGACGTCAGGATCAGATCGACATTTTCCGCATTCGCCGTATCAAGTAATTGCTCTAAAGAACCGCTGGTACGGTTGAGCGTACGAATCATGACGGAACCCGGCTCCGTCTGCCAGCGCTGGATAATCCAGGCGGTCGCGCTGGGTGAAAAGGTCGTTGCCATCACCAGCTCGCGGCTGTACGCCTGGCAAGAACCGAACATCGCCGCCAGCCATAGCGTAAAAGCGCCCACTCTGGCGAAACGACTACAGCATGAGAAAAGTCGATTTGTGATCCCGTTCATAAATATCGATATCACATAAAGAAAATATTGAGACAAAACTTACCCTTTTATTTCTGTTGGCATCCAGAACAACGTTATTTGAATAATAACGGGTCCGTCGCCCGAAAACATCAATAAAGCGTATCAGATCACTGGCAGCAAATTTGTTAATATCCGCACATGCTAACGATAAAACGGCCATGCCAATAATTAAAGTTTCACCACACCCTTCAGGATGGGTCAAAAATAACCTTTAAATTCACCCAATTGAGTCAATTTTGACACATTTCTTCGACTTGAATTTTATTGTCACGCCTTTCACTCTACCGACAAAACCTCCTGATGTTCATCTCACTATAAAATACAGGTGACTCCATGTTAACAATATTAAAAACAGGGCAATCGGCGCATAAAGTCCCACCGGAAAAAGTCCAGGCTACGTATGGTCGATATCGTATACAGGCATTGTTAAGCGTATTTCTGGGATATCTCGCTTACTATATAGTCAGAAACAACTTCACATTATCGACGCCTTATTTAAAAGAGCAATTGGATCTCAGCGCTACGCAAATCGGCCTGCTGAGTAGCTGTATGCTTATTGCTTACGGAATCAGTAAAGGCGTAATGAGCAGTCTGGCGGATAAAGCCAGCCCAAAAGTCTTCATGGCGTGCGGTCTGGTACTCTGCGCGATTGTTAACGTTGGGCTGGGATTCAGTAGCGCATTCTGGATATTTGCCGCTCTGGTGGTCTTCAATGGCCTTTTTCAGGGCATGGGCGTCGGCCCCTCGTTTATTACTATTGCAAACTGGTTCCCTCGTCGGGAACGCGGACGCGTAGGCGCCTTCTGGAATATCTCGCATAACGTTGGCGGCGGGATCGTCGCGCCTATCGTCGGTGCGGCTTTTGCGATATTGGGCAGCGAACACTGGCAAAGCGCCAGTTATATCGTTCCGGCCTGCGTCGCCGTCATTTTTGCCTTAATTGTTCTGGTATTGGGAAAAGGTTCGCCGCGCGAAGAAGGTCTTCCCTCCCTGGAACAGATGATGCCGGAAGAAAAAGTCATACTGAAAACGAAGAATACGGCAAAAGCGCCGGAAAATATGAGCGCATGGCAAATCTTCTGTACTTATGTGCTGCGCAATAAAAATGCCTGGTATATTTCGCTGGTAGATGTCTTCGTCTATATGGTGCGGTTTGGCATGATTAGCTGGTTGCCTATCTATCTGTTGACAGTAAAACACTTTTCAAAAGAACAGATGAGCGTCGCGTTTCTCTTTTTCGAGTGGGCGGCGATTCCCTCTACGCTACTGGCAGGCTGGCTGTCAGATAAACTGTTTAAGGGCCGCAGAATGCCGTTAGCCATGATTTGCATGGCGCTGATTTTTGTCTGTCTGATCGGATACTGGAAAAGTGAATCTTTGCTGATGGTAACGATTTTCGCCGCCATTGTAGGTTGTCTGATTTACGTCCCGCAATTCCTCGCGTCCGTACAGACAATGGAGATAGTCCCCAGCTTTGCCGTAGGTTCCGCCGTCGGATTACGTGGGTTCATGAGCTATATTTTCGGCGCCTCGTTGGGCACCAGCCTGTTTGGCGTCATGGTGGATAAACTGGGCTGGTACGGCGGATTTTATCTGCTGATGGGCGGCATCGTGTGCTGCATTCTATTCTGTTACCTCTCCCATCGCGGCGCGCTGGAACTGGAACGCCAGCGCCAGAATGCGTTACATAATCAGGACTCACTGCAGCTTGCGGACGCGCAATAAACGATTAGCCTTCCCGGGAAACAGAAGCGCCGACATTGTCGGCGCTATCTATTCGCTGACATCGTGTATACCCAAAATAATTCGAGTTGCTTAAAGGCGGCAAGGGAGTGAGTCCCAGGAGCATAGATAACGATATGACTGGGGTGAACAACAAATCTGCCGGGAGCAGATTTGAACGTCGCGTGCGACGGCCCGTCAGAGCGAGGCCCATCGATGGGCCGAGTAATCCGTAGCCAACACATAAGCCACTTGAAGTATGAAGGGTATGTACTGACTAACGCTTACCGTATCCCACCATAAAGCGAATAATTAACCCACATGCCGGTGCAAGAAAAAGCAATAATCCGCTAACGATGTCATCGCCATCCTGCAGCCATACATTGAGTAAATAAATCAGCGCGGCAAGGATAACCATTCCCGTAAAAGAAGAAACCGCAGAAAAAGCCCCCATCACCTGACCGATATAGCAACTCACGGCAAGTATACTTATTGCAAGAAATGTCCATAAATAGATCATCTATAATACCTCCTGTCTATGGCAAGGCTTCCATATAGCCTTACGGTCCCTCTCACTTCTCCTTTAAGATAAACCTTATCAGCACGTCATTTCCATAACATTTATCTCACATTTTATTTTTCTAATCATTTTTCAATAACCTTCGTCTGAAATAAAATTATCACTGTAAAAACAATGCATTAAAAATAATGATTAGCTTATTTTTGCTACGGGAGAAATATTTACGCTTCTTGATAAAGAATTTCTGGGCGCGAGTAAATAACTGGTGGTACATTAGCCTGCCTGGCGTTCATGCCCTCGTGGTTTAGTACTGACTTAGTTTTACACTCCTTACGGGAACCATTGTCGTACATGATGGCCTAACTATACGTAAATCATTCAAGTTACCCTGATGGGCTTACTCAAGTAAGTGCTTCGGATAAGCGAACGCAACTTGAAGGATGATGCGTATTTCAGAGTGTACCGCTGCGGATAATGACTCTTCTGCGATACATTATTTTCGTATCTACAGAAGGTATTTTATGTTTCCTCAAAGCAAATTTTCACGCGCGTTTTTGCACCCGCGCTACTGGCTGACGTGGTTTGGCGTTGGCGTCCTCTGGTTACTGGTGCAGCTTCCCTACCCGGTTTTACGTTTTCTGGGCACCCGCACCGGTAAGCTGGCGCGCCCCTTCCTGAAGCGACGTGAGTCGATCGCCCAGAAAAATATTGAACTCTGTTTTCCGACCCTCTCCCGGGAAGAAAGGGAAAAACTGATCGCCGAGAATTTCCACTCTCTTGGCATGGCGCTGCTTGAAACGGGCATGGCCTGGTTCTGGCCTGATAGCCGGGTTCGTAAATGGTTTGATGTGGACGGGCTGGACAACCTTACCCGTGCGCAGGCGCAAAATCGCGGCGTAATGGTCGTTGGCGTGCATTTTATGTCGCTGGAATTGGGAGGCCGGGTAATGGGTCTCTGCCAGCCGATGATGGCGACCTATCGTCCGCATAACAACCCGCTCATGGAGTGGGTGCAGACGCGCGGTCGTATGCGCTCAAATAAAGCGATGATCGGCAGAAACAATCTGCGCGGCATTGTGGGCGCGCTAAAAAAAGGGGAAGCCGTTTGGTTTGCTCCCGACCAGGACTACGGCCCTAAAGGTAGCTCCTTTGCGCCATTTTTCGCGGTTGAAAACGTCGCCACCACCAACGGCACCTATGTACTGTCCAGGCTGTCCGGCGCCGCCATGTTGACCGTTACAATGGTCAGGAAATCCGATAATTCGGGTTATCGTCTGTATATTACCCCTGAAATGGAAGGTTACCCGGCAGATGAAAATCAAGCCGCTGCCTATATGAATAAAATTATAGAGAAAGAGATCATGCGCGCCCCGGAGCAATATCTCTGGATCCATCGCCGTTTCAAGACTCGCCCGTTGGGGGAAGCGTCACTCTACATCTGAAAAAGGCCGCAAGGCCTTTTATTTTGTCATTTCGCATTGCCATAATATTCACATCGTAAATTACTCATTCCTGCTTTTAGCGATAAGTCTCCTGTTTACAGGCGTTTTTTTACTGTGTCGGCGGCGTCGCTCAATAGCGATTCATCACTGTCAGAAATTAAACTGTCGCCGATTCCCGACACTTGTAAGTTACTAAAAGTAAATAAGAAAATGCCTCTTGTTTCACCTCATTTTTAGGCGTACATTAGCGCCGTCTGGAGCGATGACGCGCAGAATTCTGAGGTGATGCAGGCGGTCGAAACACGAATAATTCTCAATTTCGTATTGTCCGGCATCAACTCTCTATAATCAGGTAAGTGTAAGTTCATTTAGGCGTACGACAGGTACGCGGAGAGATGAAACGTGAAATATTTCTTTATGGGCATTTCATTTATGGTCATCGTTTGGGCCGGTACTTTCGCCCTGATGATTTAAAAGTACAATGCAAAGAAAAACAGGAGCCATGGGGCTCCTGTTTGCTTTTCTACTCCGTGCTCGCCTCAACGGGTTTTGGATGTGACGGCAGCACGCCATCGGCGCGGAACATCGCTTTAATCCCTCTGACGGCCTGGCGAATGCGGTCGCGATTCTCTATTAATGCAAAGCGTACATGGGTGTCGCCATAATCACCAAAGCCTATCCCTGGAGAAACGCAAACCTTCGCCTCATTCAGCAGCTTCTTGGCAAACTCAAGCGACCCCATCGCCGCATATTGCTCCGGGATTTTCGCCCAGACGTACATTGAGGCTTTCGGCATTTCAACCATCCAGCCCGCCTCATGCAACCCCTTCACCAGCACATCGCGACGACGTTTATACTGCTCGGCAATATCGCGCACGCACTGCTGATCGCCTTCCAGAGCGGCGATAGCCGCCACCTGAAGCGGGGTAAAGGTGCCATAATCGTGATAACTTTTAATGCGCGCCAGCGCGCTGACCAGGGTTTTATTGCCCACCATAAACCCAATACGCCAGCCCGCCATATTATAGCTTTTCGACAGTGTGAAAAATTCGACCGCCACGTCGCGCGCGCCAGGCACCTGCATAATGGATGGCGCTTTCCAGCCGTCGTACACGATATCGGCATACGCCAGATCGTGCACCACCAGCACATCATAACGTTTAGCCAGAGCGACCACTTTTTCAAAAAATTCCAGTTCGACGCACTGGGCCGTAGGGTTAGACGGAAAACCCAAAATCATCATTTTCGGTTTCGGATAACTTTCGCGAATAGCGCGCTCCAGCTCGTTGAAGAAATCCACCCCCTCTACCAATGGAACCGAACGCACCTGCGCCCCGGCGATAACGGCGCCATAGATATGAATCGGGTAACTGGGGTTCGGCACCAGTACCGTATCACCATGATCCAGCGTCGCCAGCATTAAATGCGCCAGTCCCTCTTTGGAACCGATGGTCACAATCGCTTCGGTTTCCGGATCGATATCGACATCATAACGTTCCTGATACCAGTGAGAAATCGCGCGGCGTAAGCGCGGTATGCCGCGAGACGTGGAATAACCGTGCGTATCCGGACGCTGCGCGACGGTGCAAAGTTTTTCGACAATGTGGGGAGGGGTTGCGCCATCAGGATTACCCATACTGAAATCAATAATATCTTCGCCGCGCCGACGCGCAGCCATTTTGAGTTCAGCGGTGATGTTAAAAACATAGGGCGGAAGGCGATCGATACGCGTAAAGCGACGTTCAGGGCGGAAGTCAGCCATAATATCCTCAGATTAACGTTAGCGCCCGGACCGTCCGAGCGACGCTGCCACGATGGTGGCTCCTTTAGAAAATAGCCTGAAAATTTTCTTCCTGTCGAGAGGCTAATGAAAATATTTTTAGCGACAAAAAAGAGGAACAAGCGTAAAAACTTACTTTTTAAACGTGTCAGTTATAGCATCAAACAAATCATATTATTAACAAATTGATATCATTGAATTTACGTAACGTGGCGCAGCCGACGATAATTTCCTGTCAATAAACCTTATCTCAAATAATCCCCTTTTGGTTTTGTGGTTTTTCCTCTTTAACCAAAATCCTTACTAATGATAATGGTATTCAATCATGTCATATTGCGGTGTTTTTCAGGGACATTTCCCCGAAAATGAGGATCCTTTCCAGCAAGATGCCGCGATGAAACCGTAAATAAGGCAGCGAACCGGATACGTATAGTAAAATAAATCCCTGTTTTCGCCTGACTAACCGCCATGACGTGATGACTCAACGCGCTGGTGTTTGATCTTTCGCTCAGCAAGAGTAAAGTGAAATAATTCAGACAGTTGAAGCATTCATGCACAGGAAAGGCAATGAAAAAAACAGACTTACCGGCAGACCAACAATTTTTTGCCGATCTGTTTAGCGGCCTGGTGCTGAATCCACACCGATTAGGACGCGTATGGTTTGCCAGCCAACCACCCTCCCTGCCCTCCGGCAGCTTATGTATCGACCTCCCGCGGCTGGATATCGTCTTGCGCGGAGAATACGGTAATCAACTGGAAAGAACGCAGCGTCGGCTGACAGAAGGCGAAATGTTGTTTATCCCTGCCCGTGCGGCGAACCTGGCGGTTAGCGATAAACCGGTGATGCTGCTTAGTCTGGTATTCGCGCCCTCCTGGCTGGGTTTATTGTTTTACGAAAACCGTACAGCATCGCTTTTACGTCCGACGCGCCGTATCGAATTGCCACATTTGCAACGTGGCGAAGGCGAAGCAATGCTGACCGCGCTTACCCATTTAAGCCGTTCGCCTCAGGAACAAAATATTATCCAGCCGCTGGTGCTCAGCCTCCTGCATTTGTGCCGGAACGTGGTGAATACGCCCCCCGATATCTGCCGTCCACGCACTGAATTTCTCTATCACAGTATCTGTAACTGGGTACAGGATAACTACGCCCAGCCGTTAAACAGAGAAAGCGTTGCACAGTTCTTTAATATCACCGCCAACCACCTGTCCAGACTATTTACTCAGCATGGCACCATGAGTTTTGTGGAGTATGTTCGCTGGGTGCGAATGGCGAAAGCGCGTATTATGTTGCAGAAATACCACTTGCCGATTAACGAAGTCGCGCTGCGTTGCGGGTATCAGGATAGCGATTATTTTTGCCGTCTGTTCCGACGTCAGTTTGGCCTGACGCCAGGGGATTACAGCGCGCGGTTTCAGTAACAAACCGCTCGCCCGATGGCGGCGTAAACGCCTTATCTGGCCTACCATCACTCACGGACGTAGGCCTGATAAGCGCAGCGCCATCAGGCGGTTATCCCATGCTAAAACGTTAACTCCGCCTTCAGCAACGCCAAAATACTGTCGGCATCATTGGCGGCAAACAGCGACTGACGGAAGTTTTTATTTACCAGCTTACGGGCGAGCTGTGAAAAAACCTTCACATGATTTATCCCTTCATCCGCCCCAAGCGTCAGCATAATCACCAACTCTACGTCACCCATCTCCGACTGCCAGTCTACGGGTTGTGCGAGACGCGCAATACTGATCGACGAGTGGCGAATCCATTGCGATTTGGTATGGGGGATCGCCACGCCAAAACCAACGGCGGTGGTCACAATCTCCTCACGCTGCCAGACGTCCTCTTCCAGTTCGAACGGATGTTCGGTACGCCCGTTAACGCCAAGATTACCGCACAGAAACTGGATAACCTGTTCCTTATTACTGAGCGGCTCGCCGACAAAGATATTTTCCAGCGCTAACAGCGGTCGTACCTCTTTTTCTGGCGCGAACTGATTCAGCAGCGCTTCTATCTCCTGGGCGCTGCGACACTCGCAAGCCTGACTTGCCAGCGCCCGACACGCCTGACTATCCAGATGACGTAGCTGACTTTTTACCGCCGGAATACGTGGACTGCTCATACTTAGCTCATCCAGCCCCAGTCCCAAAAGTAGCGGTAAATAGCGGCTTTCTCCGCCCAGTTCGCCGCAAATGCCGACCCATTTACCTCGCTCATGGGCAGTGTGGATAATCTGCCGCAACATGCGTAAAAACGATGGCGTAATCGGGTTATACAGCGGCGAGACGCGCGGATTATTGCGATCGACCGCGTACAGATATTGCGTCATATCGTTCGAACCGATGCTAAAGAAATCCACCTCATCGCAGAAATGATCGATGATGTAACAGACCGACGGCACCTCAACCATAATTCCCAACGGAATATCCTGCGCGTGACGCAGCCTTTCCCCATGCAGCTCCGCAACCGCCTTTTTCAGCTCACTTTTTACCCATAAAATCTGATCAAGACTATGCACCATCGGAATCATCAACTGCGCATGACCGAAAACAGCAGCCCGCAAAATTGCGCGAAGCTGGGTGCGAAAAAGCCCGGCAAACTCAGGGTAGATACGCACCGCACGGTAGCCAAGAAAAGGGTTCTCTTCCTGCGGAATATTGAGATAGCGGATATGTTTATCGCCGCCAATATCCATGGTGCGGAAAATCACCGGCTTTTCGCCCGCCGCCAGCAAAACCTGTTGGTAGGCTTCAAACTGCTCCTGCTCATCCGGCGCGCTGTCGCGATCCATAAACAGCATTTCGGTACGAAACAGGCCAATGCCTTCCGCGCCGTTGGAGAACGCGCCAGGCGCCTCCAGCGCGGTGCCAATATTCGCCGCAATATCGATACGCTGGTTGTCCTGCGTACAGGCAAGCAATGCCGCATCGCGCGCCTGCCGTTGTTGTCGTTTATCCGCCAGCTTCTGCGCCACGGCATAATAGCCGCGCACCGAGGTATCCGGACTAATCGCCAGTACGCCGCACTGCGCGTCCAGCACCGCAGGCCGGGTAGCATAACGACCAATGGCCTCGGCAGAGAGCCCGCTAAGCACCGGGATCGCGGAAGCGCGCGCCAGAATCAAAGTATGTGACGTCCGCCCGGTCTTTTCGAGGATCATGCCGGACAGATACTGTAAATCGAGGCTTAAAAACTGGCTGGGCGTTAAGTCTTCCGCCACCAGAAGGGTGGGACGCGTTAGCACCAGCGCATTACGCGGCTGTTTTTCAGGCCAGGTAATGTGCAACAACTGCTCGGTGATATCGCGAATATCGCTCACCCGCTCGCGCAGATAATCACTTGCCGAGGCCGAAAGCTGGCGACAAACCTGTTCCATATTGGCAATAATCGCCGCTCCCAGCGCCAGATGGCGTTCAACCATTAAGCGACGAATGTTCCCCACAAACTCATCATCCTGAATCAGCGACAGATGAGCGCTTAAAATAGTTTTACTCTCGCCGTCACGCTCGCGAAGCTGTTGATTAAGCTGTTCCGCCAACGTCGCCAGGCTATTTTCAAGGCGGGTAAGATCTTCAGCGCTCGCGGGAATAGTACGGTAGCCCTCCAGATTATCGCTCTGCCACAGCGTCAGAATCCCCTCGCCCACGCCGCTTGCCAGCACATCGCCGTACAGCAAATCCGGATTCAGGCGAAGCAGCGATCGCGGCAGCGGATGCGCCGCCAGTTCGGCTGGCCCTGGCTGAACGCTATCGCTGTCGATAAAATGGTGCGCAAGCCAGGCCTCCAGCGATCGTTTAGCCTGTTCTTCATCACGCCCGCTAATATTCAGAACGCAGCTATCATTGAACAGCGTACTGGTGCCGATAAGCGCCAGCGAACTTTTCGCGTCCGCCCGCGTATTCTGACGATGATTAATAAAAGTAATATCACTTTGCCACTGGCTGCACTGTTCTTTCAGCTCCCACGCGGGACGCGCATGAATACCGTTAGGCAGCGGGCAGAGAAACTCTATCGTTAACATAACTACTCCTTTAGCGCGAAATCAGCACCTGAAATCCGTCAGGCGAGCCACAGTATCGCGCGTAAAACCGGTCATCAGCGCCGACAGCAACTGCTGTGTCTGCAGAATGTCGCGACAGTCGGCAATCGAGGCGGCACAATGTCCGTGGCGGGTTGCCGGACCAAGCACCACCGTCGGGATGCCCGTTCCGCTCAGATGCACCGCCCCGCCGTCCGTTCCGCCGTTGCTGAACATATCCAACTGTAGCGGTATTTCCGCTTGCGCTGCGATGCTCTCAACCCAGGCGGTTAGTTTTGGCGGCGCAATCAGCGACTTATCGCTCAGCACCAGCATCGGTCCCTGACCGATTTGCCGATGATTCGCCGCGCCATAATCAAAGTTTTTCGCCCAGCAGGCGGTATCCAGTACGATGGCTAAATCCGGCGCAACGGCGCGGGCCGCCGTTTGACCGCCGCGTAATCCCACCTCTTCGCTGGAACTGGCCGCCAGCCAGATTTCCGCCGGTAATTCCGCATCGTGCCATTCACGCAGCAACGCTATCAGCAGATAGCAACCGAGCCGATCATCAAAGGCTTTACCCATCACCCGCTGATGCGGCAACACCTGAAACGCGCTATCAAAAGTCACACGATCGCCGGGACGAATCCCCGCCTGTATCACCTCGTCATAAGAACGCGCGCCAATATCGACCCGCAGTCCGCTCACCTCGTTGCCGCTGCGCTCGCCATCAAGCAGGCCGGGAATTTTACATTCCTCCCGCGTGGTGATGCGGACCGGCTGGAGCTGACGCGCAGCCATTCGCACATTGCCCACCGGCAGCACATCAATCGCCCCCTCGCCGGAAATACTGCGCACCATAAATCCCACTTCATCCATGTGCGCGCAGATCATGACTTTCGGGCCATCCGAGGCATTAAGTCGGATCAATACCGATCCTAAGCCATCGAAGCGCACCTCTTTATGCAGGCGATCCGCTTCGTCGAGTAAGATCTGGCGAACCTCCTGTTCTGACGCGGCGATCGCATCCGCCTCGCACAGCGCTTTCAGTAGCGATAAATCCATCATGCGGCTCCTGTCAGTAATACGGTTTTCGGCATGGAATAGAGCACTTCCGCGCCTTCCGGCGTGACCAGTACAACATCTTCAATGCGTACCCCGCCCTGCTCCGGCAGATAAATGCCCGGCTCCACGGTCAGTAGCATTCCCGGTGCGAGTACTGTGTGGTCATCAGGCGAAAAGCGAGGATCTTCATGTACCTCAATGCCGATAGAATGGCCGGTGTTATGAGCGAAAAACTCGCCATATCCCGCCCGGTCGATAACGTCGCGCGCGGCGGCATCCACCGTCAGACAGCGCGCGCCCGAACGAATAGCCGCAATGGCGGCAAGCTGTGCCTCAAGGACAATGTGATAGACGGGAAACAGCGGATGCTCCTGCGGCGCGCCCGCGCCGGGCACCAGAAAAGTTCGGGTCATATCGGAGCAATATCCCTGATACAGCGCGCCGAAATCGAGAGTTATCCATTCCCCCGCCGCCACGATTTTATCGCTGGCTTTGCCGTGCGGCAGCGCGCCACGCCAGCCGCTGGCGACAATAGTATCGAAGGAGGCTTTCGCCGCGCCGCGCTGGCGCATAAACCACTCCAGTTCAGCGGCGATTTCCCGCTCGCTCTGGCCTGGCGCGATAAAGCGGCGAATGTGTTCCGCACCCGCATCAGCAATGCAACATGCTTCACGAATACGGTCTATTTCCGCCGCCGTTTTAACCTGCCGCAGCGCGTCAATGGAGACGCTGATCATGGTGGCCTGCAGTTCCGTCTGCCAGCGACGCGCCGTCTCCCAACTGACCTGCGCGCCTTCAAAGCCAACCGTTTGCAGATTTTCCGCAGCGATAATCTGATTCGCCAACGACGCCAGCGTCTGTTGCCCGCCGAGCAGATGTGTGCAATATCCGTTCGCGCGCGCTTTCACATCGGCGTAATAACGGGCATCAACCAAAATATGCGCATGTTGGCGGCTGATCAGGACAAATCCTGAGCTGCTGGAAATGCCCAGATGCGGCTGCTTGTTCGGGCGCGAGGAGATCAGTACCGCATCTAATTGGCGCTCGGTGAGCCATTGGCGAAGCGATGTCAGTCGCGTCATGTTATCAGTCCTTATTTCACAGACTTTCAATCAGTAATTTACCCCGGCGGTACATCATATGGCGCAAGAAGATCACCATCAGCGCCGTTATCACCGCGCCCAGTAAAATACCCGCGATATAGACGCCGAGATGGCTTACCAGCGGCCACGCCCAGATTGCCGACTCAGGGAACCATTGCACCGCGCCCAGCCAGACGGCGAACGTCGACCCCACGATGGCACCGACCATGTAAGACGGGATGGCGGTGATCGGGCTTTCCAGCGCAAAGGGAATCGCCCCTTCGCTGATCCCCATAAACGCCAGGAACATCGCCGTTTTACCCTGCGGATAAAGCTGCGCGTTGAACAGACGTTTACCGGTCAGACGACGGTCGAGCAGCGTCGCCAGCCCCAGACCAATCGGCGGGATGACAATCGCGATGGAACGCGCCGTCACTGGCAATACATGGTCAGTGGTAAAACTAAAGGCAACAAATCCTGCGGCTTTGTTAATGGGACCGCCGAGGTCGATGGCAGTCGCGGCGGCGATTCCCATCGCGTACATTAATGCCCCCTTTTCACCCGCCGCGGTGAGCAACGTGCGAATTCCGCCATTAATCCAGCCGCCAAAGGGCGTAATCACGTAGTACATCGCCAGCATCACAAAAATGGCGGAGAGAATCGGCAGTAAAAAGGTGGTCTTAAAGGCCAGCAGAAAGTCAGGCAACTGGATTTTTTGGTTCATCCACTTCACCAGATATCCCGCGACGATAGAAATAATCAGCGCGCCGATAAAGGTTGACGGGACTGGCGCGGTGGTCACCCAATGCAGGCTGGCCGGATCAAAATTCAGCACCTGCGTTGGCTGAGTGGACATCAAACCGCCGATAAAACCAGCCGGAAACGCCAGTTTGCCGCCGATGGAGTTCGCCACAAAGGCAGCGAACATCGGGATGGCGAAACCAAATAACACGCCGCCGAAAGATTGCGATAACCAGGCGAACTTCAACAAGGAGAGATTAAAACCAGCGAATTTTCCGCTGTTCAACGCGTCCATGATGCCGGTATCGGCGGGAATGTCCAGCCAGCTATAGGCAATCAACTGCGAGAAAGCGAGGATCACCCCGCCCATGATTAACGTCGGCACCATGCGTGAAATTCCGGACATCACATGCTGCGGTAGTTCGCCCCAGAAGCTATTACCAGAGGCCTGCGGTTTCTTGACTGCCGCTGCCGCGCCGGATGCGCCGGGTACAACAGTCGCACTGCGTTTTTTAATGGCCATATCTGTATCCCTGTCGAGAATTACGGTTGTTCGGCGGCAATCATCTCTTCAATTTCTTTGATAATGCCCGCAGCATTTTTAATGGCATCCTGAAGCGTGATCTCGTATACATCGCGTGATTCAAAACGCTCGTTATCCTCCGGCGTTACTGCTACGGAATGGATAATTAACGTCGCTTCGGCAATGTCCTGCGCCGTGAGACGGTTTTGAATACCATCAGCGCCCTGGGTTTCGATTTTGACTTCGTATCCTGCTTCTACCGCCGCCTCTTCCAGCGCCTGCGCCGCCATAAAGGTGTGAGCCAGGCCCATCGGACACGCACAAACGGCAATCAGTTTTTTAGTCATAACGTTTTCCTCGTAATAGTTAACGAGGGAAATTATGACGGTGAGAAGCCTACGCTTGTTACCAGATGAATAATGCTTTTACTGGACAAGTAATTCTGCTAAGCAGAAATGTGACGCGTGTCGGCATGGCCGGTAACAGGCGAATAAATATCCTCCGGCATAGCCGGAGGTTTTTCAGATGCGCCTGTAAGGCTCTCTTACCAGC